>CAZKTH010000318.1:0-3661 GCA_964555575.1 uncultured Devosiaceae bacterium | reverse complement strand
GACGAGCCGACCTCGGCGCTCGATCCGGAAATGATCAAGGAAGTCCTGGATGTCATGATTTCATTGGCCCAAGACGGCATGACCATGTTGTGCGTCACCCATGAGATGGGATTCGCCCGTCAGGCCGCGAACCGGGTGATTTTCATGGATGACGGCCAGATCATCGAAGAAAACGAACCAGGCGATTTCTTCGCCAATCCGCGCCACGAGCGGACCAGACTGTTCCTCTCGCAAATTCTTTAGCAGAATTAACTTTTCAATGCTTGACTTCTTCTTCTGCAGACAAGTTGATTTGTGGCAAGCTCTCAGGCGTATGGACGTGCGTATTGAATTTGCCAGTAGGTGACTCCAGGGTCAGTGGTCGTTTAGGCATGCCGATCGGCAACCTGCCGAAGGCATCGGCACGGCAATTGCTTGGCGCTAAAGCGTTTTCAGGCGAAGTGGATACCGGTTCGCCGGTTCGAAAACGCGACCCCTCAATAACCTGGAGCTTCCGTTCTGACGGGATCAGAACGCGTGCTCACTCTTTTTGTGGTCGCATCCTTCGGACCTCAAAACGTGCCGCCGGCACGATCTGTCCCTTCGGGTCGGTCCTCAGTTGACGAAAAGCCGGGACCCACTTTTGCGCACGATGCTCTAACCGCCCTCGATGCGCACCATCCCGGCGCCGCCGGTTCCGGAGTTCTGCGACCACGTGGCGATATCGGAATCGACCACGACATATCGCCCGGGCGGCAGGACGAAATTGCTGAACCGGACCGTCCAGTAGGCGTTCGGAACGCCGCCTTGACCGGGACTGCCGCTTGCCTGCCAGGGACCGAATATCCTTCCGCTCAAAGAGAACAGCGCAATGGTCCCCGGACGCGCCCCGAGGGCATTGTTCCAATGGTAGTCCGTGATGGCGTTGATGCGGGTCGGACGGGTCACCGTGAAGGTGGTTGTGCGGGTGGGCTGATTGGCAACGGCCTGGATATTGCCGTTGTCGAACAAGACGGAAGGCTGGGCCGGGTAGGACTGTGTCGGCTTTGGCGGCCATCGCGACTCGGCGACCTGAAGCGATTGCGCGTCCTGCGCAAAAGTCGCGACGGGCTGGCAGAGTGCACCACAAAAAGTCGAGACAACCGCCACAGCCAATGTCGGGCACATCCGTTTCACAACAGTTCCCCTGAGGCTCGGCAAAACACTACCGATCCGGGATGGCGCCGGCGTTGATCCAGCGCAAGGCTCGCGGCGCCTGAAGTGAGCCCGGAGTGTCGTGCGAAACAGCGGCGTCCAGCGAGCGTCCTCAAGAGAGTGGACCTGCCACGGCCGGAGGGCCGCGCCGGAACGAGTTCGATTACGCCGAAGCGCCTGATCGGCCTGGTGATCTTGACTTCCGCCCTGTTCGATTTTCCTTCCCCTCGCGCGCAATGGCCGGCGACGCGCTCAGGGCCGGCGCCGACCATGAAAAAAAGCGTGATCGGCGCCGCGAGCACGCCGGTTGTCGCCGCGCAGGACGCGCGATCCGCTTCAGCCGGCCGCCGCCCGGAACCCGCAGTCACGCGCGGAAAACGTGCCGGTCCGGCCGTCAGGGGCATAGGAACCGCACAACTGCTCGGCGAGCGCCGGCAGCCGACGCAGGGCCTCGGCGATGCGCGACACGTCCTCCCCGGTCATCAGATAGTTGAGGCTGAGCCGGGTAAACCCGGGCTTTTCGGTGAGATCGCCGGCAAGGATCTTGCGGCGCAGCCGGTCGGACATGGCCCGGTCGATGTGCAGCAGCTGATGGCCGTAGGGGCCGGCGCAGGCGCAGCCGCCACGCGCCTGTATGCCGAAATGGTCGCTCAGCAGCCGGGTGACGTATTGCGGATGGAAGGGTCGGTTGCCGCCGTCCGCGATCACGAACGAGAAGATCGGCAGGTGGACGACGTCGGGATGACCGAGCAGTTCGACTCGCTCCATCCCGGCGATTTCGCCCTTCATCCTCCGGGCAAGCTCGGTATCGATGGCGGCGATCCGGTCGACGCCGACGATGTCCTTGAGGATGAGCACCAGCGCCGCGCGGATATCGCCGACGATGTTGGGGGTGCCGGCCTCCTCGCGCTCGGCGATGTCGAGCGAATAGTCCTGTGCGTCCGAGGAGACGAACCGCACCGTGCCGCCGCCGGGAAAGGTCGGGACGGTGGAGGCGACCGCGTCGCGCCGGATCACAAGCAGACCCGAGGCGCCGGGGCCGCCGACGAATTTGTGCGGCGACAGGACGACGGCGTCGATGGGCGCATCCGCCGCCGGCACCATCGTTATGGGCAGATAGGGCCCGCCGCCGGCGTAGTCCCAGACCGCCAGGGCCCCGGCGGATTTGAGCCGCCGCGTCACCGCGACCACGTCGGTCAGGATGCCGGAGACGTTCGAGGCGGCCGAGAAGCTGCCGATCACCAGTCCCTCTGCCATCGCCAGCGCACGCTCGAGCGCTTCGAGATCGGGGCCGCCGTGTTCGGCTTCGGGCAGTTCGATCACCTGCGCGCCGCTCTCGCGCCAGGGCAGGATGTTGGAGTGATGCTCGTAGGGGCCGATGATGATGGTCGCTCCGCGCCCGTCGGCCACCGCCTTGTCGACACCGAGCAGATGAACCAGGCGGTTGAGGCCGGTCGTGGCGCCCGATCCGGCGAAGATCACGGCATGCTCTTCGCTTGCGCCGCAAAGGCGCGCGATCTCATTTCGGGCAGCCTGCCTGAGACCGGTGATGGCCGCGCCGCAATAGGAGCTCTCGGTATGACTGTTGGCATAATAGGGTAGAACCCTTTGAAGGATCGCCTGTTCGACCTGCTGCACGGCACGGCCCGAAGCAACGTAATCGGCATAGAGCATCGGCTTTTCGCCGAACGGCCCCTCGACCATTATGTCCTTGCCGATCAGGCCGGAGCGCAGGGCGGCGATGGCATCGGTTCCGGCAAATCCGGCGCGGAACGCGTCAAAGAATGCAGCGGGGTCCATATGGGCACCTCTTGGCCGTGTTACAAAGGACATTGACACAGGCTGCGGAGGATATTTCTATGAATGTAACTCCATAAATCGAAAATATTCGATCAGATGAACGGAATTCTACGAAAAATCGATGTGATCGACAACAAGCTGATCGCCCTGCTGCAGGCCGATGCCAGCCTGTCGCAGCGCGCGCTGTCGGAACGGGTCGGCCTGTCCCAGAACGCCTGCTGGCGGCGGCTGCAGAAACTGACAGAGGCGGGAATACTCAAGGGCAGCACCGCCCGGATCGACACGTCCGCCCTCGGACTCGACCTGACCGTCTTCGTCATGGTGCGAACGCGTCATCATGACGCCGAATGGGCCACGCGGTTTCGGCAACGGGCCGAGTCGATCCCGGAAATCGTCGAGATGCACCGCGTCGGTGGCGAGTGGGATTATCTGCTCAAGGTCGTGACGACGAGCATGGCCGGCTATGACCGCGCCTATCAGGCGCTGATCGTCGACCTCGATTTCGAGACCGTGACCGGCATCTTCTCGATGGAGACGATGCTGGAGGGGCGGCCTCTGCCGGTGCCGCGATAGTCGGCCAGGCAATGGCGATATCGCGGCACCGACAGATTGAGCACCTTGCCAGTGCCGTCCAGATGGGCGGGCTGATTCCCGGCTTGGATCGATCCATGAAAGCAGCCGGCCCGGA
>CAZKTH010000317.1:0-3681 GCA_964555575.1 uncultured Devosiaceae bacterium | reverse complement strand
GGCCAGGTTGGGGGGCGTTTGGAGGACATGGGGAGTTTTGACAAGTACATTGGCGGTTCGCCGACCAACACGGCGTGCGGGGCGTCGCGTCTGGGTCTTCGGGCGGCGGTGATCACCAAGGTTGGCGACGAACACATGGGCCGGTTCATCCGCGAGCAGCTGATCGGGGAGGGTGTGGATGTCAGGGGGGTTGGGACCGATCCGGAGCGGCTGACGGCGCTGGTGATTCTGGGGATCAGGGACCAGGAGCAGTTTCCGCTGATCTTTTACCGCGACAACTGCGCCGACATGGGGCTTTCCGAAGACGACATCGATCCGGCCTTCATTGCCGAGGCGCGGGCGGTTGTGGCCTCGGGGACGCATCTTTCCCACCCCCGGACCGAGGCGGCGACGCTGAAGGCGGTTCGTCTGGCGCGGGAGAGCGGGGCGCGGACGGCGCTTGACATCGACTACCGGCCGAACCTTTGGGGGCTTGCCGGCTTCGGCGAGGGCGAGAACCGCTTCATCGAAAGCGAAAGGGTGACCGCAAAGCTGCAATCGAGTTTGCACCTGTTCGACCTGATCGTGGGGACCGAGGAAGAGTTTCACATTGCCGGCGGCACCACGGATACGGTCGTGGCGCTGAGGGCGGTACGCGCGGTGTCGAAGGCGACGCTGGTCTGCAAGCGCGGCGCGGCGGGGGCGACGGCCTATGCCGGGGCCATCCCGGACGATCTGGACCAGGGCGAGAGCGGTCCGGGCTTTCGGATCGAGGTATTCAACGTCCTGGGGGCCGGCGACGGCTTCATGGGCGGCTTGCTGAAGGGCTGGCTCGACGACGAGGACTGGCCGACGGCGCTGAAGTACGCCAATGCCTGCGGCGCCCTTGCCGTTTCCCGCCATGGCTGCACCCCGGCCTATCCGAGCTGGGAGGAACTGCAGTTCTTCTTCCGGCGCGGCATCGTCAGGCCCGATCTCAGGCACGATTCCGAACTCGAGCAGGTGCACTGGGCCACCAACCGCAAGGGCGACTGGTCGACGCTCAGGGTTTTTGCCTTCGACCACCGTTCCCAGCTCGAACGGATGGAGGGCTACACGCCGGCAAAAGGCGGCCAATTCAAAAAGCTCTGTCTTGATGCGGCCCTGAAGGTCCAGGACGGTCAGGGCGGTTATGGCATCCTGTGCGACAACCGCATCGGCCGCCAGGCGCTGTGGGCCGCCTCGGGAACGGGACTGTGGATCGGCCGGCCGGCCGAGCTTCCCGGTTCGCGGCCCCTGCAGCTCGAACCCGAACTCGGTCCCGATTGCGGACAACTTTGTGAATGGGCCCGGGAGAATGTCGTCAAGCTTTTGTGCTTTGCCCATCCGGACGACGCGGACGCGCTCTGGGCCGACCAGCTCGCCACCGTTTCGCGCCTGTTCGCCGCCTCGCGGCGCAACAGTCTGGAGTTCCTGCTCGAGGTCATTCCTTCCCGGGTCGGGCCGGTCGAGGAAACGAGTGTCGCCAGGGTGATCGACCGCATCTACCGGGCCGGGATCTTCCCCGACTGGTGGAAGCTGGAGCCGATGGTGTCGGAAAGGGCCTGGCACAACGCCATCCAGGCCATCGCGGCCCATGACAGCCATACCCGCGGCATCGTCGTTCTCGGGCTCGACGCGCCGGAAGACGAACTGGCCGCGAGCTTTGCCATTGCCGCCAAATTCGAGCTGGTCAGGGGCTTTGCCGTCGGGCGGACGATCTTCGGGGAGGTGGCCAGGGCCTGGCTGAAGGGCGAGACGACGAACGCGGCGGCCGTCGCCGAGATGGCGGCCCGCTATCGACGGCTCGCAGGGATCTGGGATGAAGCGCGGGCAAACGCGCAAGGAGAACGGACATGACAAAAACGATCCGGCTGACGGCGGCGCAGGCCATGGTCAGATGGCTTGCGGTTCAGATGAACGCGGACGGAGAGCGCTTCATCGCGGGCATCTGGGCCATTTTCGGGCACGGCAATGTCGCCGGGCTGGGGGAGGCCCTTTACGGCATGAAGGAGACCTTTCCCACCTGGCGCGGCCAGAACGAACAGACCATGGCCCATATCGCCATCGCCTATGCCAAGACGAAAAGGCGGAAAAAGGCGATGGCCGTCACCTCCTCGATCGGGCCGGGCTCGACCAACATGGTGACCGCCGCCGCCCTGGCCCATGTCAACCGCCTGCCGGTGCTGTTGATCCCCTCGGACGTTTTCGCCAATCGCCGCCCCGATCCGGTGCTGCAGCAGCTCGAGGATTTCGACGACGGCACCATGTCGGTCAACGACTGCTTCCGGCCGGTCTCGCGCTATTTCGACCGGATCACCCGGCCCGAGCACATCATCACCGCCCTGCCGCGGGCTTTCGGGATGATGACCGATCCGCAGAATGCGGGTCCGGCGGTGCTTTCGTTCTGCCAGGACGTGCAGGCCGAGGCCCATGACTATCCGGAAAGCTTTTTCGCGCCCGGGACCTGGCGCATCCGCCGCATCGAACCCGACCCCCAAGAGGTCGCCGACGTCGTCCAGCTGATGAAAAAGGCACAAAAGCCGGTCATCGTCTCGGGCGGCGGCGTCCTCTATTCCGGGGCCGAAGACGATCTTCTGGCCTTTGCCCGCAAGCACAACATCCCGTTCGTCGAGACCCAGGCCGGCAAGGGGGCGCTCGACTGGACCGAGAAGCTGAACTTCGGCTCGTCCGGCGTCACCGGCTCCGCGGTCGCCAACCAGGTGGCGCTGGAAGCCGATCTGGTCATCGGCATCGGCACGCGCTTCCAGGACTTCACCACCGGAAGCTGGACGGTCTTTGCCAATCCCGAGCGCAAGCTCGTTTCGATCAACCTCGCCGGCTACGACGCCCAAAAGCACGGCGCCATGCCGCTGGTCGCCGACGCCAGGATCGCCATACGCGCCATCGACAGGGCCCTGGGCGACAAACGCTACCCCGACCAGGACCGGGGCAGGCGCGCCGCCTGGTTCGCGGCATCCGACGCGGTCACCGCCATGCCGAACACCGACAGCCTGCCGACCGACGCCCAGGTGATCGGGGCGGTGCAGCGCCAGGCCGGGGACAACACCGTCGCCATGTGCGCCGCCGGCACCATGCCGGGCGCCCTGCAGGTCCTGTGGCGGGCCAACAAGGGCGGCTACCACATGGAATACGGCTATTCCTGCATGGGCTACGAGATCGCCGGCGCCATGGGCGTCAAGCTGGCCGAACCCGACAAGGAAGTGATCTGCTTCATCGGCGACGGCTCCTACATGATGGCCAATTCCGAACTGGCCACCGCCGTCATGCGCCGCGTCCCCTTCATCGTCGTCCTCACCGACAATCGCGGCTTCGGCTGCATCAACCGGCTGCAAAAGGAAACCGGCGGCGCCCCGTTCAACAACCTTTACATCAACGCCAATGTCGAAGTGCAGCCCGAGATCGACTTCGTCGCCCACGCCAGATCCCTCGGCGCCCACGCCGAAAAGGCCGAAACCATCGCCGAACTCGAACAAAAAATCGTCGCCGCCCGTGACCGCGATGTCCCGTCCGTCATCGTCATCGATACCGACCCCATGCCCGGAACCGGCGCCGGCGGCCACTGGTGGGACGTCGCCGTCCCCCAGACCGGCGGACCGGAACGGCTCCAAAAAGCCCGTGCCCAGTACCAGCAGAACAAGGCCAAACAGTGGGTTGAGTGAC
>CAZKTH010000316.1:0-3724 GCA_964555575.1 uncultured Devosiaceae bacterium | reverse complement strand
TGGCCGCCGGCTGGCGCGTCTGCCGGCCGGACGCAGTGCCCGCATTCTCGGCGGGATGACGGCGCTCGACGAGCCCTACTGGCTCGGCACCCAGCCGATCGTCGAGCAGAAGATCACCGGTCTGAGGCTGATCTGGCCGGACGATCCCGCCGTGACCGGCGCCAATGGCAACGACACCATCGCCTTCCCCGAAGTCGATGCGGTCGTCGCGGCCGGCGCGACCGGCCCCGTCCCGGTTCCGGCCCGCGTCTATGGCTACGAGGCGCGTCGTTATGCCCATCTGGCGGTGATCGACGGCGGCCGCTCCTGAAAAGCTCCTGAATGATCCCCGCGACAGCCGGAACAGGGCGTTCTGGTACAAAACCATAAGGGGATCCACGTCACATCTGCAGCGGGGCGGACCATGTCCGCCCCTTTTCGTGTGAAACCGGCAGTTTGACACGTGCGAAAGCTGACAGGTTCTTGGTTGTTGCCCCCGTTTGCAAGGCAAGTTTTCACGAAGCGGATTACCCGCGATTAACTGTTGCTCGCGTAAACTTTGTATGAAGCTGCAGTAGTCGGTTCGTCAGATGATGTTCAACCCCGCATCCGCCGGGCACCTATCCCCCGAAATGCCGGTCTTTGCCGGCGATCCGCCGCGATTCCAGCGCGTACGGGTTTCGCTGCTCGGACGCTACATGCTGGCGGACCGGCGCGAGTTTCCCTGCCAGGTCATCGAGATGTCGCCGGGCGGCGCGATGGTCATCGCGCCGGTGTCCGGCGTGGTCGGCGAACGGGTCATCGCCTATCTCGATCACATCGGCCGCATTGAAGGCCCGGTGCTCGAACTGGTCGAGGGCGGTTTCAACATCGAAGTGATCTCGACGCCGCGCAAACGCGAGAAGCTGGCGGCGCAGCTGACCTGGCTGGCCAACAAGGATGTGCTGAACCTGACCGAGGACCGGCGCCACGAACGCGTCGTGCCCGACAACCGTCATTCGATCATCACCCTGGACGACGGCCGGCGCTACTCCTGCAAGATCACCGACATCTCCCTGTCCGGCGCGGCCATCGAGATCGATGTCCGTCCCGCCGCCGGCACGCCGATCACCGTCGGGCGCATGCGGGCGCGCGTTACCCGTCATTTCGAGAACGGCGTCGGCGTCGAGTTTTCCTCGGTGCAGGAAATGCTGTCGGTGGTGCAGCAGAACCTCAGGGTCGACTGACCGGACTTTCTCTCTTTTTTGTTTTGGCGTATCCGGCACCGGCCGGACCGACGCGCCTTTTCGCCATGGCAACAGGCCGGCGGCGGCGCGCTTTGTCGCCATCGGCTCAAATACCCGTAAAATTTGAACAAAACCAGCTTCAAACACGCATAAAAACTCGGTCGTGTTTTTCGCGTCGAAGCAATCGCCCGATCCTAGCCTTCCATTGTCAATGGAGATCGGGCAATGGATCGGACGGTATCGCGACGGATCGCGCTTGCGACAGTCTTGTTGGTCGGCAGTCTCGGCAGTGCCGGAAGTGCCCTGGCCCTCACTGTCGATTTCACCAATCCGGCCTTCGCCGCGACCGGCCACAACCAGACGAGCACGCCGATCGGCCATGCCGAGTTCTGTCATTTCCATCGCAGCGAATGCGGGCCGAACAAGGTGGTGGTCGATGCCGTCGAACTGAGCCAGTCCAAATGGCGCCAGCTCATCGACATCAATTCCAGATACAACACCCAGATCACGCCGGCGACGGACGAGCAGCTCTATCATGTGGCCGAATTCTGGACCTATCCCGACGGTTTCGGCGATTGCGAGGATTTTGCCCTGGCCAAGCGCCGCGCCCTGATCAAGGACGGATGGCCGGCGAGCACGCTTCTGATGACGGTGGTGCGCCAGAAAAACGGCGAGGGTCACGCCGTCCTGATGGTCCGCACCGATCGTGGCGATCTCGTCCTCGACAATCAGGATGCGCTGATCAAGGTGTGGACCAACACGCCCTATCAGTATCTCAAGCGCCAGTCGCAGACCAATGCCGGCAAATGGGTGGATATCTACGATCCGCCGACCCGCCTCGCTGCGCTGGAAAAAGGCAATCCCTGAACGGCGTTCGCGCGCTGACTCGGGCCCTTTTCACCTTTGATCGTAATGCCGTGCCGGAGTTTCCGGCCGCTCAGCCGGTTATGCTGATGAAGATGGCGGTGATCAGCAGCCCGGTGATGAAGGCCCAGCCGAAACCGACGAAGGCGGCGATCAGCAACTGGCTGATCGAGATGGTCTCGCCTTCCCGGCTGCGCACGCCGAGCTGCAGCATGATGTAGGGGCCGCACAAAAAGCTCATGATGAGGTTGCCGAACATGCCGAAGACGGTGCGGCCGTCATAGCGCAGCATCGCCTCCTGCTGGGTCAGGCCCTGATAAAGATGGGTGCCGGCGCCGGCAACGCTGATTCCGACTGCCATCAGAAATACGGCCAACATAAACTCGGACTGCATCATAACGCCCCCAAAATCCCTGGTACCCGAGGCGGACGCGGCATCGACCCGCCATCGGAAAATCCGGAAACAAACTGTCTTTTCGCGGCGCGGCCGATACGACACGCCAACGAAATCCGACGGACAGGACCGTCGTTTACCCTTTGTTAAGTATATCGGCCTGCATGCTTGCGGTCACGGCTTATGCGTCGGCTTGGTTAATGCCGCGCGCGCATCGGCAGACCTGATCGGAGGGGCACGGCAGACATGCTGACGGCATTGGGCGGACGGACAAAAGGGGCGATGCAAGGGGGCGATGCGCCGGCGCTTCGGGCACCCGATCGGCCGGCCGGACACCTGACCAATTTCCTGGCCATCGGAATCGTCGTGGCGCTTGTGGCGGTTGCCATCGCCTATGGAATCGATGCGGTCGGGAGGAGGTCGGAGCGGCTGGCGCAGGCGGATGCCTTGCTGGCGACGGTGCCGGTCAATGTCTCGGGCGTCGCCCTCACCGTTCCCGCCGCCTGGCTGCGCTTTCCCGAACAGCCGGGGTCCGACTTTTCGGACCGGCTCGATCTTGCCCTGTCGCTCGATATCGACGCCGAAACCAGGCTGCCCGTCACCCTCAGTCTTGTGCCCAAGGCGCGGGCCCGCGCCAGTTCGGCCCTGCTCGACACCGTCTTTTTGCAGCACTTCTCGAAAGAGGAGCTCAGCAACGCGGTTCCGGGCCTGATCGGCAAGCCGCTGACCGGCAGCGAAGGCTATCAGGGAGAAACGGTCTGGTACGATCCGATCCGGCAGGATCCCTTCACCGCCAAATGCACCAGCCCGCTGGCGGAAGACGGCGCCAATGCCTGCTTGAGGACCCTGGTGCTCGACAGCGGCCTCAGCGCCACCTTCGGCTTTTCCGAGGCGGCGCTTGCCGATTGGCGGAAGTTCGACATGCCGCTCGCCGCCATGCTCGAGCGGATCGGCGCCGGCAGGATCGTGCGCTGAGCGCCGGCCCGGCCGGAATCAGGTGTAATCGTCGAGATCGATGTCGAGAATGGCCATCTGGAAGGTGTAGGAGATGTCGCCGTCCTCATCGTCGATATAGATCATGCCGATGAATTCCTCGCCGACATAGACTTCGCAGGAATCGTCCTGTTTCGGGCGCGGCCGCACGTCGATGGCGCGATTTCCGAATTTGTGCTGCAGGAATTTCTGAATCTTGATGATTTCGCTGTGCTGCACTGGTCGGCTCCGTCCTCGCGCAATGAAACTGGAGCGTTTTCAGGCGAAG
>CAZKTH010000315.1:0-3774 GCA_964555575.1 uncultured Devosiaceae bacterium | reverse complement strand
GCGCTGATGGGGCTGACCGCCGCCGCCGACCTTGCGACCAGCGGAGCGTTTACGCCCTATCGCGAACAGGCCGTCGAGATTCTCGGCAATCCGGGCGCCCTCCCGGTCTATGTGCTGACCATCCTGCTCGGCTTCATCTGGGCCGCCTGGCATCTGCCGCTGTTCTACATGACCGGCATCTATCAGGCTGAGCAGGGTCCCTTTACCGTCTGGTTCTGGACCTTCATGGTCGCCATCGTGCCGCTCGAAATCGTCATGGCATGGATCTGCAACGGCACCAACCGCTCGACGCTGGCGATCGTCATCTTCCACTTCATGGTGGTTCTGACCTGCAATTTCCTCAACGCCACGCCGGGCGCCAATATCATCTCGACGGTGCTGTGGTTCCTCATGGCCATCGCCGTGATCCGTGTCTGGCCGGCAAGGACACGCATTGTCCAGGTGGCGGGCAGGCCGCTGAGCCAAAGCGCTTGAGGAATATCTACTCCGCCGGCCTGGCGTGCAGCTCGGCCTCCTCGGCCGGCAGGCCGCCGGCCTGATCGAGTTCGCGGGCCAGGCGCTCGGCCTCGTGCGAACGCGGCTTGGAGAAGCGGGCGAACAGCAGATAGGTCGCCGGGGTCAGATAAAGCGTCGAGATCGCCGCGAAACCGAGGGCGCCGACGATCACCCAGCCGAGGGCCGAGCGCGCCTCCGCCCCGGCGCCATGGGCCAGGATCAGCGGCGTCGCCCCGAGAATGGTCGACAGCTTGGTCATCATGATCGGTCTCAGCCTTATGCGCGAGGATTCCTCGATCGCCTTGCGCACGGAAAGGCCGCGGTCGCGCAACTGGTTGGCGAATTCGACGACGAGAATGCCGTTCTTGGCCATGATGCCGACCAGGAGCACCAGCCCGATCTCGGAATAGACGTTGAGCGAACCATGGGTGAGCATCAGCGCAAAGACGGCGCAAGCCAGGCCGAACGGCACCGTCACCATGATGATCAGGGCCGAAATGAAGCTTTCGAACTGTGCCGCCAGCACCAAAAGGATGACGAGAACGGCGAAACCGAAGGTAATGGTCAGCCCGTTGGCGTTCTCGCCAAGCGTCGCCGCCTCGGCCAGCGGGATGATGGAAACGCCCGGCGGCAATTGCGGCAGCAGCAGCGTGCGCGCCTCGTGATAGGCATCGCCGATGGAGAAACCGTCGCTGAGACCGGCATTGATGGTGATGGCCCGGCGCTGGGACTCGCGGTTGAGCGAGGGCGCCGCCGGCTCTTCGGAAATCGAGACGATCGAGGATATCGGTACGAAACGGCTGTCCGAGGCCTTGATGAAGATGTTCTCGAGATCGGTCGGGTCGTTGATGGGCTGGCTCGTCGATTGCAGATAGACCGGGTAGGAGACGTCCTTGATGAAGATGGTGCCGACCTGCTTGCCGTCGAGCATGGACTGCAGAATGTTGCCCAGCCCCGAAATGTCGATGCCGAGCATTTCGGCACGCTGCCGGTCGACTCTGACCTGAAGCTGAGCCTGGGTGGTGGCGTAGGAGGAACGGACATTGCCGAAACGCGGATCGGCGGAAAGCGCCGCCACCGCACTGTCCGCCGCCTTGGCCAGGGTGTCGTAGCTGGTGCCGACCACGGCGAACTGCAATCCGTTGCCGCCGCCGCGCACCCCGAGACTGTTGGGCGAGACGGCGAAAGCCCGCACGCCGGTGACCGACTGGATATAGCGGTTGATGTCGTCGGCGATCGCCTGCTGCGAGCGGGCCCGTTCGTTCCAGGGCGCCAGGGTGACGATGATGAAGCCGGTATTGGTATTGCCGCCAAAGCCCGAGATCGACATGACGTTCCTGACTTCGCCGCTCTGTTTGAGAGGCGCCATCAGGTTCTCGATCTCGTTCATCTTGCCATTGGTATAGGCAAGGCTGACATTCTGCGGCGCCCTTACCATGACCGAGATCTGGGACCGGTCCTCGGGCGGGGTCAGTTCCTGATGCAGGCTGAAAAAGCCGAAATAGGCGATCGCCGCCACCGCGCCGGCCATGACCAGCACCACCATCGGAACATCGAGCGCCCCGTGCAGGGTGCGGGCATAGAAACGCTCGAGCCATTTGCCGAGACGCACCACCGGTCCGGGCTTGGCCGAGGCGGGATGATGGGCCTCGATGGACCTGAGGGAACGCGACGCCAACATCGGGGTCAGCGACAGGGCAACGACCGAGGAAATCATCACCGCGATGGCAAGGGTGAAGCCGAATTCGCGGAACAGCCCGCCAGCCTGGCCGGGCAGGAAGGAAATCGGCACGAACACCGCCGCCAGAGTCACCGTGGTCGCGACCACCGCAAAGAACACTTCCTTTGTGCCCACGACCGCCGCCGCCCGCGGCCCCAGGCCCAGCCCGCGTTGCCTGACGATGTTTTCGAGCACGACAATGGCGTCGTCGACCACCAGTCCCGTCGCCAGCACCAGTGCCAGCAGTGTCAGGATGTTGACCGAGAAGCCGGCGAGATAGATGCCGGCCAGCGATCCGGCCAGCGCCACCGGCATCGACACCGCCGGGATGAGCGTCGCCCGCCAGTCGCGCAAGAAGACATAAATGATCGCCGTCACCACCACCACCGAGATCAGAATCGCCCGGACCACCTCTTCGATGGCGCTGCGGATGAACTCGGCATCGTCGTTGGAGATGGCGATGTCGACGCCCTTGGGCAGGCTTTGCCGCAGTTCGGCGATTGCCTTGTGCACCCCGTCGGAGATCTGCACCGTGTTGGACTGGGCCTGGCCGACAATACCGATGCCAACCCCGGACTTGCCCTCGGACCGCATGGTGGTGCTGCCCGGATTGGGCGCGACATAGACCGTCGCCACGTCGCCGACGCGTATGTTGTTGCGGATGACGATGTTCTCGAACTCTTCGGGCGTGGTGACGCTGGCGGTGGCGCGCACGATGATTTTCTGGTTGACCGCGTTGAGGGTGCCGGCCGGGGAATCGATCGAGATGGTGGAAAATACCGAATTGAGATCGCCGAGCGTCAGCCCGCGCGCCGACAGCTTGGCCTGATTGATATCGACGGTGAAGATCTGGCTCTGGTCGCCGTAAAACTGTACGTCGGCGACGCCGGGCACGGCGCTCAGCCGGTCGACGATGGTCGAATCGACCAGATCGGTGAGTGCGCCGATGCCCAAGGTCTCCGAGGTGACCGACAGGCGCATGATCGCCTGGGCATTGGCGTCGGCCTTGACCACGGTCGGGGCCTCGGCACCTTCCGGCAATTGCCGTGTGACGCGGGAGACGGCGTCGCGCACGTCGGAGGCGGCGACGTTGAGATCGGTGCTCGAATCGAATTCGATCGTGGTGCGGCTCGAGCCGTAACGCGAACTCGAGGAAATGTCGGTCACCCCCGACACGCGCGCGACCGCACCCTCGATTTCAGAGGTCACCTCGGAGTCGACCGTCTCCGCCGAGGCGCCGGGATAGCTGGTCGACACCGAGATCACCGGCCGGCTGACATTGGGCAGTTCCCTGACCTGCACGCCGAACAGGGCGGCAAAACCGGCAACGACGATGATGGCATTGATGACGAAGGCCAGGACCGGCCGCTTGACGAACAGCGAGGCAAGTGCCGCACCGCGCTGGTTCTGGCTCTCGATCGACATCGCCGTGCCCGCCCCTTCGCCTAGTTCGACCTGGCCGGAGCGGTACCGCCGCCCGTTCCACCCGGCGCGTTGTTCGGCCCGTTCGGCCGATCCGGCGCAGCCGGCGGAGCGGTTTTGGCTTGGGTGGCCCCGGC
>CAZKTH010000314.1:0-3791 GCA_964555575.1 uncultured Devosiaceae bacterium | reverse complement strand
CGCGAACAGACCCTCAACCAGTTGCTGGTCGAGATGGACGGCTTCGAGGCGAACGAGGGCATCATCCTCATCGCCGCGACCAACCGCCCCGACGTGCTCGACCCGGCCCTCTTGCGTCCCGGCCGCTTCGACCGTCAGGTCGTGGTGCCCAACCCGGACGTCACCGGCCGCGAGAAGATCCTCAAGGTCCATATCCGCAAGGTGCCGCTGGCCCCCGATGTCGATCTCAGGATTCTGGCGCGCGGCACACCCGGTTTCTCGGGTGCGGACCTGATGAACCTCGTCAACGAGGCGGCGCTTCTGGCCGCAAGGCGCAACAAGCGCTTCGTCACCATGGCCGAGTTCGAGGATTCAAAGGACAAGCTGTTCATGGGCGCCGAGCGGCGCACCCTGGCGCTGACCGAGGAAGAAAAGAAACTCACCGCCTATCACGAGGGCGGACACGCCCTGGTGGCGATCAAGATGCCGGCCTCGGATCCGATCCACAAGGCGACGATCATTCCGCGCGGCCGCGCCCTCGGCGTCGTCATCCGCCTGCCCGAAAAGGACCAGGTCTCGCTCACCAGACAGAAATGCCAGGCCGACCTCGCCGTCGCCATGGGCGGCCGCGTCGCAGAGGAGGAGATCTTCGGCTACGAAAAGGTCACCTCCGGCGCCTCGGCCGACATCAAGATGGCGACCAGTCTCGCCCGCTCCATGGCGACCGAATACGGCATGTCGGACAAGCTCGGGCCGCTGCTTTACGGCGACGCCCAGGACGAGGTGTTCCTCGGCCGCTCCATGATGCAGCGCAACACCCATTTGAGCGACGAGACCCAGAAGCTCGTCGACGCCGAGGTCAAGCGCTTCGTCGAGGAAGGCTATGAGACGGCGCAGCGGATCATCCGCGAGAACATGGACCAGTTGCACGCCATTGCCGGTGCGCTTCTCGAGTTCGAGTCGCTCAGTGGCGACGAGATCAATGGCCTTCTGGTAGGCAAGCAGCCGGTGCGCGAGGTCGAGCCGGAAGGCGCGGCGGCGAAGTCGGCGGTGCCGAGCGCCGGCAAGACCACGCGCCGCAAGCCGGGCGCCAAGCCCGACGAAGGCATGTCTCCGCAGCCTGAAGGCTGAGGCCGGAAAACGAGACGCAAAAAGGCCACCTTCAGGTGGCCTTTTTCATGTCGGAACGGCATATCTCTCACACGCCAGACCAAGGCGTCACAAGACGCGATCGGGGGAATTCATGCCTCATGTTCATACCGGCCGCTGCTCATGCGGAGAGGTTACCTACCGGCTGACCTCCGAGCCGATATTCACCAATTGCTGCCATTGCACGGACTGCCAGCGCGAAACCGGCTCAGCCTTCGCCATCAACGCCATTTATGAAGCGGATCGAGTGCAAATCCTTACCGGCCGGCCGGAAGTGGTGACGCTTCCCACGGAAAGCGGAAGGCCGCATGATGTCCATCGTTGCCCGAAATGCCGGATCGCCCTTTGGAGCGATTACGGCCGGCGCGGCTATCTCTATTTCGTCCGGGTCGGTACGCTCGACGAGCCGACCGCGATCAAGCCGGACGCCCATATCTACACCCGCTCCAAACAGCCCTGGGTCGGGCTGCCGGCGGATGTGCCGAGCTTCAGGGACTATTACGACATGAAGAACCTGTGGTCGGAAAAGGCACAGGCGCGGCGCCAGGCGGCCTTCGACAAGGCCAGGACCGCAAGCAAGACCAACACGCTTACCGATGACATCAGAAAGCGTGCACACATTCCTTGTGGTCGCATCCGCACGATGCTTCAGCAAGGCGGCTCCGCCGTTAACGAGGTGTTCGGTGAAGCATCGTCAAATGCATTCGCTGCCTGTATAAAGCTGGCGATCTGAACTGGAGGCATCATGGCGCGCAAATATTTCGGAACCGACGGCATTCGCGGCCTCGCCAATGGCGGCAAGCTGACGCCGGAACTGGCCCTCAAGGTCGGCATGGCGGCGGGCCTCAAATTCGTGCGCGGCGAGCATCGCAACCGTGTCGTCATCGGCAAGGACACACGGCGTTCGGGCTACATGATCGAAAACGCCCTGGCGGCGGGATTCACCGCCGTCGGCATGGACGTCTATTTCCTCGGCCCGATGCCGACGCCGGCGGTGGCCATGCTGACGCGGTCGTTGCGGGCCGATCTCGGGGTGATGATCTCGGCCTCGCACAATCCGTTCGACGACAACGGCATCAAGCTGTTCCGCCCCGACGGTTACAAGCTCTCGGACGCGATCGAGGCCGATATCGAAGACCTGATGCAAAAGGACATATCGAGCCTTCTGGCGCGCGGACGCGACATCGGCCGGGCCCATCGCGACGAGGCGGCGCAGACGCGCTATATCGAATATGCCAAGCGCACCCTGCCCAAGGGCATCGATCTCGGCGGATTGAGGGTCGTCATCGATTGCGCCAATGGCGCCGCCTACAAGGTGGCGCCGATCGTGCTGTGGGAACTCGGGGCCGAAGTGTTCGCCATCGGCGACGACCCCGACGGCTTCAACATCAACGACAAGGTCGGCTCGACGGCGCCGGAGGCCTTGCGCGCCAAGGTCAAGGAGGTCCGGGCCGATGTCGGCATTGCCCTTGATGGCGACGCCGACCGCGTCATCATCATCGACGAACACGGCGAACTGGTCGATGGTGACCAGCTGATGGCGGTGATCGCCCAGTCCTGGCATGCGCGCGGCAACCTCAATGGCGGCGGGCTGGTGGCGACGGTGATGAGCAATCTCGGGCTCGAACGCCACCTCGCCTCGCTCGGCCTCGGACTCGAGCGCACCGCCGTTGGAGACCGCTACGTGCTCGAGACGATGCGGGCCAAGGGCTTCAATGTCGGCGGCGAGCAGTCGGGGCACATCATCCTTTCCGATTTCACCACCACCGGCGACGGGCTGGTCGCGGCGCTGCAACTGCTCGCCGTGGTGCGCGAGCAGGACCGCCCGGTCTCCGAAGTGACCAGGTGCTTCGAAAAGGTGCCACAGCTCCTGGAGAGCGTCCGGTTCAAGAACGGCAAGCCGCTCGAGCACAAGCTGGTCAAGCAGGCCATTTCCGAAGGCAGGACACGGCTCGGCGACGCCGGGCGCCTGGTCATCCGCGAAAGCGGCACCGAGCCGGTGATCCGGGTGATGGCCGAGGGCGACGACGAGGCGCTGGTGGCCGCGGTGGTGCGCGACGTCACCAGTGCGATCAAGGACGCGGCCTGAACCCGATCCGCTTGCTGCAAATTCGCTTTTGGCGCCGCAGGATCTTCCTGCGGCGTTTGTTTTGCAGCGGCCTGGAAGCGTGAAGAAAGTCCTAACAAAAAGTCCAGTAAGACTTTGTTAAGGTTAAGTTTTTTGGTTAATCGTGCATTAAGATTATTCTGCCAATCTTTGCGAGAACCACACCCGAACGTGGCAATGCAAAGGAAAAAGCAATGCGCAATTTGTTCTCAGTAGGCATTGTGGCTGTCGCCGCTCTTATAGCTGCGCCGGCAATCGCCGCCGATTATCCGGAATACCCGACTTATCCGCCGATCGAGCTTCCCCCGCTGCCCCAGGTCGACACCGGCCTTGCCGGCGGCTTTTATCTGCGCGGCAGCGTTGGCGGCAATATGTGGCATGCCGTGGACGGGCAGTATTGCAACTGCATCGATACTTTCGCCAGCCCGGGCTATGGCTATTCGCTCGGCGTCGGCTTCGGCTATGAAAGCGGCACCGGCCTGCGCGCCGACGTGACGGTCGACTATCTCTCCAACGACAAGCTGACCTCTTCCACCGGCCATACGGTCAATCTGCG
>CAZKTH010000313.1:0-3791 GCA_964555575.1 uncultured Devosiaceae bacterium | reverse complement strand
CCGGATGTCTTTCAATGAAGGTGTCCCGACGCCCGAGCCCGGCCGCAACAAAACCCTTCGCCATTTGCCGGGCGTGCCGGTGAGAGCAGACATGGGGGGCCGCGCGCAATGCCAGTGTTGGTCAAACTTGGAATTACGGCAATTACGGCAACAGCTTGCCAAATGCACCAAACGCCTTCCTCCCCTCGACGTCGTCCCGGGACTTGATCCCGGGACCCATTCCGCGTGCCGCTCGCCAACCCGTCTGATTTCGCGCATGGGGCGTCCGCGCATCCGATCCTCCCCCGCTCACCACCCCAGCGGCGAAAACCGCGCGACGGCATCCTTCATGATCGCCGCCGTCTTGCCCGGCAGCCCCTCGGGCACGAAACCGACCTTTGCGACATCGTCGTTCGACAGCTCCCTGTACAAGAACAGCGCATAAAGATAGCTGCCGGCAAGGCTCGGATGGTTGCCGTCGACGGTCAGGGCGATCTCCGGATGATGGGCGCGCACGTCATCCCAGACCTTGCCCAGCTTGACCAGTTGGGCGCCCGCCATGCCGGCGATTTTCGCATGCCCGGCGTTGATCTGCCTCTGGAAACGCGCGCGGTCGGACTCGCTGAATGCATATTTCGCGGTCGATTCGTATGACCAGTTGACCACCAGCCGCGGCCAGCCGCTCAGCAGTCTGACGGCGCCGAGGAGCTTGGGACCGTAGGTCATGAAGCTCCTGGTGTTGGCTTCACTGGAAAAGGCCCGGCTTTCCGCCTGGATGATGGCGTCGTCCCAGCTTTGTTGCAGCAATGACCGAGCATAGCCGTCGTTCCACAATATCTCGAGGCTCGAACCCGCAGGGGTCCGGCTGGTGATCCGGTATTTTTGCGGGCTGCCGGCCGAATCGGCAATCTGGCGCAGCATTTTGGGCATGTGGTTGGAATAGGTGCGGCTGTTGCCCAGCAGCAGGATTTCGCGGGCGGGCCGGCCGTCGAAAATATCGACGAAGCTTTGTTCGAGTTCCTCGAGACTGCGATGCTGGCCGAACTGGAACCACGACAGCGTGCCGACGCAGATCACGGCAACAACCCAGAGAACGATACGCATGCGTATTCCGTCGGTTGAAAGGGCAAAGCGTTGAACGGATCACCTGATATCGCTGCGGTCATGAATTTATCGTTGCCCGGCGGCGCATCGTTTTGCATTGCGGCGGCAGGGCACCAGATCCTCGAAACTCCCCCCTCGTCGTCCCGGGACCTGCCTGTCCCGGCGCAAGCCGGGAACCCCGGGACCCGATGGCATCGGCAACGCGCGGAAGTCTCGGCGTACTTGCTTTCCGCCGCCGCCCTGCATTAATATTAACGTTCGCTTTTCACGCGTTCTGCCATAAATCACCACGATTTCCGCCGCCGCTTCCGGCGGCCATTCCGCCTTTGGAAGGACCATCCAATGCAATATCGCAAGCTCGGCAATTCCGGCGCCGTCGTCACCCATCTCTGCCTCGGCACCATGACCTTCGGCAGCGAATCGAGCGAAGAGGTCTCGCACCGGCTGCTTGAGGAATACGTCGCCGCCGGCGGCAATTTCATCGACACCGCCGACGTCTATTCCGACGGCGCCTCGGAAGAGATCATCGGGCGCTGGCTCAAGGCGCATCCGGACGAAGCCAAACAGCTCGTCATCGCCACCAAGGGCCGCTTTCCGATGGGCAATGGGCCGAACGATGTCGGCCTTTCCCGCCGCCATCTCGGCGACGCGCTCGACAATTCGCTCAGGCGCCTCGGGATCGAGCGGATCGATCTTTATCAGATGCATGCCTGGGACGCCCTGACCCCGATCGAGGAGACCTTGCGCTTCCTGGACGACGCGATCAGCGCCGGCAAGATCGCCTATTACGGCTTTTCCAACTATCTCGGCTGGCAGATCACCAAGGCAGTGCACACCGCCCGTGCCCAGCATTTCGCGCCGCCGGTCACGCTGCAGCCGCAATACAATCTTCTCGTGCGCGACATCGAGCACGAGATCGTGCCGGCCTGTGCCGATGCCGGCATCGGCCTTCTGCCCTGGTCGCCGCTCGCCGGCGGCTGGCTGGCCGGCAAGTACAAGCGCGACACGCCGCCGACCGGCGCGACCCGGCTCGGGGAAGATCCCAATCGCGGCATGGAGGCCTATGGCCCGCGCAACGCCAAGGACAGGACCTGGGCAGTGATCGAAACGGTCGGGAAAATCGCCGGGGCGCACGGGGCAAGCGCGGCGCAGGTGTCGCTCGCCTGGCTGGCGGCACAGCCCATGGTGACCTCGGTCATTCTCGGCGCGCGCAAGCCCGAACAGCTCAAGGACAATCTCGGCGCGGCCGATCTCATGCTCACGGCCGGGGAGATGGCCGAGCTCGATGCCGTCAGCAAGCCTCAGATGGACGACTACCCCTACGGCCCGATGGGCATCGGCCAGCGCCACCGCAAGTTCGAAGGCGGGCGCTGATATCACGAGGGCTGTCCGGTTCGGACCGGACGGCCCTTGCCTCTTTTTCCCCGATGGCATTCACTCCGCTTCCATCGGGAGCAGGGGACTGAGGAACATGCTTGAAACCGCACGGGCGATGTCGCGCCTCGGCACGGAAACGGCGTTCGACGTTCTGGCGCGGGCCAACAGGCTCGCCGCCGAGGGGCGCGACATCATCAATCTCGGCATCGGCCAGCCGGATTTCAAAACCCCGGACCACATCGTCGAGGCGGCGATCCGGGCGATGCGGGACGGCCATCACGGCTATACTCCGGCCAACGGCATTCCGGCCCTTCGCGAGGCGGTCGCCGCGGACCTGCACAAACGCCACGGCGTCGAGGTCGATCCGGACCGTGTCGTCGTGGTGCCGGGCGGCAAGCCGACCATGTTCTTCGCCGTGCTGATGTTGGGCGAGCCGGGGGTCGAGATCATGTATCCCAATCCCGGTTTCCCGATCTACGAATCGGTCATCCGCTTTTCCGGTGCGACGCCGGTGCCGATCGCCCTCGAGGAAAACAAGGGTTTCGCCTTTTCCGCCGAGGCGGTGCTCGCCGGGATCACACCGAAAACGCGGCTGATCATCATCAATTCGCCGGCCAATCCGACCGGCGGCGTGACCCCGAAATCCGAGATCGACAAGCTCGTCGCCGGCCTTGCCGAACACCCGCACGTGGCGATCCTTTCCGACGAGATCTATTCGCAGATGCTCTATGAGGGGCGGGAGCACGTCTCGCTGTTGAGCTATCCGGAGATCCGCGAACAGGTGATCATGCTCGACGGCTGGTCCAAGACCTATGCCATGACCGGCTGGCGCATCGGCTATGCCGTCTGGCCGGAAGCGCTGGTGCCGCATGTGACGCGCCTGGCGATCAACGATCATTCCTGTGTCAACGCCCCGACACAATATGCCGCCATCGCCGCCCTGAACGGACCGCAGGACGCGGTCTTTGAGATGGTGCGGGCCTTCGACGACAGACGGCGGGTCATCACCTCCGAACTCAACCAGATCCCCGGCTTCCGCGCCGTCGATCCGGCCGGGGCCTTCTATGCCTTCCCCAATATCGAGGGCACCGGGCTTTCGGCCGCGGCGCTGCAGGACAGGCTCCTCAACGAGGCGGGCGTCGCCGTCATCGCCGGCACCAGCTTCGGCGCCTATGGCGAAGGGTTCCTGAGGTTTTCCTATGCCAATTCGACCGAGAACATCCTCGAGGCAATGCGGCGGATCAGGACCGTTCTCTAGAGCGGCGCGCGTTCAAGCTGAATCGCTTCGCCGCTCCATGTTCTTGTTGTCGCATCCTTCGGACCTCAGATCG
>CAZKTH010000312.1:0-3798 GCA_964555575.1 uncultured Devosiaceae bacterium | reverse complement strand
ATGGCGCTTCGTGCCCCACCCCGCCGTCAGGTGGATCATGAAACGCGACGCATGAGCAGACCTTCGGAACGCGCCGCAAGCAAAGGCCATGGACTTCGCTCTCAATCAGGCAACGGCGCCGCATTTGTCGCTTGCCGCCTTTCTCGATCTTGCGGCGGAGACAGGCTGTGTCGGCATCGAAGAACGCAACGATCTCAGGCGTCCGCTGTTCGACGGGCTCAATCCGCACGAAGCCGCTTCCATGGTCCGTGACCGCGGGTTGCGTTTGCCGGGACGGTCATCGCCGCCTGATCGACGCCGATGACCGGATCGGCAGCGCGGCAAAAGGTTCGACCAGGGCATCGCAGGTTCCAGCGGAATCAGAACGCATGCTCCATCTCCTTGTGGTCGCATCGTCTTTTTGCGCGATGCTCCAGATGTCTCCGGCGTTTCCCGATCCGAGGGTCGCAGGTTCGGATCCTGTCGGGACCGGCAATTTCCTTCCCCGCCCGGTTGTCAAATCGCGAATGCGGCCATATTGCTGGCGGAATTGTGAGGTCTTCAGGCTTTTTCGCCAAATGGCCAAACCGCTTGCTGTCCAGGAGACCACCATGCGCCGCCTTTTCGTCCTCGCCCTGACCACGATCGGCTTTCTGGTTCTTGCCGGACCGGCCGCCGCGGAAGACAGCTGCGGCTACACGATCGAGGGTCGCTGGGGCCTGCTGTACGGATCCTCCTTCGTCCTCGCCGGCGACGCCAGCGCCAAGTCCTGCCACGGCATCACCCTGACCCTCAAGGGCGAAAAGGGCATCGTCGGAGCCCGTCCCGAGGACATCATGACGGCGCAGGGCGCGGCGTCCTTCGCGACCTCGCTCGACTATATCGCCCGTTCCTTCATTCCCGAGGACGAATACGTCGCCACCCCGGCCGGACAGATGCCCTGGCAGGTCTTTCCCGCGCCGGACAAGGTAACCGCCTCGGAAACGCAGCTGGCCTTGAGAAAATCAGACGGTCTCGCCGACACGGTGTTTTTCCGCGTTGCCCATGGCGAGCTGTGCTTCCTGCAAGTGCGATCCGTCACCGGCAAGTCCTATGACGATTTGCTCGCGGGCGGCGATCTGCTCAACGCCGATCTCTAGAGCGGCGCGCGTTCAAGTTGAATCGCTTCGCCACTCTATGTTCTTGTTGTCGCATCGTTTTTTTCGCAAAACCGAGGTCCACTTTTGCGCACGATGCTCTAGAGCATTTTCCGTTCTGACGGAATCAGAACGCATGCTCCATCTCCTTGTGGTCGCATCCTACGGACCTCAAATCGTGCCGCCGGCACGATCTGCTCCTTCGGGTCGACCCTTGGTTGGCGAATAACCGGGACCCACTTTTTCGCACGCTGCTCTGCGCCATCGCCCGGGGCGATCCGTCGCACTGACGGGTGCCCGAAGCCGGCTTTCGGACACAGTCCTGTGCCAGAAAGTCTGACGCACGCCGCCGATCTTCGGCATGCCGTGCTGCCCGAGGGAACAGGTCTTCCGATTCGGCGGCCTGAAGCCTGTCCCCATCGCCAGGGCGGGATGAGCGGAACCGGATCGACACGGACCCCGTTTTGCATTCGTTCGATTCCTGATAGGAAGCCGCCTCGACCGTCGCGCCGCACGGTCACATCAGGAGCGTTCATGCCGACACCAGTCCTTGCCCGCCTAGCGGTCGTCATTGCCGTACTCTTCGCGCTTGGCCTGGCCGCCTGTTCACCGACCATCGGTCTCGATCCGGCCCTCACCGCCCGCATGGATGCACCCGGCGCTCACCTCGACACCAGGGTGGCGCTTTCGATGGTCAATCATTTGAGGCAAAGCCGCGGCGCCGCCGCGCTCGTCAACGATCCGGCGCTCGAGGCGGCGGCGCAGCAGGCCGCCAGGGCCTATGCCGCAAGCGGCAAGTCGCCGAACAAGCCCGATGCGGCAGGAGCGGTGCTGACCAGCGCCGGATACCTCAGTTTTGCCGAAACCTTTTCCGGCTGGCGCGCCTCGGACAAGGACACCGCCGCCCTTTCCGATTCCGGCATGCATCGCGCCGGCCTCGCCGTCAGCTGGAACGGCAACACCGAATTCGGCAGCTACTGGGTGCTGCTGATGGCGCCATAAGGCATGATCCCGAACCGAAGGTCCGTTACAGCGAACGGTCAGAACCGGTCTTCGGACAAGATCATGCGGGGAAAGGTGACGGGCAGGCCCAGGGTCATCGACGCGCGCGGGTTGAAATGCCCCCTTCCCGTCCTCAGGGCGCAAAAGGCGCTCGACGGGCCGGCAGTGGTTGATCTCGACGTGCTCGCCGACGATCCGGCGGCGCGGATCGACATTCCGCTTCTGGCGCGGAAACGCCGGCTCGACTGCAAAATCGACAAGGTCGGGGACGGGTTCCGGCTCCGGCTGACGAACAAGTCGGCCGACTAGAGCATCGTGCGAAAAAGTGGATCCCGGTTTTTCGCAAAAACGATGCGACCACAAAGCGATAGAGCATGCGTTCTGATTCCATCAGAACGCATTTAGCTCTAGGAAACGGCAATCCCGTCCATCGCTTCGGCAAGGGCAAAGTCCTTGTCGGTCACGCCACCGGCGGAATGGCTGGAGAGCGAAACCGAGACCTGATTATAGCTGTTCGACCAGTCGGGATGATGGTCCATCTTCTCGGCAACAAGGGCGGCGCGCGCCATGAAGCCGAAGGCGGCAGAGAAATCCCTGAAGCGGAAGGCGCGAACAAGCGCCCTCTTCTCGGCGTCGTAACGCCAGTCCGGCTTGCCGGCCAGGCGGGCGTCGATCTCAGCTCGGGTCAGAGGTTGGCTCATCCTTCCGGTCCTCCAGCGGTTTGTCCTCGTCCTTGATCAGGATCGGCGGGCGGCACCCTCGAGGTCCTCGTATTGTCCGGACTTCAGTGACCACAAAAAGGCAACAAGGCCGAGACCGCCGAGGAACAGGGCGATGGGGATGAGGAAAGGCAGCGCGCTCATTCGGCCGCCACCGGGTGGAGTTCGGCCGCCGGCGTCGCGCATCATCACGCCGGCGCCGAACAGGCCGTCGGCGGCAAAACCGGCCGTCAACAGCGCCAGCAGGGTTCCGAGACCGAAGATGATGGTCCCGTGCAGTTTCGTTATGTCGTCCCCCTCGAGACAATGCCGACAGCAACTCCAAACACACGCAGCATGGACTGGCATGTTGGTGTCGGTAGCTCCGTGGCGCACGGCGTCCCTCGCCTTGACCTAAGTCATAGTGCGCCAAACCGAATGATGTCTGAATTATAGGCCTGTTGCTACACCCTGTCTGCCGCCTTTTGCGTGCGGTTGCGTAAATAAAGAGGCGAAAGATTGGAGCAGATGGCGATGACAGCGATCAACGACTCCAACATCTTAGAGACCTGCGCCAGCCTGTGGCGCGAACAGCGCAAGATGTGCGATGCCCTCGAGCAGATCGCCGATTCGCTGCCAGATGCCATCGACCGCAAGGTCTGCCTTCATGCCGCCCGCGTTCTTCCAACCCTGATGACACGCGCCCACCGTTACGAGGAGGACGCGCTGTTCGCTGCGCTTGAAAGACCGGGCCTGACCCCGTTCAATCCACACCCGACCCTCAACCGCCTGAAACTCGAGCATACCGGCGACGAGTGCTTTGCCGAGGAACTGTCCGAAGTGCTGCTCAGCTATGCGGAGGGCCGGCCGACGCACTCGGCGGAAGCGACCGGCTACATGCTGCGCGGGTTCTTCGAAGCGTTGCGGCGCCATATCGCCACCGAGGAAGAACTGTCAACCGTTCTTTCCGACGAGGCGCGGGC
>CAZKTH010000311.1:0-3831 GCA_964555575.1 uncultured Devosiaceae bacterium | reverse complement strand
ATACCGGTTCGCCGGTTCGAAAACGCGACCACTCGATAACCTGGAGCTTCCGTTCTGATTCCATCGGAACGGAAAATGCTCTAGACCAGACCCTCGACCCCTGCGAGCCGGCTGCCATCGATTCCGTCGGCGAAATCGAAAAGCGTCGGGACCACGATGCCGCGCGACGGCTCGCCCGTTTCGCAGGTGCGAATGAGTTCGGTGGCGAGGAGCGTGCCGGCGTCCTGCAACGAGGAGCGTGCGAAGGTGAACCGTCCGGCATAACGTGTCAGATCGAGCGCGTGCAGCCGGTCGTCCATGGTGGCGACCGCCACCGTTTCGCCGGTTCTCAGGCCGGCCCGGTCGAAGGCCGCCTGACCCTCGACCGCCATCAGGGCGGAGGAATAGAGAAAGGCGGTGGGGGCGCTGTCGGCAAGGGCGTGCCCGGTCAGCAGGTCCCCGGTTTCGCCCATGGGATGGGTGGCATTGTAGATCGTGACGGTGTCGTGCGGCAGCCCGTGCGCATCGAGCGCCGCTTCGACGCCACGCCGGCGCTCGGCGGCGAAGGCATACTGCTCATCGCCATTGATGAAGGCGATACGCCTGTGACCGTTGTCGATCATCAGCCGGGTCAGGGCGCGGAAGATGCCGAAATTGTCGATATCGACCCAATGATAGCGGTCCGAGCGATGCTCGCGTCCATGCACGACGAAAGGCCGTCCACTTTCGAGAAGGAAGGAAATGCGCGCATCGTCATGGGACCGAGGCAGGCTGACCAGGAATCCGTCGACGCTGTTGTCACGGACATAACGGTCATAAACGGCGGTCTGGCGCTCCGGCGTATCGCTCGAAAGAATGATGTCGTATTTGCCGGCGCGGATACCGCCCAGCACCCCGGCCAGCACCTCGACGAAATGCGGATCGACAAAAACGCGGTCATTGTCCGACTGGATCCAGGCGAGCATATGGGTGCGCCTGGTGACCAGACGCTGGGCGTTGCGGTTGGGCCGATAGCCGAGCCGGTCCGCTGCCTCCTCGACGCGCCTGCGCGTTTTGGTCGCGACGTCCGGATAGCCGTCAAGGGCGCGCGAGATCGTGGTGATCGACAGCTGAAGCTCCGCCGCCACGTCGCGGATGGTGACATTGCGCCGGCGCGGCACCGATCGCTTCCTCGTCAAATTGCCGTCCTTTCGAGCCAATGCGATCTGACTGGAATTTTCCTTGGCTTTCGGTGCCTTTCGTCGCTTCCGACCCATTGCACGAGCGCCGAAAACTTGCATATGATAACCACCCAAAACGTTTTGGCAAACTGTCAATCCGGCCGCGCGGGATTGCGAGCACGGCAAGGCTCCGGAACACAGTGTCGGTGCCCGGGCGCGGTTCGCAACCAGAGGTGAAACGGCATCGCCCGCCGACGGAAAACGGACTTTTTCCGAAGATCGGCAATCGGTTTTCGGTTATGAGTTGTGCGTGTTCAGCCATGTTGCGTGAAAGCGGCCGCAGCGTTCGCATCACGCCTGAGGGAGAAAGTTTCCGCCCATGTTCCCGACCGCCCCCCGCTTCGAGGAAACGGTTGCGCCGACCAAAAAGGACTGGTGGCGCGGTGCCGTCATCTACCAGATCTATCCGCGCTCCTATCAGGACAACAACGGCGACGGTATCGGCGATCTCGTCGGCATCACCCAGCGCCTCGAATATGTCGCCGATCTCGGCGTCGACGCCATCTGGCTCAGTCCCTTCTTCAAGTCGCCGATGAACGATTTCGGCTACGACGTCTCCAATTACCGCGAGGTCGAACCCACCTTCGGCACGCTCGAGGATTTCGATCAGCTTGTCGCCAAGGCGCACGGGCTGGGGCTCAAGATCATCATCGACCAGGTGCTTTCGCACACATCGGACCAGCATGCCTGGTTCGTCGAAAGCCGTCAGTCCAGGACCAATTCGCGCGAGGACTGGTATGTGTGGGCCGATGCCAAGCCGGATGGCACGCCGCCCAACAACTGGCTGTCGGTCTTCGGCGGTTCGGCCTGGACCTGGGATCCGCGCCGGCGCCAGTACTATCTGCACAATTTCCTTTCCAGCCAGCCGGACCTCAATTTCCACAATCCGGAGGTGCGCGACGCCCTGCTCGAGGAAATGCGCTTCTGGCTCGAACGCAGTGTCGACGGTTTCCGTCTGGACACGGTCAATTTCTACTACTGTTCGAAAGGGCTTGAATCCAATCCGCCCATCGATCCGTCGCAATACAACACGATGACGGCGCCCGACGCCAATCCCTACAATCTGCAGGCCCATCTTTACGACAAGAGCCAACCGGAAAACGTCGCCTTCCTCGAGCGCGTCCGGGCCCTGCTCGACGAATATCCGAACACGACTTCGGTCGGCGAGATCGGCGACGCCTTGCGTCAGATCGAGCTGATGGCCGACTACACCTCGGGCGACAACCGCCTGCACATGGCCTACACCTTCGATTTCCTCGGCGGCGAATTCTCCGCGAGCCATTTCCACCAGGCGATCGCCAAGCTCGAATCCGAGGCGCCGGAGGGCTGGACCTGTCTCGCCTTTTCCAACCATGACGTCGTCCGTCATGTCTCGCGCTGGGCTCGACACGGCAGCGAAGCCGATTTTGCCCGTCTCGCCGCGGCCATCCTTTTGTCGATGCGCGGCTCGGTCTGCATCTATCAGGGCGAGGAACTCGGCCTGACCGAGGCCGACATCTCCTTTGAGGACATCGTCGACCCCTATGGCCGCGAGTTCTGGCCCAATTTCAAGGGCCGGGACGGCTGCCGCACCCCGATGGTGTGGCAGGCCAACGCCCGCAATGCCGGTTTCTCGCCGGCCGACCGTACCTGGCTGCCCATTCCGGTCAGCCACAAGGAGCATGCGGTCGACATTCAGGCGCATGTCGAGGGCTCGATGCTGGAATTCTACCGCACCATGATCGAGACGCGCGCCAAGCATCCGGCGCTCATCACCGGCGAGATCGAACTGATCGAGGCGCCCGAGGGCATTCTCGCCTTCTATCGCAAGCAGGGCAGGGTACGGTTGCTTTGCGCTTTCAACATGACCCATGATGAAAACACGATGTCACTTGCGTCCGGACAGATTCTCGGCACGCCGCTGCTTGCCGAAAGGGTGGCGGTCAAAGATGGTGCACTGAATTTCGAACCGCTTGGCGCCTATGTGGGCCGGGTCAAGCGGAGTGGAAAGCGTAGCGACAAAGCCGGCGCTGGGAGGAAAGATGGCTGACCTGAAGATAACCGACCTGTGCAAGCGTTTTGGCTCGGTAGAGGTGCTCAAGGACATCAATCTCGAAATCAATTCGGGCGAGTTCGTCGTCTTTGTCGGTCCGTCCGGCTGTGGGAAATCGACCTTGCTCAGGACCATTTCCGGTCTTGAGACGATATCTTCCGGCACGATCGAGATCGAAGGGCGCGTCGTCAACGACGTGGCGCCGTCGCGGCGCGGCATCGCCATGGTCTTCCAGTCCTACGCGCTTTATCCGCACATGACCGTGTTCGACAACATGGCCTATTCGCTGAAGCTGAAGAACCTGCCCAAGGATGAAATCAGGAAGATGGTCGAGGCCGCGGCCGCGACCCTGCAGCTGAGCGATTATCTCGACCGCCTGCCCAAGGCGCTCAGCGGCGGCCAGCGCCAGCGCGTCGCCATCGGCCGGGCCATCGTCAGGAACCCCAAGGTGTTCCTGTTCGACGAGCCGCTTTCCAATCTCGACGCGGCCCTCAGGGTGCAGATGCGCATGGAGATCGCCCGGCTCAACGAAAGCCTGCCCGACACCACCATGATCTACGTCACCCACGACCAGGTCGAGGCCATGACCATGGCCGACCG
>CAZKTH010000310.1:0-3857 GCA_964555575.1 uncultured Devosiaceae bacterium | reverse complement strand
TGCAAGATCTCGTCCAGGTCGGCCGAGATGAAAATGATCGAAGTCCCTTGTCGGAACAGGAATGGACACGCCGCGCCAACAAGGTGCGGTCGGCCGATCGTCTCCGACCTCACGCGACCGGCAGCGCCTCGATGATGACGACGGCATGGGCAAGGCCGCTTTCGTCCGTCAATGTCACGTGGATATGGGCTTCGTGCCCGTCCGGCACAATCACGGCAAGGCGTTTCGCGGCACCGCCGGTCAACTGCATGGTCGGCTTGCCCGACGGCAGGTTGACGACGCCCATGTCGCGCCAGAAGACCCCCTGCGACAGTCCGGTGCCGAGCGCCTTGGCGCAGGCCTCCTTGGCGGAAAAGCGCTTGGCATAGGAGGCGGACCTGGACGCCTTGCGATCCGACCTTGTGCGCTCCGTCTCGGTGAAACAGCGATCGAGAAAGCGGGTGCCGTGGCGGTCGAGCGTTTTGGCGATGCGGGCGATGTCGCAGATGTCGTTGCCGATGCCGATGATCATGGCCGTCCCTTTACGACAGACCGCGGCTGCCCGGCTTGACCGGCTCGAGGGCGGCAAGTTCGGGCGGCAGCGCGTCGGCGGGATAGGCCGGCACCTTGTACTGGGCCAGCGAAATGAGCGGCACCCCGATATCGGCTTCGCCGGCCGAACGGTCGACCAGACAGGCGGCGGCCACGACATCGGCACCCAGATCGGTCATGCAGGCAATGCATTCGCGGATCGACAGTCCCGTGGAGACGATGTCCTCGACGACGATCACCTTCTCGCCCGGCCGAACGGCAAAGCCGCGCCTCAGGGTGAACTTGCCGTCGACCCGTTCGGTGTAGATCGCCGGTTTCTTGAGGTGCCGCGCCGTCTCGTAGCCGGGAATGATGCCGCCGATGGCCGGCGAGACGACCTGGGTGAACGCCAGCCCTGCCGCCTCGATCTTTTCGGCCAGGGCCCGGCACAGGATCTCGGCCTTGTCCGGATGCGAGAACACCAGGGTCTTTTGCAGAAAGACCGGCGATCTGAGGCCCGAACTGAGGATGAAATGCCCTTCGAGCAGGGCGCCGACCGAACGGAAGATGTCGAGAACGTCGTCGCGGCTCAGTTCGGTGGTCATGGCGTCTTTTTTTCCTCGGGCTTGGGCATGGCCCAGTCGATCTGGCTGAGGGCCGACGCCTCGGAGACCGAGGCACGCCGGATTTCGCTGAGGCCGGGAATGTCCTTGAGCGCAGCCAGCACTTCCGAGACATGCGGCAGGTCCCTGACTTCTATCTGAAACACCAGGCGGTGAAAATCCGGCGCGTGCATGCGCATGAACAGGTTTTGGACATTGGCGTCGAACCGGGCGATCGTGCCGGCGATGGCGGCGAGCAGGCCGGGCCGGTTGACGCTCAACATGGAGATGGCGACGCGGTGGGTCGTCTCGTAATGGAAGGCCAGATCCCAGCGCACGTCGATCCAGGCGACATCGGACTGATCCAGATCGGTCAGCGCATCCGAATGGACGGGATAGACGGTCATCACGCCGTCCGGCGTCAGGATGGCGATGATGCGGTCGCCGGGCACCACGCCTTCGGGCGAAATCCGCACTTCCGTGTCGAAGCCGAGCTTGGTCAGCGCCTTGCGGCCCTTGTCGCCGACCGTCTGGCCGCCGGGCACACGGAAGCGGAACAGATCCGATTTCCTCAGGCCGAACCAGCCATCGGAGGTATCGGCCACCGGCAGGTCGATGTCGCGGCGCTTGCGACGGCGCGGCACGCCCTTGATCTTGGCGATCTCCTCGCTGAGGGCATCGGGCAGGACCTTGTTCTCGCCGATGGCGGTGACGAAATCCTTTTTCGAGGCGAAACCGAACCAGCCGATCATCGTCGCCATCTCGGTTTCCTCGAGATGGGTGTTCTCGCGCTGCAGGACCGCCGACAGGATGTAATCGCCATGGGCGTATGAGCGCTTCTGCGCCGCGGCGCGCACCGCCCGCCGGATGGCGGCCCGTGCCTTGCCGGTGGCGGCGATCGATTCCCAGTTGGTCGGCGGCACGTGGTTGACGTCGGTCATGATCTGGACTTCGTCGCCCGAACGGAGCTGGGTGACGAGCGGCATGATGGTGCCGTTGATCTTGGCGCCGACGCAGGTGTCGCCAAGTTCGGTATGCACGGCATAGGCGAAATCGATCGGCGTGGCACCACGCGGCAACGCGATCAGCCGGCCGCGCGGGGTGAAGCAGAAGACCTGGTCCTGGAACAGTTCGAGCTTGGTGTCCTCGAGGAAATCCTCGGGGGCCGAGCCGCTGGTCAGGGTATCGATGGTGGTCCGGAGCCAGACATAGGCCTGGCTTTCCTTTTCCAGCCGTTCGAGATTGTGCCTCAGATCGTCCTTGTACAGGGCGTGGGCGGCAATGCCGTATTCGGCCACCTGGTGCATCTCGCGGGTGCGGATCTGCAGTTCGACCCGCTGCCGCTCCGGCCCGACCACCGTGGTGTGGATCGAGCGGTAGTCATTGTATTTCGGCACCGAGATGTAGTCCTTGAAACGCCCGGGCACGGCATTCCAGGTGCGGTGGACGACCCCGAGCGTCCGGTAGCAGTCCTCCTCGGTCTCGACGATGACGCGGAAGCCGATGACGTCGGAAAGCTGTTCGAGGGCGATCTGCTTGCGCTGGATCTTGGAAAAGATCGACCAGGGCGATTTGAGCCGTCCCGACACCTCGGCGGGAATGCCCTCGGCCGCGAAGCGTGCCCTCAAATCGGCGGCGATCGTCTCGACGATCTTGGCGTTGCGGGCGTTCATCGCCGTCAGGCGTTTCTTGAGGGCGGCGTATTTCTCCGGTTCCAGGGCGCGGAAACTCAGATCCTCGAGCTCTGAGCGGATGCCCTGCATGCCCATGCGGCCGGCGAGCGGCGCATAGATGTCCATGGTCTCGCGGGCGATGCGCTGGCGCTTGTCCGGCGGTACGTAGTCGAGGGTGCGCATGTTGTGGAGGCGATCGGCCAGCTTGACGATCAGCACCCGCACGTCCTCGGCGATGGCGAGCAGGAGCTTTCTGAGGTTTTCCGCCTGCGCTTCCTCGCGCGAGGCGAGATTGAGGCGGTCGATCTTGGTCAACCCGTCGACGATGGCGCCGATTTCCAGGCCGAAAAGCTGATCGATCTCGGCCCGGGTGGCGTCGGTGTCCTCGATCGTGTCGTGCAGGAGCCCGACCACGATGGTCGCGTCGTCGAGCTTGAGACTGGTCAGGATTGCCGCCACTTCGAGCGGATGGGCGAAAAAGGGGTCGCCCGAGGCGCGCGTCTGGCTGCCATGCTTTTGCATGGCATAGACATAGGCCTTGTTCAGGAGGGCCTCGTCGGCATTGGGATTGTAGGCAAGCACCCGTTCGACGAGTTCGAACTGGCGCATCATCTCGAAGGGCGCCTCCCCGGCCCGCGTCCCGGGGTCACGTGGTGCCCCGCGGCATGGCGCGACGCGCCAGCATCCCTGAGTGGTCGTGGTTCCGGCCGGCGGATCCGTATCCGTTTCGCCTCCGAACGCTCTCGCCCGCCGCTTGTCACCTTCTCACCAGTCCCGTCGGCGTTCCATACTACCAGCAACGCGAAACAATTTGGGCGCCGAAGCGAATTCGGCGCCCGATTCAAAGTATTATAGGCGTGTTTTTATCGCGATCAATCATCGCGGCGTTCGGGCGGCGCCAGGCTCTCGATGGCGCGCAGCAATTCGTCCTCGCTCATGGTGTCGAAGGTCACGTTGTCGTCCTCGCCGGTGATCTCGCCGACAATCGGTGCCGCGTGCTGCTCGGGCTCGTCGACCTCGACATATTTCTGCAAGGAGTGGATGAGATCTTCCTTGAGGTCCTCGGGCGAGA
>CAZKTH010000309.1:0-3901 GCA_964555575.1 uncultured Devosiaceae bacterium | reverse complement strand
TCTTCGGCACCCTGCCGCCGGCCGGCGCCTATTTCTCGAGCACCGTCGAGATGCTCGGCAAGCTCGATCCGAAGCCCAAGACCGTCGCGCTGGTCGCCGCCGACGACAGCTTCGACGTCTCGGTCGCCAAGGGTACGCGCAAGCTCATCAAAGATGCCGGCCTCGACCTCGTCGGACTGGAAGAGACCTTCCTGTCCGAGACGATCTACAAACAGGCCGCCCTCAGAACCGGCGCCGCCCAGCGATCTGGGGGCGGCAACGCTTATGCGTACGAGTTCGCCTGGGTTCCGAAACGCGACAATGGCCGTTTCGGCTCGGCCCACGGATTCGACGAGCCGTTCGTGTTCGGCGATGTCAGTCCCGACCGCGTGCCGCTGGCTGCCAACGATCCGGCCGCCCCCGCTCTGGCGGCGCGCATGTCCGACGCACTCTACCGCTTCGCCCGCGACGGCGATCCCGGCTGGACAGCACTGTCGGACGCGGCCGGTCCCTTCGAGATCTTCGGAACCTAACCGGGTGGAGAGGTAAAAAGGGTTGGACTCCACTGTCTACATCGTCTCGGCACGCCGCACGCCTGTTGGCAGCTTCAACGGCTCGCTGTCGGACCTGCCGGCGCACGCGCTCGGCGCCGTCGCCATCAAGGCAGCGATCGCCGATGCCGGCATCGCGCCCGGCGAGGTCGAGGAGGCGATCATCGGCCAGGTGCTGACCGGGGGCGCCGGTATGAACCCGGCACGGCAGGCGACGCGTGCCGCCGGCCTATCCGACGAAACACCCGCTGCCTGCATCAACCAGGTCTGCGGCTCCGGCCTCAGGGCCGTCGCGCTTGCAAGCCGCGGCATCATGGCGGGAGATGCCGACATCGTTGTGGCCGGTGGCCAGGAAAGCATGAGCCAGGCGCCACACGTCGCCATTATCCGGCCGGGCCGGAAACTGGGCGACCTGACCCTTGTCGATACGGTCATGCGCGACGGGCTCGTCGACGCCTTCTTCGGTTATCCGATGGGCACGACTGCAGAGAACGTTGCCCGGCACTATCACCTGACGCGGGAAGCGCAGGACGCTTTCGCGTTGCGCTCGCAGCAACGCGCCTCGGCGGCCGTCAGGGCTGGCCGTTTCGATGCCGAAATTGCCGCGGTCGGCGTGCCGGGCAAAAAGGGAGAAACTCTCGTCGATGCCGACGAACATATCCGCCACGAGGCCAGCCTTGTAGCCATGTCTGGACTGAAGCCGGCCTTTGCCGTCGACGGAACGGTGACCCCGGGCAACTCATCCGGCATCAATGACGGCGCGGCGGCGGCAATATTGATGTCCGATACCGCGTTGAGGCGCACGGGCGCGGAACCGCTCGCCCGCATCGTCTCATTCGCCCATACCGGGCTCGATCCGCAGGTGATGGGGCTAGGGCCGATCGGTGCCAGCCGCAAGGCACTCGAGCGCGCCGGCTGGCGCGTTGGCGATGTCGATCTTTGGGAGATCAACGAAGCCTTTGCGGCCCAGAGCCTGGCCGTGATCGGTGAACTGGGGATCGATGCGGACACGGTCAACGTCAATGGCGGCGCCATTGCCATCGGTCATCCGATTGGCGCCTCGGGTGCTCGCGTGCTGACGACATTGCTTCACGAAATGCATCGGCGCGCCGTCAGAAGAGGCGTGGCGACGCTCTGCGTTGGCGGCGGTATGGGTGTGGCCATGTGCGTGGCGCGCGACTGAGTGCGCCGTCACAGCAAAGGGAGGCAAGATTGAGCGGCGATATCCTTTGGCAGGCATCGGAGGCGCAGAAGCGGGCGTCGGCGTTGTGGGGATTCGCCGAACGGACACGGCCGTTCCATGGCGGTGCGCCCGATGATTATATGACGCTGCACGCGTGGTCGGTCGCGGCGCCCGATGCTTTCTACAGCGCTCTGTGGGATGAGCTCGGCATCATTGGCGACAAGGGCCGGACCTGCCACCTGCCCGGGCCGAGCCAGCGCGAGGTGCAGTTTTATCCCGAAGCCCGGCTCAACTATGCCGAGAACCTTCTGCGCGATCCCGACGACAGCCTCGCCATCATTGCCCATCGCGACGACGGCAGTCGTCGTATGCTGACGCGGCGCGACCTCTATGATCAGGTTTCGCGCCTTGTCCAGGCGCTTACGCAACTGGGCGTGCAACCGGGAGACCGCGTCGCCGCCATCGTCACCCACGATGTCGAGGCCATCATCGGCTACCTCGCCACCGCCGCCATCGGGGCTGTCTGGTCTTCGTGCTCGCCCGATTTCGGACCCGCCGGCGCCGCCGACCGATTGTGTCAGATCGATCCGAAAGTCCTGATCGCCGTGCCGCACTATCACTATGCCGGCAAGCATTTCGATGTGACCGCCACCATCGCCGCCGTGGCCGAGGATGCCGCGCTCGAAAGGATCATCGTTGTTGGCGAGGACGTTCCAGAGGCGTTGTCGGCCCTTGATTGCACCACGCTTGATGAATTTGTCGCGCCCTTCGCGCCGAAGCAGATCGCCTTCCGGCGCCTGCCGTTCCGGGCGCCGCTGGTGATCCTTTTCTCGTCCGGGACAACGGGTAAACCCAAATGCATCATGCATTCGGGAGCCGGCTTGCTGATCCAGCACATGAAGGAACAAAAGCTCCATTGCGACATGCGCAGGGGCGAGCGCTTCTTCTATTTCACCACCTGCGGCTGGATGATGTGGAACTGGCAGGTCTCGGGTCTGGCGCTCGGGACCACGCTCGTCACCTTCGACGGCAATCCGTTCCACCCCGCACCGCAACGCCTGCTCGACCTGATCGATCAGGAAGAGATCGCCATTTTCGGCACCTCGGCCAAATATCTCGATTCCTGCCTGAAATCCGGGCTCGCGCCGCGCCAAACCCACGACTTTTCGAGTTTACGGCTGATCCTGTCGACCGGTTCGCCGCTTGTGCCGGCCAGTTTCGATTACGTCTATCGCGACTGGAAAAGCGACGTACAGCTGGCGTCGATCTCGGGCGGTACCGACATTTGCGGCTGTTTCCTCGGCGGCAATCCGCTTCTGCCCATCAGGCGCGGTGAGCTGCAATGCGCCCTGCTCGGCATGGACATCGACATACTCGATGAAGCCGGTCGGACCATAACCGACGTTCCGGGAGAACTGGTCTGCCGCAACGCCCATGTGTCGATGCCAGTCGGCTTCTGGGGCGACAGCGATGGCAGTCGCTATCGCGCAGCCTATTTCGACCGGTTTCCCGGAATCTGGGTGCATGGCGATTTCGTCGAGCGGCGCCCCTCTGGCGGTTTCGTCATCCACGGACGGTCGGATACGACGCTCAATCCGGGTGGTGTCCGTATCGGCACGGCGGAGATCTATCGCCAGGTCGAAACAATGCACGAAATCGAGGAGTGCGTTGCTGTCGGCCAATACCGGAATGGCGACGAGCGGGTAATCCTGTTTGTCAGGATGCGTCCAGACATCGAGCTCAGCGAGGCGACCATTGCCGAGATAAAGATGCGCATCCGCAAAGGCGCCAGCCCCCGCCACGTCCCGGCCAGGATCATTGCGGTAGACGCCATCCCACGCACCCGCTCCGGTAAGATCTCGGAAGTCGCCATTCGCGATGTCATCCACGGACGTCCAGTCAAGAACACCACCGCCCTTGCCAACCCCGAAAGTCTGTCCTTGTTCCGCGAATTGCCGCAATTGCAGGAGTGATGGTTTGGTATCTTTGGTGGCCACTCATGCTGTGGAATCGGCGACATCATTCACAAGCGCCTGCCGTCTGCCGACCGCTTCGGGCTTGTCCGAGTCCCCAACTCAACCGGCTCGATGTCCGCTTTCCTCTTTCCCGCGCACCAAGCTGCCAGACCGATTGCGGCCCCATTTCTGCCGTCAGCTTTTGTCGAAAATCGTCACGACCTTCACAGAGC
>CAZKTH010000308.1:0-3907 GCA_964555575.1 uncultured Devosiaceae bacterium | reverse complement strand
GGCGAATGGGACTTTGCGCTCGACCCCGAGGACGCGTGGCGCAACGAAGGGTACAACACGGCCCGGTTCGAGGATCGCATCGCTCTGCCCGGTACCGTCGATCTCGCCCGCAAGGCGCCTCCGGGCAAAAGCGCGGGCATGGCCCATCTCACCCGCCGTTACCCCTATGTGGGTGCGGCCTGGTATGCGCGTGAAATCGAAATCCCCGCCACCCATGACGGGTTGTTCCACGAACTGTTCCTCGAGCGTCCGCATGGCGAGGTGAGCATCTGGCTCGACGACCTGCCGGTCGGAACCGATCTCGGGCTTTGCACGCCCAACCGCTTCCTGCTCGGCCAGCTCGCGCCGGGCCTGCATCGGCTGGTGATGCGGATCGACAATGCCAACCTGCCGCTTGTCGGCGGGGCGCACATGCACGCCATGCCCCATGTCGCCCATTCCACCTCCGATCATACCCAGACGAACTGGAACGGTGTGGTCGGCGACATCCGCATCGACGCCTTCGCGGCGCGCATCGCCCGGCTCGAGGTTTTCTCCGATGCACCGGCGATCGACATTGCAGTCGAGATGGATGGTCTCGACCCGGCCCATGACTGGCCGCGCTTCTGGACCGAAACCGGGCACCATGACGAGTTGCGTCTCACCGCCACGCTGTCCGACGGAACCGTGGTCGAGCACGTCGAACGGCCCCGGATCGATTCCGCCTTCACGCGCCTCGATATCAGGCTGGACCTGCCGGCAAAAAGCGCGGCCTGGGACGAGTTCTCGCCGGCCGTCCATCGCCTCAGGGCCGAATGGTGGCGCGACGGCGCCTGCCTCGACCGCCGGGAGACGAGCTTCGGGCTGCGCAGCCTCGAAGGCGCGGGCCGGCATATCCTCGTCAACGGACGACGCATCTTTCTGCGCGGCACGCTCGATTGCTGCATCTTCCCGGAGACGGGACATCCGCCCACGGATCACGCCGGCTGGCGGACGGTGTTCGACGCGGTAATCGCGCACGGTCTCAACCATGTCCGCTTCCACAGCTGGTGTCCGCCGCAAGCCGCTTTCGAAGTCGCGGACGAGATGGGTGTCTATCTGCATATCGAGACGCCGGTCTGGTGCATCATCGGCGCCGATCCCAATCTGGACGCCTTCATCCGCCGCGAGGCGGACCGGATCCTCGCCGAATACGGCAATCACCCCTGCTTCATCATGCTGACCGTCGGCAACGAGCTTTATGGTGCCGGAATGCACGCCTGGCTCGAACGGTTCATGGAAGACTATCGCCGTCGTGATCCGCGCCATCTCTACAATGGCAGTTCCGGCTGGCCCACGCTCAAGCGCGCCGGCTATCTGTCAAAGCCCGAACCGCGCAGCCAACGCTGGGGCGAAGGGCTCAGGAGCCGCCTCAACGCCCGCCCCCTCGAAACGGAAACCGACTGGAGCGACTGGGTGCAAAGCGTGCCCCAGCCGCTTATGGGACACGAAATCGGGCAATGGTGCGCCTTTCCAGATCTGGCAAGCCGGGACCGCTATACCGGACCCGTGGCCAATGATGCCTTCGATCGCGTTGCAGACGACCTTGTGGCCAAGGGCCGGCTCGACCAGGCCGAGGAAAAACTGCTGTGCTCGGGAGCACTGCAGGTGGCGCTCTACAAGGAAGACATCGAAGCCGGTCTGCGCACGCCCGATTTTGCCGGATTCCAGCTGCTCGGCATCCAGGATTTCCCGGGGCAGGGCACGGCGCTCGTTGGCGTCGCCGATGCCTTCTGGCAGCCAAAGCCCTATGACGATCCCTCTGCCTTTCGCCGGTTCTGCGGACCGGTGGTGCCGCTGCTGCGCGCGCCGGGCTTCGTGATGACGGAGGGCCAGCCGTTCACCGCCCGGGCCGAGCTGTCGGTTTTTGCCGCCGCCGACCTCGATCCCGGTATCGCCGAATGGCGCCTTCGGGATCAGGGTGGCCACGTGATCGTCGCGGGGCAATTGCCGCATGGCGCGCTGGCGACCGGCGGCGTCCACCCACTCGGCGACATCGCGATCCCGACCGAGGGGTTGGCCCAGGCAGGATATGCTCTGGAACTGTCGGCCGGCGGCAACACCAATGCCTGGGACCTGTGGGTCTTGGAACCCGGTCATGCGTCGCTTCCCCTGGTGTCGGCGCTTGGTCCGGCGGAACGGGCGCGCCTTGAAGCCGGCGAGACGCTCGTCCTCTGCCCCGACCCCGAGCGGATCGCGCCGAACGCCGAACTCGGACACACAACGGTCTTCTGGAACACCGTGTGGACGGGCAATCAGCCACCGCACACGCTCGGGCTGATCAACCGGCTGGAACATGGCGTGTTCCGCTTCTTCCCGGCACAAAGGCACAGCGGCTGGCATGAGTGGGAACTGACACACGGTCGCCGGGCGCTCGATCTGCACGGACTCGGTTTTACCCGCATCATCGATGTGATCGACGACTGGAACGCCAATCGCGACCTCGCACTGCTTGCCGAGGCGAAGATCGGGGCCGGAAGACTGGTCGTGTCGGCCATAGACCTCGCCACGGCCGGGCGGCCCGTTGCAGCGGCGCTTGCGCGCGCGCTCGAAGCCTATCTCAAGGCACCGGACGCAAATGCGGGTGAAATCGATCCGGACTCGCTGGCGCATTGGGCCCAAACGGCGCTAATTTCATGAGGGCTCCATGAGCAGCATCTCTCTTTCCGCCATCCGCAAGAGCTTCGGTTCGGTCGAGGTGATCCGCGCCATCGACATCGATATCGCGGAAGGCGAATTCTGCATCTTCGTCGGCCCGTCGGGTTGCGGGAAGTCGACCCTGTTGCGCATGATCGCGGGCCTGGAAACCGTCAGCGACGGCGAAGTCAGGATCGGCGACGAGATTGTCAACGATATCGCGCCGGCGGAACGCGGCCTGGCGATGGTGTTCCAGTCCTATGCACTTTATCCGCATATGACGGTCGAGCAGAACATGAGCTTCGGCCTCAGGCGGACGGGCCATTCCCGCGAGGAAACCGCCAAACGCGTCGCGGAAGCGGCGGCCATTCTGCAACTGGAAGCCCTGATGAAGCGCAAGCCCGCCCAGCTTTCGGGTGGACAGCGCCAGCGTGTCGCCATCGGGCGCGCGATTGTCCGCCAGCCAAGGGCCTTTCTGTTCGACGAGCCGCTGTCGAACCTCGATGCGGAATTGCGCGCCCAGATGCGGGTGGAACTGGCGCAATTGCACAAAAGGCTGGGTTCGACGATGGTCTATGTCACCCACGACCAGGTCGAGGCGATGACGCTGGCCGACAAGATCGTCGTCCTGCGTGACGGCCGGGTGGAGCAGATCGGCACGCCGGAAACGCTCTACAACGATCCCGACAATCTGTTCGTGGCCGGATTCATCGGCGCCCCGCGCATGAATCTGCTGAAGCTCGCAGATGGCGGTTTGTCCGGCACCGGCAAGGTGAGGGCTCCGGACGGCGCGATCACCATCGGGTTGCGCCCCCAGGACCTCGATCCGGGCAACGACATCGCCGCGACGGTGGAAGTCGTCGAGAACCTGGGTGGCAACTCGATCATCCATGCCCGCCTGTCCGACGGCCAGTTCATCCTCTCGGAGATGAGAGGCGTTCAGCGCCCCGGCAGCGGCGAGACCATCGGATTGGCCTTGCCCGCGATGCGGTATTTCTTCGATGCGAATGGTCAAAGGCTGCGCCCGGATCCCTTGACGTGAGGCGTGCGAGACCGACGGTCGCGCAAGACCGCTTCGGGCTCGTCTGGGACCTCCGCTCCACCGTTGAATTGCGGCATCTGCTCGCGGTTCGATGTGCGAGCGGGGTCGGAAAGTCTAGAGCGGCGCGCGCTCAAGCCGAATCGCTTCACCGCTCTATGTTCTTGTTGTCGCATCCTTCGGACCTCAGATCGTGCCACCGGCACGATCTGC
>CAZKTH010000307.1:0-3908 GCA_964555575.1 uncultured Devosiaceae bacterium | reverse complement strand
ACCACCTCGGACTACGACAAGGAAAAACTGCAGGAACGCCTGGCCAAGCTGGCCGGCGGCGTGGCGGTGATCAAGGTCGGCGGTTCCACCGAAATCGAGGTCAAGGAGCGCAAGGACCGCGTCGAGGACGCGCTCAATGCGACCCGCGCCGCGGTCGAGGAAGGCATCGTTCCGGGCGGCGGCGTCGCGCTGCTGCGCGCCGCGGCGGCCGTGACCGCCAAGGGCGTCAATGCCGACCAGGAAGCCGGCATCGGCATCGTCAAGCGCGCCCTGCAGTCCCCGATCCGCCAGATCGTCGAGAATGCCGGCGAGGAAGGTTCGGTGGTCGTGGGCAAGGTGCTCGACCAGTCCGACTATCATTTCGGCTTCAACGCCCAGACCGGCGAATATGGCGACATGATCAAGATGGGCGTCGTCGACCCGGTCAAGGTTGTGCGTACCGCGCTCCAGGATGCCGCTTCGGTCGCCGCGCTTCTGATCACCACCGAAGCCATGGTTGCCGAACTGCCCAAGGACGAAGCTCCGGCGATGCCGGCCGGCGGCGGCATGGGCGACATGGGCGGCATGGGCTTCTAGTCCCGACCCGACAAACGACTTGCCCCGAGAGACTCCCAGTCTCGGGCAGAAAACCCCGGACCCATGGGTCCGGGGTTTTCTTTTGCGCGACGGCGCCGGGAAAACAATTGGATACAATTGCGGCTCTAGCCTGATGCCCATTGGCATGGCAATCATCTGACATGACAAAAATTCTCGTCGTCGAGGACGACGCCGAAATCCGCGCCCTGATCGCGCGCTATCTCAGGGCCAACGACATCACTGTCGTCGAGGCCGGCAATGCACGCGAAATGGATGCAAACCTCCGCGACGCCCGCATCGACCTCATCGTACTCGATATCATGCTGCCCGGAGAGGACGGGCTGTCGGTGTGTCGGCGTATCCGTGCTTCCTCCGACATTCCCATCGTCATCCTGACCGCCCTCAAGGACGACATCGAACGCATCGTCGGGCTGGAGCTGGGTGCCGACGACTATGTCACCAAGCCGTTCAACCCGCGTGAACTGCTGGCGCGCATCCGTGCCGTGCTCCGGCGCCAGGGGGTCGCCGGCGGCACGGTGACGCCCCTGTCGCACGACTATGTCTTTTCCGGCTGGCGTCTCGATGTGCGCACACGGCGCCTGCACGATCCTTCGGGGACCCGTGTCACCCTGACCGGCGCCGAATTCGACCTTCTGGCAGCGTTCTGCGAACGTCCCGGCCGGGTGCTGTCGCGCGAGCGGCTGATCGATCTGACCCAGGGGCGCGAGGCGCATCCGTCCGAGCGTTCGATCGATATCCTGGTTTCCCGGCTCAGACAGAAGATCGAACGCGATCCGCGCGACCCCGAATTTTTCCAGACCATCCGGTCGAGCGGCTATGTCTTCACTCCTGAAGTGAAGCAGGCATGACCGGGCGCCGCTTGTTTTCGCGGCTCTCGGGTCCCTGGCCACGGCGGATCGGCGCCCAGATTGCGGCCCTGGTCATACTGGCGGCACTGTTCACATTCGCCGGCAATTTCCTGCTGATGAAGAGTCTGGAACGCCCGCCCAATGGCGTCGGCAACATGATGATGAACGGCAGTTTCTTCTTTGCCGCCCTGCCCGTTCTCAGCGAAACGGTGCCGGAAAGGCGCCAGGGCATCGTCGATCTCATCAATCTCATGGCGCCGCAACTCAAGCTGACGCTCGAAACGCCGGCACAACTGCCCGATTCCGCCAGGCCGGTCGGCAATCCGCGGGGACCACCGCTGGCGGACGGCCGGGTGCCGCCGGAAAATGCACCGCCCCTGCATGGCGGTGCCGTGCTCTATTCGCTCGGCGTGTTCACCACGGGCACCCAGAGATTTGAAAACATCGTGGCCGTGCTGCCGGACAATTCGGGCCTTTATGCCTATCTGCCGCTGCCGCCGGAGCCGCCGCCGGCAATCCTGTCGCCGCAATTCATGATGGGAAACTGGCTGGTGCTCATCGTCATCGTCTTGCCCGCCGCCCTGATCTGGGCGGTGCTCAGTGTCTCCCGGCCCCTCAGGCGCTTTGCCCGCGCCGCCGAGGAATTCAGTCTCGATGGTCTTTATACTCCGCTTCCCGAAACCGGCCCCGAGGAAGTCCGCATCGCGGCCCGGGCGCTCAATTCCATGCGTCAGCGCATTGCCGTGATGGCGGCGGACCGGACCCGCATGCTCTCGGCGGTCGGGCATGACCTCAGGACCCCGGTGACGCGCATGCGGCTTCGGGCCGAATTCATCGCCGACGAGGACATCCGCGCCGGGCAGTTGCGCGATCTTTGCCGCATGGAGGCGATGATCGACAATACCCTCAGCTTCCTGCGCGACGGCCAGGTCCAGGGAGAGCGGGCGCCAACCGATCTGGTCAGCCTCGTGCAGACCCTGATCGACGATTTCGTCGATCTCGGCGCCAGCATCGCCCTCACCGCTCCCGAGCGGCTGGTGTGCACCGTCGAACCGGAGGCGATCCGCCGCGTGATCGAGAACCTCGTCCAGAACGGGCTGAAATTCGGCGACAACATCGTGATCACCCTGGCCTCGGCAGGCGGCAGCGTCGAGATCCGCGTCGAGGACAACGGGCCGGGCATTCCCGAACAGGCGCGACAGGACATGCTCAAGCCCTTCGTCACCGGCGATGCGGCGCGTTCCGATGCCGGCTTCGGGCTCGGTCTGTCGATCGCCGAGGCGATCATTTCCGCCCATGGCGGCAAGCTCGCACTCGAAGACAGTCCCATGGGCGGACTCCTCGCCCGCGTGACCCTGCCCTGCGGCTAGGGCAACATGCGTTCTGACGAAAGCAGAACACGTGCTCATTTTCTTTGTGGTCGCATCCTTCGAACCTCAGTCGGCGAAAAACCGGGAGCCACTTTTCCACACGATGCTCCAGGCTCCGCACCCGCGGCTCCTCCCTGCCGGACAAGAGCATGGCGGATGATCTCAACAGGAATTTTGTAGATATTTGTTTCCGGGGTTTTCCCGGTGCGGAGGTGGCAACTACAGGAAACAACGCAGCCTGCATGGGAAACAAAGCCTTAAAAGGCCATTAATCCCTTGGGCGCTTCAGCTTTGAGGTCGTCGGGAAAACGACGCAATCAGGAGGTCCCCATGTCAGGGATAAGTGCTCTCGGAGGCATGCCGCAAGGCATGATGCGAAGCTTTGCACCTCCAAGCTTCAGTAGCCTCGACGACAACTCGGACGGGGGCATCACCCTTGATGAGCTACAATCGAACGCCCCGGGCAGCGTATCCGATGCCCAAAGCCAAGACCGCGCCGCCAAGCTGTTCTCGCAGATGGACAGCGATGGCGACGGCACCGTCACAAGTGCCGAAAAGGACACTTTCGACGCCGAGATACAGGATCGCATGTCGCAGATGCAGTTCTCGACGCAGATGATGGCGTCGACCGGCGGACCGCAAGGTTCGGGCGGACCGGATCTCAACGCGGCCGTCAGCGATATCCTTTCGGCGCTCGACAGCAATTCCGACGGATCGGTCAGTGCGGACGAGATTTCGAGTTTCCTCGAGGACAACAAGCCGGCAGGTCCGCCGCCGGCCGGCGGCGGGGCGTCCGGGGGGACCGAAGCGTCTGCTGGCAGTACGTCAAGTGAAACCTACGACCCGCTCGACACCAATGAAGACGGCGTCGTCTCGCTTGCACAGCGTTTGGCCGCGACGATCACCAGCGGTTCTGGCGGCGAGACGACGCGTTTGGCATTGGACATGCTGAGCGCAGCGCTCTCGGCCTATTCCTCGACCTCGGGTTCGTCGTCGGACGACTTTCTGTCGACGCTTCTCCGGACCGTGGACGCAGAGGCCTAGAGCGTTTTCAGGCGAAGTGGATACCGGTTCGCCGGTTCGAAAACGCGAC
>CAZKTH010000306.1:0-3980 GCA_964555575.1 uncultured Devosiaceae bacterium | reverse complement strand
GCCGGAAAGAACGATGCGCCCCTCGTCGGGCGGGTGGACGCCGGTGAGGATCTTGGCCAGCGTCGACTTGCCGGCGCCGTTCTCGCCGATGAGCTTGGTGCCGGAGGCCAGCAGGTTCATTTCGCGGCCGCCCTTGGACACGCCGGAATCGAACGAGATGACCGTGATGCCGCGGTCCATCGCCTTCTTGAGCACCGGCACGAGAGCGTCGGCGTCGTTGGCCGAGATGGCGATGGCGTTGATGCCCTGGGCGATCAGGGAGTTGACGATCTCGATCTGGCCTTCAGGCGTCGCCTGGGTCGGGCCGGTATAGATGATCTGGACGTTGCCCAGTTCCTTGGCCGCTTCCTCGGCGCCCTTGTCGGCCGCGTCGAAGAAGCCGTTGCCGAGATTCTTGACGAGGAGGGCGATCGTCGCGGTTGCGGCCGAGGCCGGGGTTATGGCGAAGGCGATCGCCATTGCGATGCCGATCGTCAAGGTCTTGAGAAATTTCATGTCTTCATTCCCCCCACTTACATGTCTTCATTCCTCCCACTTAGTTGCGTGCACTGCCTGAGATGGATCGGCGCTTCATGCCGCCGACGATGACGCCTTGCCTTCGCCGGTTCGACGTTCGGCGACGATGAGGCGTATTCCCGCCTGCTCGACGATCCTGGCGTCCCGGGTGGCAACGCCATCGTCGGTGATGACCGTGTGGACGCGCTCGAGCGGGCACAGGATCAGGCTCGAACGGTTGGCGAACTTGGACGAATCGACCAGGAGAACCAGCTCTTCGGCCTGGTTGATGAGCTTCTGCTCGGCCTGGATGAGCAGCGGGTCGCCTTCCATCACGCCGATCGGGCTGACGCCGCGGGCGCTGGTGAACATGCGCCGCGCAAAGAAGTTGCAGGTGACGTCGTTCTCGAAGGGGCTGAGGATGATGTTCTGCTCGCGATAGATGGCGCCGCCGGGCACGGTGATCGTGTTCTTCGAGGTGTGCAGCAGGTGTTCGGCGATCACGAACGAGTTGGTCAGGATCTGCATCCGCCGGCCGGCGAGATGCTGGACCATCTGGAAGGTGGTCGTGCCGCCGTTGATGATGATCGAGCCGCCGTCCTCGCACAGTTCGACCGCAGCACGGGCGATGGCGCGCTTCTTGTCGACATTGACGACCTCGTTCACCGAGAACGGCCGGCCGGCGATGCCGCGCACCTCGGGCGGATGGAGCGCCTCGGCGCCGCCGCGCACGCGGCGCAGCTGGCCGGAGACATGCAGGGCACCGATGTCGCGACGGATGGTTGCCTCCGAGGCGCCGGTCAGATCGACCAGCTCGGACACCGTGGCGACCGGCTTCTCGGCGACTGCGCCGAGGATGATGCGATGGCGTTCGATTTCGTGCATTGCTCCTCCCTCAAGAAGATCAGCAAGGTTTTTCCACAGTGTCAATCATAAACCGTCATTTTCGATAATTTCGCGCTGCACATAATCAAGTACGGTCGTTTTTGCGGTGCACAGTGCTTGAAGGTGAGCGCTTTTGATTGACATCCAGCCCGGTTATGCGGAACCATGCCGCCGCCGCTACACTCGGCCGCCAACCCGCCAAAGCCAGTCACCGGAATGATCGCATCAAACGACAATCTCCTCCTCGTCAGCCGCTGGGACGACGGCCATGCCGCCACGCTGACACCGCCCGAGCTGCTGCTCTACCGGTCGAACCTCCTCGGTTCGGATCTGCGCATCACCAATTTCGGCGGGGGCAACACCTCGGCGAAGCTTGCAGAGCGCGATCCGCTCACCGGTAAGGATGTCAATGTCTTGTGGGTGAAGGGGTCCGGCGGCGACCTCGGGTCGATGAAGCTTGCCGGCTTCGCAACGCTTTATCAGGAGAAGCTCGACGGGCTGAAGGCGCTTTACCGGGGTGTCGACCACGAGGACGAGATGGTCGGCTATCTGCCCCACTGCGCGTTCAACCTCAATCCGCGCGCCGCTTCGATCGATACGCCGCTGCACGGCTTCCTGCCTTACGCTCATGTCGATCACATGCATCCCGATGCGGTGATCGCCATCGCCGCGTCGAAGAATTCGCGGGCGCTGACCAGGGAGATCTACGGCGACAGCGTCGGCTGGCTGCCCTGGCGGCGGCCGGGATTCGAGCTCGGGCTGATGCTGGAGACGTTCGCGCGGGAGAATCCGAAGGCGATCGGCGTCGTCCTCGAAAGCCACGGCCTGTTCACCTGGGGGGACGACGGCCGCAGCTGCTACGAGACCACGATCGCCACCATCAACAAGGCGATCGCCTGGCTCGTCGACAAGGAGGGCACGCCCGGGCAGACGACGTTCGGCGGCCCGCATACGAGCGCCGAAAAACCGGCAGCACGGCGGGCGACCGCGGCTAGGCTGATGGTCGCGATCCGCGGCGAGGTCGGCAAGTCGGGGAGCAAGGTCGGCCATTTCGACGATGACGCGACCGTCCTCGAATTCGTCAATTCAAAGCGCCTCAACGAGCTTGCGGCGCTGGGCACGTCCTGTCCCGACCATTTCCTGAGAACCAAGATCCGGCCGCTGGTCGTCGACTATGCCGGCGACGCGCAGGCGACGGTTGACGGCCTCGGCGCGGCGATCGCCGCCTTCCGTGCGGACTATGCCGGCTACTATGAGCGCTGCAAGCACGCCGACAGTCCGGCGATGCGCGATCCCAATCCGGTGGTCTATCTGGTGCCGCGGGTAGGCATGATCACCTTCGCCCGCGACAAGGCGACGGCGCGGATTGCCGGCGAGTTCTACCGCAACGCCATCAACGTCATGCGCGGCGCCTCGTCCGTCGATACCTATGTCGGCCTGCCGGAGCAGGAAGCCTTCGACATCGAATACTGGCTTCTGGAGGAGGCCAAGCTGCAGCGCATGCCGAAACCGAAGAGCCTCGCCGGTCGCGTGGCGCTGGTCACCGGCGGCGCCAACGGCATCGGCCGGGCGGCGGGAGCCAAGCTTCTGGCGGAAGGCGCGGCCGTCGTGCTGGCCGATATCGATCGGACGGCGCTCGAAGAGACGACGGCAGACTTCGCCAGGACCTACGGCAAGGACAATGTGCGCAGCACCATCATGGACGTCACCGACGAGCAGGCGGTGGTGAGCGCCTTCGCCGATGCCGTCACCGAATATGGCGGGCTCGACATCCTGGTCTCCAATGCCGGCATCTCGTCCGCCTCGCCGATCGAGGACACCTCGCTGGCGACGTGGAACCGCAACATGGACATCCTGGCGAAGGGCTATTTCCTGGTCTCGCGCGAGGCCTTCCGCGTGATGAAGCGGCAAGGGCTCGGCGGCTCGATCGTCTTCGTCGCCTCCAAGAACGCGCTGGCCGCCTCGGTCAATGCGAGCGCCTATTCGGCCGCCAAGGCGGCCGAGGTCCACCTTGCCCGCAGCCTGGCGCTGGAGGGCGCGCCGATCGGCGTGCGCGCCAATGTAGTGAACCCGGACGCCGTCCTGCGCGGCTCGACGATCTGGACCGGCGAGTGGCGCGAGCAGCGCGCCGCCGCCTACAAGATCAAGCCGGACGAGCTGGAGGAGCACTATCGCAAGCGCAGCCTGCTGAAGCGCAGCGTCCTGCCCGAGGACGTCGCCGAGGCGATCTATTTCCTCGCCTCGGACCTGTCGGCGAAATCGACCGGCAACATCATCAACGTCGATGCCGGCAATGCGGTGAGCTTCGCGCGCTAGACTACAGGGGAGGATCATGGCCAGGGGCCCGATCGATCAGGATCTGATCGCCAGACAGAACAGGAAACGCGCGGCGGCACTCGAGGCGGACTATGCGGCGCTCGGCGCCCAGCTCGCCCGGCGCGGCATCGACATCGACGGGATCAAGGCCCAGGTGGCGGACTTCGCCGTGTCGATCCCGTCATGGGGCGTTGGCACCGGCGGCACGCGCTTCGCCCGCTTCCCCGGTCCCGGCGAGCCGCGCGACATCTTCGACAAGCTCGACGATTGCGCCGTCATCAACC
>CAZKTH010000305.1:0-3985 GCA_964555575.1 uncultured Devosiaceae bacterium | reverse complement strand
GCAGCACGGGTCAAGTTACAAGGGTGGCCCGGCAGAGCCGGGTCGGGTGGGGTGGAGCCCCAAACGCCGGCGCAGATTCCCCCACCCAGCCTCACGACGGACTTGGCAAGAGCCAAGTCCTGTTCGGCAACCCTCCCCACAAAGGGGGAGGGAAGCCCGGGCACTGCTTTCGACAAAACCTGACCGGGCCTAACCCGGTCCCAGCCGCTCGCCTTCCAGGCTGAGCCGTCGGTCGGCCAGTGCGAGATCGCTGTGCTGATGGCTGACGAGCAGGGTGTGCCAGGCATGGTGCCTGACCAGACTGCGGACAAGGGCGCGCGTCGCTTCGGCGGTCTCGGCATCGAGGGCCGAAAACGGTTCGTCGAGCAAAAGGATCGGCCGGTCGAGCAGAAGGCAGCGGGCCAGGGCGACGCGCTGTTTCTGGCCGCCGGAAAGATTGGCAGCGCGGCGGCGGGCAAGGCCGGAAAGACCGACCGCCTCGAGCGAGTCCTCGCGTTCGGCATCGGAGAGCCGACCCCTGGGGCGGGCGAGCGCGAGGTTCTTTCCGACGCTCAAATGATCGAACAGGTTGTCGGACTGGAACAGGATCGCCACCGGCCTTTGCTCGGGCATGAGGCCGAGAAGCGACGTGCCGTCGAGCCTCAACGCGCCCGAAAGCGGGGTCAGAAAGCCGGCGATCAGATCGAGCAGCGTCGATTTGCCGGCGCCGCTGACCCCCGAAATGGCGAGGATTTCGCCCGACGCCACCTTGAGCGAGAAGGAATAGGGCCGGCTCTGGCCGGGATAGGCAAAGCTGAGGGCGTCAAGTTCCAGCACGGCTCAACCTTTGCAGAAGACGCGGCAAAAGGGCAAAGACCGCGACTGACAGCGTCAGCATCAGCGCGGCATAGGCGGCGGCGTCATGGGTGCGGTAGGCGCCCATGGCCCGCTGCATGGCCCAGGAAAGGGTGGTGAGGTTCTCGGTGCCGAACAGGGAAATGACGCCGAGATCGCCGAGCGAAAAGCAGAATCCCATCGCCATGACAAGGCCGATTTCCCTGCCGATCAACGGCCAGACGACAAATCGCCAGCGTTCGAACGCACCGAGCCTCAGGCTTGCCGAAAGCCGGCCATGACGGGTCGCGATGCCGCTGAGTGCCGGGGTCAGGGTCGAAACGGCATAGGGCAGGGCCAGAAGGGCGCCGGCGATGATCAGGACCGGCAGTCCGACGGCGTCGGTGGCGAAGCCGAGGGCACGGGCGGCAAGGAAAAAGCCGAGCGACAGGGTGACCGCCGGCATGGCGAGATAGGCATAGGCCGGGGCGGAAAGCGCGAAGCCCAGGCCCGGATTTCTCGTTGCCGCCCGTGCCGTCGCGACCGAAAGGCCGGCGACAAGGGCGAGAAGCGCGCTGCCGCTGCCGACGACGAGGCTGGTCGTCAGTGCATTCCGGAACGAGGCCTCGACGAGCACGGCGCCGATGTCGATTCCGCCCGCCAGAACGGCGACGAGCGGCAGGGCGAGGAAAAATGCCGTGGCGAAAAGCACCAGGCCGGCGATGAGCGTCACCGGCCGCGGCTCCGGCCATCTGAAGGCGCGCACGGGGCCACCGGCCGGCGGCACCAGGCTCAGGGCCGTCGCCGGCACGATCAGCACGGCCGAGATCGCCAGTTGCACCAGAGCCAGCCGGACGGCGGCGCCGAGGTCGAAATCGAGTCGGACGGCGGCGTAGATCGCCACTTCCAGCGTCTGGTTGGCCGGACCGCCGCCAAGGATCAGAACGATCGGGAAGCTGGTGAAGGACAACAGGAAGATGATGGCGGCGAGTCCCGGCAGGGCCGGTCTGAGGGCCGGCCAGTCCAGGATACGGAAGCGGGTGAAGGGCGACAGGCTGAGGCTGCGCCCAAGCCGCAACCGTGTTGCCGCCAGCCCGTCGAGACGGGGCAGAAGCAGTGCCGCGGCGAAGGTGGCGTCGAGGATGACATGGGCATAGACGATGCCGCCGAGCCCGAAGATCGACGGTGCCGCGATGCCGAAGGGGGCAAGCGCGGTGTTGATCCAGCCGGCCCGGCCCCAGACGGAGATGAGCCCGAAGGCGACGACGAGGCCGGGCGTCACCAGCGCCGCCGACAGAAAGCCGATGGCGATGCCCCGGCCGGGAAAGCTCATGCGGTTGAAGGCCCAGGCGATGGCGATGCCGAAGATGAGCGAGAAGACGGTGCTGAGCCCCGCCTGTATCGTGCTGACGACGAGGATATGGCCGATATCGGGAAGGTGCGCGCCATGCTGCCCGGCTGCCGCCGTGGCGATCAGCGCAAGCAGGGTGACAAGCAGCGCCGCGCCGCCGGCGGCGACGAGGCCACCGGCGACAAGACGACTGGCATGGTGGGCTTTCACCATTGGCATAGGCAGCTACCCGTCATCATGCGGCACGAACCGCCACGGCAAGCCGGAATGTGCCGGAATCGATCCGCGGAATCCGGATTTCGGCTTTCGCCGGAATGACGCAGAAGGATTTGGGCAATGCCGGATCACGCAAAGGGCCGTCACCCCGGCGAAGGCCGGGGTCCAGAAATGGCATGGTCCGGGCGTTTGAAAGATCACTTCTGCGCCCCCAGAGCTTCCCCGATCCAGTCGTTCGCATGCGCTGCGACATCGTCCTCGGGCAAAAGAAGCGTCTTTGCCGGCAGCGTGAGGCTGTCGAAGCCGGCCAGGGTCTTGTCCAGCTTGACCACCGGATACATCCAGTTGGTGCCCGGAATGATCCTTTGCGCCTCGGGCGTGATCAGCCAGGAAAGGAACTGCCGGGCCAGATCCTTGTGCGGCGAGGATTTGACGATGCCGGCAACCTCGATCTGGGTGTAGTGGCCTTCGGCAAAGGGCGCGGTCGCGTAGTTCGGGTTGTCCTCGGCGACGAGATGGTAGGCCGGCGAGGTCGTGTAGGTCAGGACCATGTCGGCCTCGCCCTTCAGGAACAGCGAATAGGCGGCCGACCAGTCCGGCGCCATGGTGACGACGTGTTTCCACATGTCCGACCAGATGGCGCCGGCCCTGTCGCCATAGGCGGCCTTGACCCAGAGCACCAGGCCGAGGCCGGGCGTGTCGGCGCGCGGGTCCTCGATCAGGATCTTCAGGTCCTTCATGGCGTTGAGTTCTTCGAAGCTCTTGGGCGGATTCTTCAGCCTGGTCCTGTCGTATTCGAAGGCGAAATAGCCGTAATCGACGGGGACGAAATCGGTGTCGGTCCAGTCGACCGGCAGGACAAGTCCGGAGGTGTCGACGCCGGAATCGACGAAAAGCCCGGTGGCGCGCGCCTCGCCGGTGACGGCGGTATCGATCCCCAGAAGGATGTCGGCATGGGTCGCATTGCCCTCGAGCTGGATGCGCCTGAGGGCGCCGATCGAGGAATCGACGGCGGTGAAATTGACGACGCAGCCGCATTCGGGCTCGAACGCCGCCTTCAGTTGCGGGCCGGGGCCCCATTCGGAGGCGAAGGCATCGTAGGTGTAGATCGTCAGTTCGGGCTTGTCCCCGGCAAGGGCCGGGGGCATGGACAGCGTCAGGAAAAGGGCTGCCAAAACGAGCTTGCGGACCATTCGTCCGTCTCCTTGCGTTTTGGGCATGCAAGTTGGGGAGCTTGGCGGCACGGGATGTCCACTTGACACCGCGTGCCGTCTCGGACTTCCTCCGCCAGCATGACCTGGTTCAGGTTCCATGGGTTTTTCTCAGCCCCCATCGGGGCACCCCAGCGAGACACGGCGAGACTAGTCAAAGGCAATTGGCGATGCAATCCCCCGGAAAAAGCCGAACTGACGCGGTGCCGATGCGCACGGACCGGCTGCTGGTGATCGTCGGTGGCGGCGATCTCGATGCGGCACTGCTCGGCCGACTCGCCGAAGACGGCGCGCTGGTCGTCGGCGCCGACCGCGGCGCCGACCCGGCACAGGCGGCGGGGGTTATGCCCGCACAGGTGATGGGCGGTCTCGAATACCACAACCACGAGGCGGC
>CAZKTH010000304.1:0-4004 GCA_964555575.1 uncultured Devosiaceae bacterium | reverse complement strand
ATTGGGTGGACTAGTTTTGAGGGAAAGGGGCCACGGGCGGACAGCCCCCGCACGAGATGGATTTCAGCGCCCTGAGCCTTTCCATGTAGAGCGTCGAAAAGCCGTCGCGCCTCATCGAGCCGAGATCGCCGCCCGATCCCTTGACCCAGAGCACCTCGACCTCCTCCCCGGTCAGCGGATCGCGTTCCATGACTTTTGCCGAGGTATTGCCACCGCCGTAATTGGTGATCCTCTTGTCCGATCCGAGCAGGTTCGAGCGATAAAGCAGCTTTTCCGGCTCGCTCATCGCTGCCGCCTTGGCATCGTCCCAACGGTTCCGGATCTGCGCTGAACTGGGCATTGTCCCCTCGTCCCCATCGAATTTGCGTGGGAGTGGAAATGCTCACGAGAACCGGTTTTTGTCAATCATGAACGCGCAGAAATGGGCATATTTGACCAATGATGAACGTCCTTCAGACAAAAATGATTGACATTGATCGATATGCATGGATTGACTAGCCGAATCCGGAGGGGAGCCGTTGCACGAGAGCGAACGTCACAGGGTCATTCTGGCAACGGCGCAAGCGCGGCCTGTCGCCAGTGTCATCGACCTGGTCGAGATCACCGGCGCCTCCGAGGCGACGATCCGGCGTGACATCGCGGCACTGCATCTGCGTGGCATCGTCAGAAGGGTGCGCGGCGGCGCCGAAGCGGTCGACGTGCCCGAACAGAGAACGCTGCTCGGGCGGCCGTTTGCCGTCAACGAAACCGTCAATCTCGTGGAAAAGCGCGCCATCGCGCGGGCCGCGGCGGAGCTGTGCGACGACCGCGACCAGATCATCATCAACGGGGGCACCACCACGTTTCAGATGGTGCCGCATCTGGTCTCCAAGCGCCTGACGATCTTCACCAATTCGTTCCCGATCGCCGAATATCTGCTGCACAATTCCTCCAACCAGATCGTCATTCCGGGCGGCACCGTCTATCGCGAGCAGAACATCGTGCTGTCGCCGTTCGGCGGCGTGGTGGCCAGCCATTTCTACGCCCGCAAGATGTTCATGGGCTGCCAGGGGCTGGCCGCGCATGGCGTGATGGAGGGCGATCCGCTCATCGTCCAGTCGGAGCTGGCACTGATCGGCCAGGCGGACGAACTGATCATCCTGGCCGACAGTTCCAAGTTCAACGCCCGCACCAGCCTCATCCTTTGCCCGCTGGAAGCGGTCAGCACGGTCATCACCGATTCCGGCCTGTGCGAGGCGAACCGCAGGATGCTGGAGGAGGCGGGCGTCAGGCTCATCATCGCAGATCAGAGGACCGAGACAAACCAATCCGCGGCGCGCAACTGAAGCACCGCTGCAGATGAAGGAAGCGCTCTAGGGAGGGACCAAATGAGCACGACAAGAAAGCTGGCACTCACAATCCTCGCGGTGGCCGGCCTGGCCATGATGGCCGCGCCGGCAAGCGCGCAGACCCGTATTGCGCTGGTCGTCAAATCGCTCGGCAACGGCTTCTTCGATGCCGCCGCCAAGGGGGCCAAGGAAGCCGCCGCGGAGATGGGCGGCGTCGACGTCATCTATACCGGTCCGACCGCCGCTACCGCCGAAGGCCAGATCGACATCATCAACACCCTGATCGCGCAGAATGTCGATGCCATCGCGATTTCGGCCAATGATCCCGATGCCCTCGTGCCGGTACTCAAGAAGGCCATGGACCGCGGCATCAAGGTGCTGAGCTGGGATTCCGGCGTGGCCCCCGAAGGCCGCATGCTGCACCTCAACCCGTCCGACACCAACCTGATCGGCAAGACGATCATCAAGCTTGCCGCGGACTATCTTCCCGATGGCGGCGATGTCGCCATCCTCTCGGCCTCATCGACGGCGGCCAACCAGAATTCCTGGATCGATGCCGCCGAGAAGATCCTGCCGACCGACTTCCCCAACATCAATCTTGTCGCCGTCGTTTATGGCGATGACGATTCGGTGAAGTCCACCGACCAGGCCAAGGGCCTGATCGCCTCCTATCCCGACCTCAAGGCCATCATCGCCCCGACCACGGTCGGCGTCGTCGCCGCCGCCCAGGTCGTCACCGACATGGGCCTGATCGGCAAGATCAACGTCACCGGCCTGGCGCTGCCCTCCGAGTTCAAGCAGTTCATCGACAATGGCGCTTCGCAGGCGGTTGCCCTGTGGAACCCGATCGATCTCGGCTATTCGGCGGTCTATCTCGCCAAGGAACTGGTCGATGGTCAGAAGGCCGGGCCCGGCGCGACCTTCTCGATCGGCCATGTCGGCTCGGTGACGCTGGACCAGAACAACGCCGCCGCCATGGCGCCGCCGTTCCAGTTCGACAAGACCAATATCGACGAATTCGCGAAGATCTACTGATCCTTCCGTCAACTCGGCCGGCGGCGCCTTGGCGCCACCGGTCCTTTTTCGGGCGCGACCCGTGCTTGAGACGCGATCACCATGCCAGAACCCATTCTCACGCTTACCGGGGTCTCCAAGACCTTTCCCGGCGTCCGGGCGTTGCACAATGTCAGCCTGACGCTCTATCCCGGCACGGTGACCTCGCTGATCGGGGAAAACGGCGCCGGCAAGTCGACCCTGGTGAAGATCCTGACCGGGATCTACCATCCCGACGAAGGCGAGGTCCGGCTCAACGGCGAGCCGATCATTCTTGCCAGTCCGCACGCCGCCTCCGAACACGGCATCACCGCCATCCATCAGGAAACGGTACTGTTCGACGAACTGACCGTCGCCGAGAACATCTATCTCGGCCATTCCCCCAAGACGTCCATGGGCATGATCGACTGGCGCCGCATGGCAAGCGAAGCGGCCAGGCTGCTTGTCGACATGGGTGCCGGCCATATCCGTGCCGATGCCCAGCTCAAGGAGCTGAGCATCGCCAACCAGCATCTGGTCGCCGTCGCCCGCGCCATGTCGATCGAAGCCGACATCGTCATCATGGACGAGCCCACAGCCTCCCTGTCCTACAAGGAGATCGAGGATCTGTTCGTCCTGATCGAGCTGCTGAAGCAGAGCGGCAAGGCCATCCTGTTCATCTCGCACAAATTCGACGAGATCTACCGCATCGCCGATCGCTACACCGTGTTCCGCGACGGCGAAATGGTCGGCGAGGGCGAGATCAAGGATGCCAGACAGGCCGAAATCGTCCGGCTGATGGTCGGGCGTTCGGTCGACCAGATCTTTCCTTCCCGCGACGTCCCCATCGGCGCGCCGGTCTTCCAGGTCGAAGGATTCTGCCATCCCACCGAATTCGACTCCGTCTCCTTCGATGTGCGCCAAGGCGAAATCCTCGGCTTTTACGGCCTGGTCGGCGCCGGACGCAGCGAGCTGATGCAGGCGCTGTTCGGCATTACCCGGCCCTCCGCCGGCACGGTGACGCTCGATGGCAAGAAGCTGGCGCTGCACTCGCCGGGCGACGCGGTCGACGCCGGCATCGTCTATGTGCCCGAGGAACGCGGCAAGCAGGGTGTCATCCTCGGCCTGCCGATTTTCCAGAACATTTCCCTGCCCTCGCTCCGTCGCACCTCGAAAAACGGTATGCTGCGCCTCGTCGAGGAATTCGCCCTGACCCGCGAATACGCTACCAGACTCGACCTCAGGGCCGCTTCGCTGAGCCAGAGCGCCGGCACGCTGTCGGGTGGCAATCAGCAAAAGCTCGTCGTGGCCAAATGGCTGGCGACCAAGCCGCGCGTCATCATTCTTGACGAACCGACCAAGGGCATCGACATCGGCTCGAAGGCGGCGGTGCATCAATTCATGGGTGAACTGGTCGCCGGCGGGCTGAGCGTCATCATGGTCTCCTCGGAACTGCCGGAAATCATGGGAATGAGCGACAGGATCGTCGTCATGCGGGAAGGCCGCATCGTCGGCGTGTTCGAAAACGACGACACGCTGACGGCCGAAACGCTGTTGCGGTCCGCCGCCGATATCGGAGAGGCCGCATGACCCGCGTTCTCAAGACACGCGAATTCTGGCTCGCCATCGGCATCGCCGTTATTA
>CAZKTH010000303.1:0-4009 GCA_964555575.1 uncultured Devosiaceae bacterium | reverse complement strand
GTTGGCGCAAAACCGGAATCCAGGAACGGCTTGCATCGTTCCCCCCGACCGATGTCCGGATATCCCTGCAATGATGCCCTGCCAGTCCCGGGAAAACACCAGCCACCCCTAGTCGCTCGTTGTCACGGCGGCCATGACGGCGCTGGCGATGTCGACGGGGGTGATGCCGGGCATCTCGATGCCGAACTTTCTGATTGTGTCCTCCGCTGCGGCGGCGATCACGTCCGGATTGAGTTCCATGCCCACAAGCGCCTCGGCCAGCCGGGCAACGCCGTCCGGCGGCAGGCAGGTGAAATCGCCGGAAAGCATCAGATCGGCGATCACCCCGTCATGCGCCAGCAGGTGCACGCGGACGAGGCCGCCCTCGGCCTTGAACATGGCTTCGGTCATATGGGTGCCCGAGGCGATCTTGACACCCATCTCGATGAGCTTCCTGCCCTCGTGATAGGTCCATGCCGGGTCGGCAAGCGCCTGTTCGGCCCTTTCGATGGCGGCAAGTTCGGCTTCCGTCGGTCGATCGAAGACCGGTTCGACCCCGAGCACGTCGGCGCAATGGGAAAGGAATTTCTCGATCAGCAAATCGCGCGCCGGCGGCGCTTCGAGTTCCTTGGCCATGGTCGTCATGTAGTCGTTGAGGCCCTGCCTCAGCTTGTCGCGGAACTTCTCCGAGGGCACCTTCAGGCACTTGGCCATGGTTTCGGTGTCGAAATCGTACATGAACGAACCGACCATCAGCGTCGCCTCGCCGATGGAGGCGGCGCCGGTGCCGCCGATCTTGCGGCCCGCGACCTGGATGTCGTTGATCGGCCGGTATTCGGCGTTGATGCCGAAATCCCTGTAGGTCCGGACCACCGGCTCGATGAACAGCGGATAAAGGTTCCTGGCGAATTCCGGCGCCTTGGTGCGCGGATAGACGAAGTGGGTGAAAAGCTGGTTGCGGTCGAGATAGACGGCGCCGCCCCCGACATGGCGGCGATAGATAGGCAGACCGATACTGTTGCAGAAATCCTCATCGACCTCCTTGCCGACCTCCTGATGCCGGCCAACGCAGACATAGGGCGTTTCGGGACTGGCCAGCGACAGCACAGGATCGCTCATATCGGTGATGGTCTCGGCGATGCCGTGATAGACCGCCTGGCTGCGCAATGCCGGCACAAGTCCGAAATCGATGACTCTCAGGCGCATGGCGAATTCCCCCTCCCGCGCTCGAATGCGATGTCGCCACTTCGAGCCGACATCGCCCTCTATTCTATTGTTTTCGCATGACTATGCCCGATATTTTTGTCTTTGTCCGGGGTCGCGCGCAAATCGAAGCGCTAATGATATTCGAGAAACGGAATGTTTGTCTACGCCGGAACCGGAAGTACCCGGCGTCTTGTCGCTTATTCGGCTATCGCGGCGGCACGCCTTTTTCGTGCCGCGCGGATGGCGCCGAACAGGGCGCCGCCCCAGACCAGGAAGACGAAGACGCCGAGCCCGGCGGCGATCGGGCGTTCGAAAAAGGCGAGGAGATCGCCGTTCGCCTTGATCATCGAGGTCACGAAGGTGCGCTCGAACAGGTTGCCGAGGATGAGGCCGAGGATGATCGGGGCAACGGGAAAACCGTTGTCCTCCAGAACCCAGCCGAGAAGGCCGATGACCAGCATGAGCGTGATGCCGAAGGGCGACGAGGTCAGGGCGAAGGATCCCACGATGCAGAAGGTCAGGACCAGGGGCAGCAGGATTGTGCGCGGCACGCTCAAAATATTGCGCGCCGCCTTCACCGTCAGCCAGCCCATAGGGATCATGACGAAGATCGTCACGATGAAGATCATGAAGACGGCGTAGATCAGTTCCGGCCGCTGCAGGAACACGGTCGGGCCGGGATTCATGCCCTTCATGTAAAGGACGCCGATAATGATGGCGGTGATCGAGTCGCCGGGAATGCCGAAGACCAGGGCAGGGATCCACGAGCCGCCGACGGCGGCGTTGTTGGCCGAGGAGGCATCGACCAGGGCCTCGATCGAGCCTTTGCCATATTCTTCCGGATGCTTTGAGAAGCGTTTCGAGACGGCATAGGCCATCCAGGCGGCGATGTCGGCGCCCGAACCGGGCAGGGCGCCGATCACCGTGCCGAGCGCCGAACTCCTCAGAATGTTCTTGGGATATTTCCTGAAGATGGCGCCCATGCCCTTGAACAGCGAGCCGCGCGTTGGCGGCACCTGCGGCACCGGATCGGAATGCAGGTGTATGACGCCGCGCAGGATCTCGCCGATGGCGAACAGGCCGATCATCGCCGGCACGAATTCGATGCCGGCCATGAGATCGACGCTGCCGAAGGTGAAGCGGGGATGACCCGAAGCCGGATCGAGGCCGACCGTTGCCAGGGCGAGGCCGATGAACAGCGACACCGCCGCCTTGAGCGGGTCCTTGGCGGCGATGAAGATGGCGCAGGAAAGCCCCAGGGTTGCCAGCCAGAAGAATTCGAACGAGGTGAAGTTGAGGGCGAACTCGGCCAGGATCGGGGCGGACAGGATCAGCATCAGGACGCCGAACAGGCCGCCGGCGGCGCTGACCGTCAGCGAGGTGCCGAGGCTGAGATTGAGTTTGCCCTGGAGAGCGAGCTGGTGGCTGTCCTCGACATAGGCAGCCGAAGCCGGTGTGCCGGGCATGCGCAAAAGGGCGCCGGGGATGTCGCCGGCATAGATCGCCATGCCGGAAGCCGCGACGATGGCGGCGAGGGCCGGGACCGGGTCCATGAAGAAGGTGATCGGCACCAGAAGCGCCACGGCCATGGTGGCGGTCAGGCCGGGCATGGCCCCGACGAACATGCCGAAAGCGGCCGCGGCGATGACGACAACAAGAACATAGGGGCTGAACGCCAGGACGGCTGCCTGTTCGAGGACGTCAAGAGAGACCATCTTACAAAATCCCGTCGAGCAGACCGCGCGGCAACGGCACCTTGAGAATATTGGAGAACAGCCACCAGGTGACGCCCGTGCCGAGCACCGCAAAAACGACGGCCATCAGCAGGCGGACGCGGAACCACACGAAGATCACCATCAGCCCGGCAAGCGAGATCGGGATGAAACCTATGGCGTCGCCGAACAGGATCTGGGTGAGAACGAGCGCGACAATCAGCGCCCCGGAAATGGCGCCGCGCCGGTCGAGCAATGCCGGCTGGATCGCCAGGACCGGCAACGACGTACCGGTCTGGCGGCGGGCGCGATAGTCGCGCAGGCCGAGCAGCAGGCCACAAACGATGAAGCCGATGCCGAGCAGTGTCGGCAGCAGCGAGGCGCCATAGGGTTGGCCCGGAAAGGAGGGAAAGCCCATGGCCTCATAGATCATGTATCCGCCCAGCAGGGCCAGGAGTGCGCCGAAAACCGCGTCGGTTATCTGCATGCCGTCCTCCCCAGCACGTCCCCGGAAAGCATGTCCCGTTCCACTGGCAAATGGAAGCCGGTTTGCCGCCGGGAACGCGGTAGCAAAAATCCGGAACCGCCGTGCAGCCCCCGGATGCAAAGCGGTTCCGAAAAGGGCAGGGGCCGAAACGGCGCCCTGCCGCCGATCGGGCTACTTGGCGAGCCCGGCTGCCTTCAGGGCTTCGCCCATGACCCGGTCGGTTTCGGCCATGAACTTGGCCTGATCGGCCGGCGCCAGATACTTGATGCCGAAGCCGCGGTTGTTCATGAACTGGACGAATTCCGGATCGGTCATGATGTCGGCCAGGGTGCTGGCAATGACCTGGACATCTGCGTCGGGCATGCCGAGCGGTCCGCCAAGGCTCCGCCATGTGGCGAGCGAGAAGTTGATGTCGTTTTCCTTGAGGGTCGGCACGTCCGGATAGGCGGCGGAGCGTTCGTCGCCCATCAGGGCCAGGTTGACGGCACGTCCGGCATCGACCATCGCCTTGGTTTCGGCGAGCGAGGAGGTCACGATGTTGATGCCGCCGGCAACCAGATCCTGCATGGCCGGCGCCGCACCTTCCGAGGGCACCCAGGTGACGTGGTTGGCATCGAGCCCCATG
>CAZKTH010000302.1:0-4028 GCA_964555575.1 uncultured Devosiaceae bacterium | reverse complement strand
CCAAGCGGAATGGCGCAGCCGATCTGGCAGGCCAGATCGTCGACTTTGAATTCGGTGATCCGCCTTGCCCCGCTCTGACCCGAGAGCAGGCGCTGCCAGACAGGTTCGACGCCACACCCGAGCGGGCTGACGAGTCCGAGCCCGGTGACGACAACACGCCGCAATTCCATCGTGACGGGGACCGCTATTCGCCCTTGGCCTTCTTCAGGAACGACACCGCGTCGCCGAAGGTCTGGATCTGCTCGGCCGCGTCATCGGGGATCTCGACTTCGAATTCTTCCTCGAAGGCCATCACGAGCTCAACCTGATCCAGCGAGTCGGCGCCCAGATCGTCGATGAAGCCCGCCTTTTCGGTCACTTTGTCGGCGTCCACATTCAGGTGCTCGACCACGATCTTGCGCACGCGATCTTCGATGTCGCTCATGTCTTGTTGTCCTTTTTACAAAGCCTGTGTTTTGTGGTTCGCGGCACAGCGCTGATCGTCCCTACTGAACTGCTCCAAACCGCCACATCTGGCAGTTTTCGGGCAGTTTCGGCCCCTGTCCACTCTGCTTGACGGGCGGCATTATCACACTTTTTCTAGCTTGACCATATCAGGGCCGCAGGAGTTTCCGCAGCTAATTCGTCAACCGCATCGCCGCAGGATGAACATGCATTTACCTCCCCAATGCCATTGTCCCGCCTCATACCGGATGCAACAGCCTCAGGGCATGCCGTGCATTGGCTAGTATCACTACGTGCGTACTTGATCCAATGCGCGGGGTTCGATGCGGCAACTAGGATGTTCGATCATCCCTGTTATCCCTTGCTCTGCGGAATGAACCAATGTCCGGATTCCTGTTCTGGTTCGCACTTTATATCGTGGTCATGCTGCTGACGCTGTGGTTCTTTACCATCCTGATGCGCGCCAGCCGCGACGACAGAACCGTTTCCGACCTGCCGGCAGCGCCGGAGGACCGGCGCGCCCTGCCGCACCAGACGATGGCGAACCCCATCATCCATTAGAGCATAACCATACCGCCATTGACGTTGAGGGTGTGACCGGTGATGTAGCCGGCCTCCTGGCTGGCCAGGAACAGCACGGCGGCGGCGATTTCCGCGCCGGTGCCGAGCCGGGCGGCCGGAACCTTGGCCAAAATGGCGTCGCGCTGCTTGTCGTTGAGGTCTTCGGTCATGGCCGAGCCGATGAAACCCGGCGCCACGGTGTTGACGGTGATGTTGCGCGAGGCGACCTCATAGGCGAGCGATTTGGACATGCCGATCAGTCCGGCCTTGGAGGCGGCGTAGTTGCCCTGGCCGGAATTGCCGACGACCCCGACCACCGAGGTGATGCCGATGATGCGGCCATAGCGCTGCTTCATCATGCCCCTCAGAACCGAACGGGTGATGTGGAACGCCGCCGTCAGATTGACGGCCAGCACGTCGTCCCACTCCTCGTCCTTCATGCGGACGAAAATGTTGTCGCGCGTCATGCCGGCATTGTTGACCAGGATGTCGAGGCCGCCGAGCGCCTCCTCGGCCTTGGGCACGAGCTTGTCGACCTCGGGCAGCGAAGCGAGGTCGCAGGGCAGCACGGCGGTCTTGGTCGGCAGGCTTGATGCCACGTCCTCGAGCTTGTCGACGCGCGTACCGGAGAGGGCGACGGCGGCGCCGGCCTCGGAAAGGACACGGGCGATCTCGGAGCCGATGCCACCGGAAGCGCCGGTGACGAGCGCGCGTTTGCCTGTCAGATCAAACATTTGATTCTCCTGTTTCACGCATCGCGTTCGCCGAGAAAGGCGGCGATGTCCTCGGGCGTACCAAGGGCGCGGGCCGCCGCTTCCGACGCGATGCGTCTGGCGAGGCCGGTGAGCACCTTGCCGGTGCCGAGCTCGAGAAGCGTATCGATGCCGCCCTCGCCCGTGAGCCAGCCAACGCTTTCGGTCCAGCGCACCATGCCGGTGACCTGGTCGACAAGGTTTTTCCGGATCGCTTCCGGCTCGGTTTCGGGGCGGGCGGTGACATTGGCGACGACCGGCACCGACGGGGCGTTGATCGTCACTTCGGAAAGTGCTTCGGCCACCTTTTCGGCGGCCGGCGCCATCAGGACGCAATGGAAGGGCGCCGAGACCGGCAGCGACAGGGCCCGCCTGGCGCCCTTTGCCCTGGCGATGTCGATGGCGCGGGTGACGGCGGCGAGCGTTCCCGAAATCACCACCTGCCCCGGAGCATTGTCGTTGGCGACGTCGCAGATTTCGCCCTCGGCGGCTTCGGCCGCCACGGCCCGGACCGTTTCCATGTCGAGGCCCAGCAGCGCCGCCATGGCGCCCTCGCCGACCGGCACGGCCTGCTGCATGGCGCGACCGCGAATCTGCAGGAGCCGCGCCGTATCGGAAAGCGAGAATGTGCCGGCGGCGCACAGGGCCGAATACTCGCCGAGCGAATGTCCGGCGACGAAAGCGGCGCTTTCGGAAACGCTTACGCCCTCGGATTCAAGCACTTCGATAACCGCCATCGACACGGCCATCAATGCCGGCTGGGCGTTTTCGGTCAGGCGAAGCGTCTCGTCCGGTCCTTCGAACATGATCGCCGAGAGCTTCCTGCCGAGCGCCGTATCGACCGCGTCGAACACGGCGCGGGCCTCGGGGTAGGTTTCGGCAAGGGCCCTGCCCATGCCGACCGCCTGGCTGCCCTGGCCGGGAAAGGTGAATGCCGTTTTTGCCATTGTCTCCTCGCCGCGTTTGTCTCAGCGTATGTGCTGCGCCCTAATTATGGGCGCCGCGCTTTTCTGGCAAGCAATCCGGGCACGAAACATGGTCAAATGGTCGCCCCAGCAGGACGCCGCCCTCAAGGCGGTGTCGGACTGGTTGAAGGACGAGAACGGTGCGCAGGTCTTTCGCCTGTTCGGCTGGGCCGGCACCGGAAAGACCACGCTTGCCAAGCACCTGGCCGCCGATCTTCACTCGGTGAAATATGCTGCCTTCACCGGCAAGGCGGCGCTGGCCATGCGCAAGCGCGGCTGCCGCGGCGCCTCGACCATCCATTCCCTGATCTACACCCTGATCAGCGAATCGGAAGGCGAGCCGCGTTTCGTTCTCGACCGGGAATCGCCCGCCGCCACGGCCGATCTCATCGTCATCGACGAAGTGTCGATGGTCGACGAGGTGCTGGCCCTCGATCTTTTGTTCTTCGGCACCAAGGTGCTGGTGCTCGGCGATCCCTTCCAGCTGCCACCGGTGCAGGGTACCGGCTATTTCATCAATGAAGAGCCGGACATCATGCTGACCGAAATCCACCGCCAGGCGGCGGAAAATCCCATCGTCCAGCTCTCGCTCGATATCAGGAACGGCGAAGGTCTGCGGCGCGGCACCTATGGGGACAGCAAGGTGATCGGCCGCGAGGACGTGGACCAGGAAGAGGTCGTCATGGCCGACCAGGTGCTGGTCGGGCGCAACCGGACGCGCATCGACTACAACAACCGCCTGAGGGAGCTGAAGGAGCTGCCTTATGCGACGCCGGTCATGGGCGACAAGATCGTCTGTTTGCGCAACAACCCGCGCAAGAAGCTTCTGAACGGCCAGATCTTCATCGTCTCCGAGGTCAAGCGCAAGAATGCCGGCAAGCTCGAAATGCTGCTGCTGCCCGAGGACGGCGGACCGGCGATGACGGAGGTCAAGGTCAAGACCCATCTCGACTTCTTCATCGGCGCCGACGAGCAGATGGCCTGGGCCGTCAGGCGCCAGTTCGACGAATTCACCTTCGGCTACTGCCTGACCGTCCACAAGGCGCAAGGCAGCCAGTGGGACAAAGTCTATCTGTTCGACGAAAGCTTCGCCTTTCGCGAGGACGCGCGACGCTGGCTCTATACCGGGGTGACGCGGGCGATCGAGAAGATAACGATCGTCAGCTAGAGCAAAATGCGTTCTGATGGAGTGAGAACGCATGCTCACTCTTTTTATGGGCGCATCCTTCGGATCTCAGATCGTGCCACCGGCACGACTTGCCCCTTCGGGTCGGTCCTCAGTTGGCGAAAAGCCGGGATCCACCTT
>CAZKTH010000301.1:0-4040 GCA_964555575.1 uncultured Devosiaceae bacterium | reverse complement strand
AGCCCGCCATACATGACAAGGACCCGGTCGGTGAATTCGGCGATGACGCCGAGGTCGTGGGTGATGAGGATCACCGCCATGCCGAGCCGGGACTGCAGCTCCTTCAAAAGATTGAGGATCTGGCGCTGGATGGTGACGTCGAGCGCCGTGGTCGGTTCGTCGGCGATCAGGAGCTTTGGATCGCAGGCCAGCGCCATGGCGATCATCACGCGCTGGCGCATGCCGCCGGAAAATTCGTGTGGATAGGATCTGAGGCGCGTTTCGGCCGAGGGGATGTGAACGAGCTGGAAGAGTTCGATGGTGCGTTTTCGCGCTTCGGCCCGCGACAGGTCGCGGTGCCTGAGGATCGTTTCGATCACCTGCTCGCCGACCGTCAGGGTCGGATTGAGCGAGGTCATCGGGTCCTGGAAGATCACCCCGATCCGGTTGCCGCGGATGTCGCGCAGATCGCTTTCGTCGAGGGTCAGAAGATCGTGGTTCTCGAACAGGGCGGTACCGCCGATGACCTTGCCGGTGCCCTTGAGGAGCTTGAGGACCGACATGCAGGTCATCGACTTGCCCGAGCCGCTTTCCCCGACGATGCCGAGGGTTTCGCCCGGCTTGACCGAGAACGACACGCCGCGCACCGCCTGCACCTCGCCGCGCGAGGTGAAAAAGCTCGTCCTCAGATCGCTGACCTCGAGCAGGGCCGTCATGTTCTCAGCCTCGGATCGAGGGCGTCGCGCAAGCCGTCACCGAGGAAGTTGAAGGCGAACATGGTCAGGGAGATGGCGGCGGCGGGGAAAAACAGCTGATAGGGATAGGCGCGCAAGGTCTCGACGGCATTGCTCGTCAGTGTACCCCAGCTCGCCTGCGGTGGCGTGACCCCGAGCCCGATGAAGCTCATGAAGGCTTCGATGAAGATGGCGCTCGGAATGAGCATGGTCAGGGCAACCAGGATCGGCCCGAGCGTGTTGGGCAGCAGGTGCCGGGTGAGGATACGCCAGGTCGAGGCGCCCATGGTATGGGCGGCGGCGACATAGTCCTGTTCCTTCAAGGAGAGCATCTGGCCGCGCACGATGCGCGCCATGTCGACCCAGTAGACCGAGCCGATGGCGACGATGACGGCGGTGAAGCCCGAGGTCAGGACCACCATGATCAGGATGACGTAAAGCGTCAGCGGAATCGTGGCGATGACCTCGACGATACGCATCATGATGGTGTCGACGCGACCGCCGAGATAGCCGCTGAGGCCGCCATAAAAGACACCGATGAAGAAATTGACCAGCGTCGCCACCAGGGCGACGGTCAGCGAGATGCGGGCGCCGTAGATCTGGCGGGCGAGTTCGTCGCGGCCGAGCTGGTCGGTCCCCAGGGGATAGATCGAGTTCCACACCCAGCCCGAGGGGGTGATCGTCGCGCCGTCGTCGAGCGCGATGATGCCCTTGGCGGTCTGGATGGTGACCTTCCTGTCGCCGATCGAAAAGATCAGCGCCTTTTTCATCAGATCCTTCTTGAGGGGCCGGACGAGATCGCCGAGGGCGCCATCGGGGCCGATGGCATAAAGCAGCTGGCTGCCGGTGTTGAAAAAGAACCGTTCCGTGCCCCCCGCCGTCTGCGGCACCGCATAGGTCTGAAGCAACGGCGGCACATTGGCGTATTTGAGGTCCTGATCGAAATAGCTGTGGTTGTAGAAAAGCGGCACGAACACCGCCGCCAGCGTCAGCAGGACAATGAAGACGAGCCCCGTCATGGCCAGCACGTTGCGGGACAAGCGCCGGCGCACGTCCTGCCAGTAGGTCAGGCTCGGCGCGGCGATTTCCTCGGCGGCGGCCCTGTCGCGCTCGGCCGGCTCCCACATGTCGGAGGCGATGCGTTCGTCGGTCATCGCACCCTCCGGCCGAACTTGATGCGCGGGTCGAGCACCAGATAAGCCATGTCGACGATGAAGATCATCACCATGAGGATGATGGCGTAAAAGATGGTGATCCCCATGATGGCGGTATAGTCGCGATTGGTGATCGACAGGACGAAATGCCGCCCGATCCCGGGCAGGGCGAAGATCTGCTCGATGACGAAGGAGCCGGTCAAAAGATTGGCGGCGACCGGGCCGAGCACGGTGACGACCGGAATGAGCGAATTCCTCAGCCCATGCTTGAACAGAACCTGGCCGGGCCTCAGGCCCTTGGCCCTGGCCGTCGTCATGTAGTCCTGGTTGAGGGTTTCCAGAAGACTCGACCGGGCCAGCCGCGCGACGAAGGAAATCCAGAATCCGGAGAGCGCGAAGACCGGCAGGAAGAAGCCGCGCCAGTCGTCGATGCCGAAGGTCGGCACCCAGCCGAGCCTCAGGGCGAAGACATAGAGCGCCAGCGTCGCGATGACATAGGAGGGCACGGCGACCCCGATGGTCGCGATGATCATGACGAGGCTGTCGGGCCAGCGGTTGCGGTTGAGGGCGGCGATGATGCCGAGCGGTACGCCGAGAGCAATGACGCAGATAAGGGCGAAGGCACCGACCTTGGCGGTCGTCGGCAGGCCCTCGGCGATCATCTGGTTGACGCTCATGCCCGGATACTTGAAGGACGGGCCAAGGTCGAGCGTCACCACCCCCTTGAGATAATTGAGATATTGTAGCCAGATGGGCTGGTCGAGATGGAACTTGGCGTTGAGGGCCGCCTGGATTTCCGGCGCCATCATCTTGTCCGAGACGAACGGCCCGCCCGGCACGACATGCATGAGGAAAAAGGTCAGGGTGATGATGGCGAACAGCGTCGTCACCATCAGGCCGAGGCGTTGCAGAACGTAGCCCATCAGATCTCGAACCGGCTGCGCAGGAGGAGGAAGCAGGCGATCGCCGGAACGATCAGGTCCCTGGCACGTTCGACGCGATCGGGCGTGTACCAGCCTTCCTCATTGAGAAGGTTGACACTGCCGAGCATCTCGCCCGCGGTGACGACGGGCATGTTGATGGCCGAACCGCATCCGAGCGAGACGATGAGGTCGAGATCGGGGAAATCGTCCTTCATCGCCGCGCGCGAATTGGCGACATAGACGAAGCGTTCCTCGGTCATCCTGCGATAGGTGTCGTCGAAGACGATCGGCTTGGTGCCAAGGATCGGATAGGCCGCCTCGTCGCTCGAATAGACACGGCGGACATAGCCCTTCTTCGGATTGTCGGCCGTCAGGGTGAACAGTTTCAGCCCGACCGTTTCCTCGGCGAGATGGTGCAAGGCCCGCCCGATATCCCGTTCGCCCTGTGCTGTCGCCAGCGCGTCGGCGAATGTGTTCATTGGATCGGAACTTGTCACGGAAGGGCCTATGGGAAACAGGTCGTTGGGAAAGCGGCCAAACCATAGCAAGCGTGGGCGGACGCGCAAAGGTCAATGCAATGCCGACACCGCCGAAGCGTCTCCGCTGGAACACAGGGAACGATGCAAATGGCGCACCCGGCGGGATATGGATGGGTACGGCATGTGCGGGCAGCGCCAGCGCGACTGCACCGGCCAGCACGGTGAAACCGATCAGTCACCAGAAGGCGCCGGTGAAGGCGGCGAGCCTTGCCGCCTTGTCGGCGTCAACGGCAAACAGGGCGGCATCGAGGATCACCGCAATGGCCGCCGATCCGAAGGAGCCGCCGTTGACACCGCGATCTCGACACCCGTTCCGACAATGACCCAGAGTTCATCGCAAAGCCGTGCGGGAGTGAATCGCGGCTGTCGGCGCAAGGGCCGCATTCATCAGGCCGGGAAGTCCCTGGGAAAAAGCAGCAGCGAGAGCTTCAACTCGCAACTCTGCGATGAACTGCTCAAAAGTGGGACATCCTATGGTCTCGCAGAGGCCAAGGTCATCATTAAGGCACGGCGGTGCTTCTACAATCCTGTTTCATAACGGGACGCGGTCTTGCTGGGTGTTTAGCGTTTTGCCGCGCACGATGAACGATCTATTGCGCATTCGGTTTTTTAGCTCCGAACGACTGAAGATCCAAGGACCGTCGGAGAGGGATGAGCTCCGCCTATCTGATCGGCTTCGGCGAGCAGCCTAAGCGTTTTCGGCGCGACGCC
>CAZKTH010000300.1:0-4045 GCA_964555575.1 uncultured Devosiaceae bacterium | reverse complement strand
ATCATCAGCTCGATAATGCTGCGCGCGAACGGAGCCACGGCCTCGGCCTCGGCCAGGCGATAGTGCGACGCCTCGCGGGCGTGCTGGGCCGCGAAAACCGTGTCCATTCGCGCCTGAGTCACGGCTCGGTTTTCGCCATCGACCTGGAAATCGCGACCGATGACGCCACGCCAACGTCTCAGGACGAACGCCACGGTCAAAAAGACGATACGGCAAGTGAAGGGACCGGGCACACCGGGACGATCCTGATCGTCGAGGACGATCCCGAAATCCGCGAACTTGTGGAACTCTTCCTCAAGGAAGAGGGCCATCGCACCGCGGTCGCACCGGACGGTGTCGTGGCGCTGGACATGGTGGCGAACGGGGCAATTCAGCCGGATCTGGTTCTTGCCGATTACAATCTGCCGAACGGAATGGACGGGCTCCAGGTCGCCGCGAGCTTGCGGGACAAGTCTCATGGCAAGATCCCGGTCATCATCCTGACCGGCGATATCTCGACCGATACGTTGCGCGAAGTCGTCCGCCAGAACTGCGTCCGGATCAGCAAGCCCGTCAAGCTCGAGATGCTGGCACAAATCATCCAGCAACTCCTGCCGATATCGCGACCGGCGGCATCCTCGCACGACCGGCACCCGGCCGAAGAGACAAGCGTCACGGAGCCGTCGGTCCTTTATGTCGTCGACGATGACAACCACATACGCGGGCTCATTCGCAGCGTCCTTGAGGAAGAGGGCTGGACGGTGGAGGACTATGCGGACTGCGAGGCCTTCCTTGCGGCCTATCGTCCGGGCCACCAGGGATGCCTTCTGATCGATGCCTCCCTGCCCGGAATGAGCGGGCTCGAATTGCTGCAGCGGCTGAAGGAAGCGGGCGATGAGCTTCCCTCGATCATGATCACCGGCAATAGCGACGTACACATGGCGGTAGAGGCCATGAAGGCGGGCGCGTCCGACTTCATCGAAAAGCCGATCGGACATGGTGAACTGCTCGCCAGCGTCGCGCGCGCCCTCGAGCACTCAAGGGACACGACCAAGCTGTCCGCCTGGCGGCAGCAGGCGACGGAACACATAGCGGGCCTCACGCCGCGGCAGCGCCAGATCATGGACATGGTTCTGGCGGGCCAGCCCAGCAAGAACATCGCCGCGGACCTCGGCATCAGCCAGCGGACCGTCGAGAACCATCGCGCGGCGATCATGAAGAGAACCGGGTCCAAGTCGCTTCCGGCGCTCGCCCGACTGGCGCTGGCCGCCGTTCAATGATCGACGCGCGATCCCGGTCTACCCGTTGGGTTTCGTCAATCGGCAGCGGATTCTCGCTTCTGGAGCGGCGCGCGTTCAGGCCGAATCGCTTCGCCGCTCTATGTTTTGTCGTCGCATCCTTCGGACCTCAGATCGTGCCCCCGGCACGATTTGGCCCTTCGGGTCGGTCCTTAGTTTGCGCAAACCGGGACCCGCTTTTGCGCATGATGCTCTGGAGCATTTTCCGTTCTGATGGAATCAGAACGGAAGCTCCAGGTTGTTGAGTGGTCGCGTTTTCGAACCGGCGAACCGGTATCCACTTCGCCTGAAAACGCTCTAGGTATATTCCGATCCTGCCCGAAAGCAGGCGCTCGGCATAGCTTGCTTCCAGGTTGGAAGCAGGAAGTTGCCGCATCGCGGCGCATCCTGCCGAGAGGTCCGGGCGGAGACTCTATCGCGACCGCGCCAATTCCTGATCCGACATATTGCCTCCATCGAGCGAGATGACAGCGGGCGCAGCGGAAAGTGTGCCTGCGCCTTCAAAGCGCTCCCTCGCAACCCATCAACCAGGAAAGACAGAAAGATCATGGACAAGGACAGGATCGCCGGATCGGCGAAGGTCATCAAGGGCAAGTTCAAGGCAGCATTCGGCAAGGCATTCGGCGATGCCAGGCTGGAGTCAGACGGCAAGGCCGATGAAGTCGTCGGCAAGGCCCAGAATGCCGCCGGCGGCCTCAAGGACTCGCTCAAGGGCAAATGAGGCGGCAACCCCATGAGTCGTAACGTACTCTACCTCCTCATCGGCGCGCTGGTCATCGTCATCGGAGTGGTCGGTTACCTCTACTATCAGGAACGTCAAACCTCGATCATCGATATCAACTTCGACAAGAGCGGCATTTCCATCGAGACGAAATAGTTCAAACGGACTTTCTGCGTGGATCGCCTCAATGACGAACTGCGAAAAGACTCGAATATTCGATGGATCCAACCAACAGGAAACAGATCATGTCACTCGGCCTCATTCTCATCATCGTCCTCTTGGTGTTTCTGTTTGGCGGCTTCAGCGGTCGCTTTGGCGGCTACGGATATGGCTTCGGAAATGGCGGTATCGGCGTCCTGGGCGTCATCTTGATCGTCATCGTGGTGTTGGTCGTGATGGGTCGCATCTGATCCGCGCAACGGCCGCCAGCGGTCCGCGTATTGCGATCATCGCCCGTTCGTCGGAGCGGTCTGAGTATATTCCGAACCTCGTCTTCACGACGTTGACTCGGATACAGCCTATATTGAGGCAAATCCTTCACTTCGCGGCGCAGCCCTGCCCTGTCCCTGCCTTTGTCGCTGCGACCGACCCGTGACCGGCTGCAATCTCAAGCTGGTCATGGGTCGTTTTACCTTGAGCCGGCTCGAATCCGGATCACCGAAACAGGATCTCAGAACGCGATGGACCCGCTACTCATTTTCCTCCTCGTTCTCGCTATCGGAATTGCGGTCGGGATCATCGCACAACGGTTCGCCCGGCCCTCCTGGCTGACGCGGCAAATCGCCGGTGGGCGGCGCGCCGACGTCACGAGCGCACTCGTCGGGATAGCCGGAGCGTTTATCGGCTTCCACCTTGTCGCGCTGTTCTTATTGGCCACGGGACTTGGCGGCCTGCTTGTCGGTGCAGCTGCAGGAGCGGCGCTGGTTCTGTGGGGCTGGCGGGAAATCAAACTCTGAATGTCGATTTCCGCTGAGAGTTGGCGCCGGAGGGCGATAAATTTCCACTGAGAACAAGGCATAAACGGTGGCGCGCCACTTCCGTGCCAAACTGCGAACACCTATATAATTGAAATACATAGATGATTCCAGAAACCCCAAAATTGGTTCGCACCCGAAGCCGTCATCTCACACAACACTGGGGCGATGACCGGAACGGGGCCGGAGAACGAACCCGCTGCGCGGGAGGGGTGCGCGTGGATGGGTATCGACAAGGGATCTGATGGCACGGGTTGATTGAGCGTCGCCCGGTTCGGACAGACGCTTTCGGCTTCTTCAACAAGGAGCCGACCGATGACCACGCCTTTACCCGAGACCCGCATCAGCCCGCTGCGCCAGCGGCTGATCGACGACATGAACATGCGCCACTTCTCGATGGCGACACAGCGCAACTACATCCGCGATATCGGACGCTTCGCGACCTTCCTCGGCCGATCGCCCGATACGGCGAGTACAGAGGACCTCCGACGGTTCCAGATCGCCCAAAGCGAGGCCGGCGTTCCGGTGCCGACCATGAACAGCATCGTGTCGGCGTTGCGCTTCCTGTTCACCCAGACGCTCGATCGGCCGGACCTGGCGCGCCGGCTGGTTCGGGTGAACCGGCCTCGTAACCTGCCGGTGGTGTTGAGCCGGGACGAGGTCGCCCGCCTGCTCAATGCAACGACCTGCCTCAAGCATCAGGCGGCGCTGTCGGTCGCCTATGGCGCCGGGTTGCGGGTGGCGGAAGTATCGATGCTCAAGGTCGCCGACATCGACAGCGAGCGCATGCTGATCCGGGTCGAGCGCGGCAAGGGTGGACGATATCGCAATGCCATGCTGTCGCCGGACCTGCTCACCCTGCTGCGCCAGTGGTGGCGGGTTGGATATCGCCAGGGCGTGCTTCATCGCGACGGTTGGCTGTTCCCGGGACAGCATGCGATGAAGCCGATCAGCACAAGGCAGCTCTATCGCATCGTCGTCGAGGCGGCACGAGCTGCCGAGATCGCCAGGCGGGTCGGGCCGCACACACTGCGCCACAGTTTTGCGACGCACCTTCTGGAAGACGGCACCGA
>CAZKTH010000299.1:0-4065 GCA_964555575.1 uncultured Devosiaceae bacterium | reverse complement strand
CGTCATCGGGCTGGATGAATCCGTAGCCCTTTTGACCGTTGAACCACTTTACGGTGCCGGTTGCCATATCGGGGTATACCTTTCACGTCGTCAGTTCTGTGACCGGCTCCACTGTGGAATGGGCCGGCCGGTCGCTCGAAATATTGGAATTGAGTTTCAGCGGGCGAGTAAACTCGCGCGGCCTAGTCCCTTTTTGCCGCCAGATCGAAGTCAAAATGTAACGCGAAACAGGCGCGGCGACAATATGGGGCTTGCCCGGTCAGCGACCTGCGCCGCGGCGCAGGCGTCGGGACAAAAGCGTCCGTTCCGCTTAACATGTTAAACGGAACAGCCCCGTCGCTGGGGACACGGCCTCCCCACAGCATCTGCCGAAGCCCCCGGACAAAGAGATTCCGAAGACAGGGTGCTGCATCATTATACGAGTATGCTATCACCGACCGGTCCAATCATGTTTCCTTCCAGAAGCGTCACGGAGTATTCTCATGTCCGCCATCCTTCATGATTTCCGTTCCGACACGGTAACCCGGCCCTCCGAAGGGATGCGGGCGGCGATGGCCGCGGCCGAGGTCGGCGACGACGTCTATGGCGACGATCCGACCGTCAACCGGCTCGAAGCGGTTCTGGCCGAGCGGGTGGGCAAACAGGCCGGCCTGTTCGTCCCCTCGGGCACCCAGTCGAACCTTGTTGCCCTGATGACCCATTGCGGGCGCGGCGACGAATATATCGCCGGCCAGGAAGCGCATTGCTATGTCAACGAGGCGGGCGGCGCGGCGGTGCTCGGCTCGATCCAGCCACAGCCGATCGCCAACCAGCCGGACGGTACGCTGAAGCTCGAAGATATCGAAGCGGCGATCAAGCCGGACGACGTCCATTTCGCCCGAACCAGACTTCTGGCCCTGGAAAATACCATCGGCGGCAAGGTGGTGAGCCTTGACTACATGAAACAGGCGACCGATCTGGCGCATGCAAGGGGTCTTGCGACCCATCTCGACGGCGCCCGCCTGTTCAACGCGGCGGTCAAGCTCGGGGTCGCGGCGAAAGAGGTTGCCAGGGGCTTCGATACGGTGTCGGTGTGCCTTTCCAAGGGACTTGGCACGCCGGTCGGTTCGGTCTTGCTCGGGCCGAAGGATTTCATCGACAAAGCCCGGCGCAACCGCAAGATCCTTGGCGGTGGCATGCGCCAGGCCGGCATTCTGGCGGCGGCGGGGCTTTATGCCCTGGAACACAATGTCGAAAGGCTGGCCGAGGACCATGCGCTGGCCGAGAAGCTGGCCGCAGGTCTGTCGCGTTTCGAGGCGCTCAGGGTCAAGCCGGCGGCGACCAACATGGTCTTTCTGGAAGTGGCCGGGGCGGACGGCACGGCCTTCGAGAATTTCCTGCGCCAACGCGGCGTCGCCATGCATTCGCGTTACGGCAGACAGCGCTGGGTCACGCATCTCGACGTCGAAGAGGCGGATGTGGATGCGGCGCTCGAGGCGGTGGCCGAGTATTTCGGGCAGATGTAGTACAGTTCTAGTTTTCGTCGGGGCTGGAATAATTTTCGAGGCGCGCGCGACATCGGTTATCTTTGAGTCCAAAAGTATTTGAAGATATTTTTTCCGTATAGAGCAAAAGGCGTTCCGATGGAATCGGAACGCATGCTCGACGTCTTTGTGTTCGCATCCATTTTTTCGAAAAGCCGAGATCCACTTTTTCGCGCGATGCTCCAGGGGCGGATGCGGCGTTTTTTCGCTGAGGCGCCCGAGCCATGGGTCGGTTCGCGTAGGATAAACCGCTTCCGCGACATTCCGCACAAGCGCGGTAGCGTGCGCATGGGCCAGGGCGTTTTCAGGCGAAGTGGATACCGGTTCGCCGGTTCGAAAACGCGACCACTCAACAACTTAGAGCTTCCGTTCTGATTCCATCAGAACGGAAAATGCTCTAGGGTGGCGACGAGCACACAGGAATGTCCGACTGGCGGAGCGCTTCATGGGGGAGGTGACTTCGAGATGCTGGTTCTGAATTTTGCAAACCGGACGACGCGGTTCTCCGAGGTTTCGATGAGACGCGGTCCTTCGATCCGGCCTCATCGGCTGCTGTTCGTCCTTGTCGCCCTTTTTGCCTTCGGCCTGGGGCCGGCGCATGGCGCCCCGTGCGATCTCGAAGACGGCCTGGTCCGCCTGGCGGAGGGCGACTATGCGGGCGCCGCCGCCGATTTCACCCGGGTTCTCGAAAACGATCCGCAATCGGTCGAAGCGCTGGAAGCCCGGGCGCGGGCCTATCTCATGCTCGGCAAGGAAATGCTGGCCCTCGGCGATCTTCAAAAGCTGGTGGCAGGCGTTCAGCCCTGGCAGCAGAAGGCCTATTGGCAGGTGCTGACCAGTGAAGAGGCGGCCCACAAGGTTGCGCCCGATCTTGAAAAGCTGCCGCTTGCCGCCGTGGTCGCGGTCGTGGCAACCTACGCGACCGTGCCGTCGGCAACGGCCGACCGGACCATGACCGATATGGGCACGGGGGTCGTGGTCTCGGAAGACGGCTATGTCGCCGCCGCCTACGGGCTGATCGAGGGGGCGGTGGACATCAGCGTGGCCTTTGCCGATGGCCGTGTGGCGGATGCCCGGTTCATTGGCAGCGATCCGTGGTCCCGGCTGGCCCTGGTCAAGCTGTCCGCTTCGGACGGCCCCTATCCCTTCGCGCCCCTTGCCGATCGGGGCAAGGAAATCGGCGATCCGGGTTTGGTGGTCAGCCTGCGGCTTTCACCGGAGCCGCAGGCCGATGAAGTGTCGGTTGTGGATGTGGCCGTCACGCCGGCGATCGTCGCCGGCTGTGGCCTGGACGGCTTCATGTACGGCCTCAACATGTTCGATCTGTGGGAGGTGCGGCAACTGGCAGCCGCCGACCCGGCGGCGAGTTCCGCGCTTTCGCCGGTCTTCGACCGGTCGGGCCGTCTCATTGGCTTCAGTGTCCTTGACGTCGCCGGTCTGGTGGCGGGCGCGCCGGCGGTCGATGCCGTTGTGCGCGCGCTTCAGGACGACGGCACCGTTCCGTCTCCTGGCCTGATCGGCGTCGAACTTCAGACCGTTGCCGCGGATGCGGGCACGAACGACGGCGCCGATGCGCCGCAGGGCGCCCGCATCGTCAGGCTCGTTGCCGGCGGTCAGGCGGCCAGGGAGGGCCTTTTGAGGGTCGGCGACATCGTCACGGCGGTCAATGGCGAGGCGATCTCGGGCCACATGGAGCTGATCCGGACCGTGTCGAAACTGATTCCCGGCACCCAGGCGGTTCTTGCGCTTGTCCGTGACGGCGAGGCGCAGGAACTGGCGGTCACCGTCGGGGCGCGGGCGATGCCCTACGGAGATGTCGGCGCAAAGGTCCGCCCCTATCTCCGCAAGGCCGATTCCTATCTGGAAGCCAGCCAGTTCGAGCTTGCGGCCGCCAGATATGGCGATGCCATCGCGCTCGACGGGCAGGCGGATTCGGCCTGGGTCGGGCGGGCGACAGCCTATGTCGCGACGGGCGAGTATGATGCGGCGATTACGGATTGCCGCAGCGCGATCGAGCTCGATCCGGGCAATGCCGAAGCCTACGGGGCTTGCGGCGATGCCTATTTCGGCAAGATGGACATCGATACCGCCGGGGCCAATTACCAAAAGGCAATCGCCCTGGATTCCGGCTTTGCCGGCACGCACGCCCGCTACAGCAATAATTTCTGCTGGAGTCTGGCGTTCGACGACAGGGCAAAAGAGGCGCTGAACTACTGCAATATCTCCCTGCATCTGCGCCCGGATCACATAGATACGCTGGATGGACGCGCCTTCGCCTATCTCAAGCTCGGCGAATATGACGAGGCCATCGCCAACTACAATTTGGCGCTGGCGCTCGATCCGAACTTTGCTTCCTCGCTTCACGGACGCGGTCTGGCCAAGCGCAGCCAGGGCGATCAGGCGGGCGCGGAGGCGGACTTTGCCGCGGCCCTGGCCATCAATCCGCGCATCGCCGAGGAATACGCCTTTTTCGGGGTAGAGTAACGGCGTTCTGCCACCGGACGGGGCCCGGTCCGGCCGCAGACGGTTTCACTCTGGAGCA
>CAZKTH010000298.1:0-4094 GCA_964555575.1 uncultured Devosiaceae bacterium | reverse complement strand
TGGGTTTCCGGTTTCAGTAGATGAAAATGAAGTAATTATAACACTTTGAAATCCAAACGTTTTCTACATCATATCGTGTGGACTCCCAATCAATCTGATTAAGAAATGGTGCGCCAATAGCTATTTTTTTTAAGTGCTTCTTGATAGAGTTCGCTTGTTCTTGATCACCAAAATTCTCGAATCGAATCTCTTCGATGAATTCTTCATCTATTATAGTCGGTTTCTCATCGTTATCGACCGAGTTGGCTCGTACAATATACCAAAACTGTTTCGCTAAGGCTCCGCAATGGGGGCAATTGAAAGCAGTTGCGTTTATTGTTGGTTCGACTTGTTTTTGTGCTGCCATCCCTAAGACCCCCGCTTCACAAAGCTCTCGATCACCTTCTTGCGTCCCACGCCCTCGAAATCGATGGTCAGCTTGTTGCCTTCGATCGCCGCCACCTTTCCGTTACCGAACTTCAGGTGCACCACGCTGTCGCCAACCGCGAAGGCAGAGCCCCGACCGTTGTCGACCGAGCGTGCCACCAGTTCGCCCTCGATGGTCATCGGACCGCGCGAGGTGCGCGTCGCGGCCTGGCGCTGGGCGCGTTTCCAGCCGGGGCTTTCGTAAACCGAATCAAACGGATCGCGGGAAAACTTGTCGAAGTTGCTTAAGTTCGAGCGGCCGCCGTAATTGTAGCCGCCATAGGAGGAGCCGGTATCCTTGACCTCCACCTTGTCGGCCGGCAGTTCATCCAGGAAGCGCGAGGGGATGGCCGACTGCCAGAGGCCGTGGGTGCGCCGGTTCTGGGCCAGCGAAATGCGGGCGCGCTTTTTCGCCCGCGTGATGCCGACATAGGCCAGGCGCCGCTCTTCCTCAAGGCCAACCTTGCCGTTTTCGTCGAGCGCCCGCTGGTTGGGGAACAACCCGTCCTCCCAGCCGGGCAGGAACACGGTGTCGAATTCGAGGCCCTTGGCCGAATGCAGCGTCATGATCGAGACGGCGTCCTCGCCCTCGCCACTCTCGCGCTCCATGACCAGCGAGACGTGTTCGAGGAACCCGGTGAGGCTCTCGAACTCCTCCATGAACCTTATGAGCTCCTTGAGGTTTTCGAGGCGCCCATGGGCGTCGGCGCTCTTGTCGTTCTGCCACATCGCCGTGTAGCCGGATTCGTCGAGAATCTGCTGGGCCAGTTCGAAATGGGGCAGGGACTGCGCCTTGAACGACCAGTCCTCGAACTGGTGCACCAGTTCGTTGAGGATGGTGCGCGGACGCGCCTTCAGTTCCTCGGTCTCGACGATCTGGCGCGTGGCCTCGAACAGCGGCAGGTTCGCCGCCCGGGCCAGCGTCATCAGCGTTTTGACCGTGGTGTCGCCGATGCCGCGCTTGGGAACGTTGACGATGCGCTCGAAGGCAAGATCGTCGGCCGGCTGGTTGACGACGCGCAGATAGGCGAGGGCGTCGCGGATCTCTCGCCGCTCGTAGAAACGCGGGCCGCCGATGATGCGGTAACTCAGGCCGAGCGTATTGAACCGGTCTTCAAAGGCACGCATCTGGGCCGAGGTGCGCACCAGAATGGCCATGTCGTTGAGCAGATGACCCTGGCGCTGGTATTCTTCGATATCCTCGCCGACCTGACGTGCCTCCTCCTCGCTGTCCCAGACCGAGGTGACCGCGACCTTGTCGCCGTCCTCGCCGACATCGGTCTGCAAGGTCTTGCCCAGGCGGGATTCGTTGTGGGCGATCAGGTGCGAGGCGGCAGAAAGGATGTTGGCGGTCGAGCGGTAATTGCGTTCGAGCCGGATGACCTTGGCGCCGGGGAAGTCCTTTTCGAAACGCAGGATGTTGTCGACCTCGGCGCCGCGCCAGCCATAGATCGACTGGTCGTCGTCGCCGACGACGCACAAATTGGCTTCAGAAGGATCGGTGCCCGCCGCGAGCAGCCTGAGCCACTGATACTGGGCGACATTGCTGTCCTGGTATTCGTCGACCAGCATGTAGCGCAGGCGGCCGTGATAGCGCCTGAGCACGTCCGGGTTGTCGCGGAACAGGCGGATGCCTTCGAGCAGAAGATCGCCGAAATCGGCGGCGTTGAGGGTCTTCAGGCGGGCCTGGTAGTCGGCATAGAGCTTTTCGCCCTTGCCGTTGGCGAACCAGCCGGCCTCGGCAGGGCCGACATCTTTTGGCGACAAGCCGCGGTTCTTCCAGTTATCGAGCATGCCGGCGAACTGGCGGGCCGGCCAGCGCTTCTCGTCTATGTTCTCGGCCGCGAGCAACTGCTTGATCAGGCGGACCTGGTCGTCGGTGTCGAGAATGGTGAAATCGGGGCGCAAACCGACCAGTTCGGCGTGACGCCTGAGGATGCGGGCGCCGATCGAATGGAAGGTGCCGAGCCACGGCATACCCTCGACGGCGCCGCCGACCAGCTGGCCGACGCGGATCTTCATCTCGCGCGCCGCCTTGTTGGTGAAGGTCACGGCCAGGATTTCGCCGGGCCTGGCGCTGCGGGTGGCAAGGATATGGGCGATGCGGGTCGTCAGCACCCGCGTCTTGCCGGTGCCGGCCCCGGCCAGGACCAGAAGCGGCCCGTCAAGGCTCAGGACGGCGTCGCGCTGTTCCTCGTTGAGCCCGCCGAGATAGGCCGGGTCGCGGGACCCGAACTGGCTGGTGATCGGCCCGGCCCGGCCGGGTGGTGACAGATCGGAAGTCATTCGGGCCCTTGCGCCATTCTCGCCGAATCTCGTTTTGTTCCGGCGGCACTATAGGCGGGGGGTGCAGGCCGGTCTATGCAAACGCAATTAGTCGGCGCCGGCCGTGTCGTCCTGCAATAGCCGCGACAAAAGCCAGGGGTCGCCGCTGCCCGAGAAGGCGGCGACGTCGTCGATCCGCCAGCCCGCATTCTGTTCGACAAGGAACACCGACAGCTGTACCGGCCCGTTGGCGTTGTCGAAGCTGACGATGGTGGTGGCCTGATGCCCTCTGATGTCGGGCTCGGAGATGACGACGTTGTGCGGTTCCGAGCCGAGGGTCAGCGGATCGAAGGGGATCAGTTCGAGCGGCGGCGGCCTTGTCGAGCTCGCGGCGAGTGTCACCTGAATGTCGATCTCGTGCTGCATGAAAAGGTTGAGCAGCCGGTCCGAATAGATGGCGTTTGCGCCAAGCGTCTGCTGCTCGGCGGCGGGCGACATGCGATAGACGGCCTCGAGCAGGCTTTCCGGCGTCGAATCGATGTCCGCCGGCATGCCGCCCCAGAGCATGGAGATCAAGCCGACAAGCGCTGGCCAGGAAAAATCCATTGGCGGTTCCTTGGTTCCGGAAGGGAGTGCCTTGCGGGCTGCCCGGGCGGAAATCTCACATGCCAAAACGACCGGATGCCGGCGCCGGAATGGCAAGACCAAGGCAGATTGCTTCTGGTTGTGTCGCCAAAGGCGAAACCACCCGGCCAAAGCCGCGAAAAGCACAAATGGCTGCCCCGATCCGGTTGCGTCGGCGGCACCCGGCAGAACGCGCCTCCGGCACGTTCCGTCCTGCGGCAAGCGGGCGCAGCCTCGCTCCGGCGGCCGGAGAACGCAAGCACTGCTTGTTTAGTTGGCTTGACCGGGATGATCGGCTTGCCGCAATATCCCCGGCGAAGGGGGGAGCGGCCGAGTCCGGCCGCAAGGAACGAAGGCTTTTCCAGTGATGTATCTGCGTCGGGCTTTGCTTGTCTTGGCCCTTGTTCTGTTGACCCTGCCGGCATATGCGCAAACTCTCGATGCGGTGCGTCAGCGCGGCCATCTGATCTGCGGCGCCACCGATCCTATGCCGGGCTTCTCCCAGAAAAGCGACACGGGGCTGTGGTCGGGCTTCGACGTCGATTTCTGCCGGGCCGTCGCCGCCGCCGTTTTCGGCAATCCCGATCTGGTCGAATTCCGGGCCTATTCCGGTTCGGCCCGCTTTGCGGCGCTGCAGTCGGGTGCCGTCGATCTCCTGGCGGACGTACTCGGCGGCCGCGAGCTTCCTCAGTTTCTCTTCCTTCTCGCCGTAGACCTTCTCGAGGACCTTCGCGAAGAGCTCCTTCGAGGGCATGGACTCGACTTCCTCCGCGGAGAGTCCGAACTCGCGCGCGATCTTC
>CAZKTH010000297.1:0-4100 GCA_964555575.1 uncultured Devosiaceae bacterium | reverse complement strand
GTCGCGTTTTCGAACCGGCGAACCGGTATCCACTTCGCCCGAAAACGCTCTAGCCAAGCCGGCGAGATAGGGCCGATCTCGACCTCAACGTTTTATTGGCAGGAGACTCGTCGACCGGCGTTTCAAGAAGCCGAAGCCCTTTGCGCTTTTCTTTCCAAAGGATCGAAAGGGTAATGGGTACGCAATTTAAGTGGGCAGATAAAGGCGCCGTCGGGCAATCTATTTGAAAAATAAAGAGAATTACGCGCGTGATCAGGACTGGTGGAGCTGAGGGGAATCGAACCCCTGACCTCAACATTGCGAACGTTGCGCTCTCCCAACTGAGCTACAGCCCCGCCCTGATCGGTTCCGCGCGCGGCGCGGATCGCGGTTGTTTACCCAATTCGCGTCGCAGCGCCTAGTCCTTTTTTGTCTCGCCGCAGCGATCCGCCGGCCGAAGGGGCGACCAGACCGCCTTCGATCATCGAACGGGCCATGGCCAGGAACGCCTTGTCGGCACGGATCAGCTGCCGGCCGAGCAGGATTTCGGTGCGGGAGGCATTGACGCGCTTTGCCCGGCCGATCTCGTGACTGTTGTCGCGCATGTCCCTGTCGATGAGGGCGTAGAGCCGGGCGATCCAGTCGGGAAGGGTCAGGATCGGCGCCCGCCGCGCCGCTTCGGGGAAGTTGCGACGCAAAAGCCTGGCCATCTCGGACAGGGACAGGGCGTCGGAGGAGACGAGAAAGCGCTGGCCGCCGGCGGCCGGTATCTGCATGGCGGCCAGATGCAGCGCGGCAACATCGCGCACATCGACCGAAGGGAAATAGAGCCGCGGCATCGCCGGGACGGAGCCGTCGAGCAGACGGCGAATCAAAAGACCCGAAGTGCCGATATCATCGCCGAGAAGCGGGCCGTATATGGCCGAGGGGTTCACGGTGACCAGATCGTCCTCGCGTCCGGCCTCCTGCATGATCTGCCAGGCGCGGCGCTCGGCCAGGGTTTTGGAGCGGATATAGGCATTGACCGGAAGCGCGGTGTCGAGATCGGTCCAGTCGGCCTCGGAGAACGGTTCCGTGCGGTCGGACGGGTGGCCATAGGCAATCGCCGCAAACGAGGAGGTGACGACGATGCGCCTGACATCGGCGCCGAGGGCCGCCCCGAGGGCGCGTTCGGTGCCCTCGACCGCCGGACGGATGAGCACCTCCGGGTCGTCGGGCATGGAAATGACGAAAGGCGAGGCAACGTGATGGACGAATTGAACGCCCTGCATTGCTTCCGCCCAACCCTTGTCTTCAAGGAGATCGAGTTGAACGAATTCGAGGGCCGACGTATCGGCGCCGGCGGCGGAAAGCTCGGAAATGACCTTGTCAGCGCGCGAAAGGGATCGCAAGGTGCCGCGAACGCGATAGCCTTTCTTCAGCAGTTGCAGAACGATATGACCGCCGACAAAACCCGAGCAGCCCGTGACAAGAACGGTTTCCATAATGACTGTCCAATTTGATATGAACGGTATATACGGTAGTCGTTAGTTCCGTACAAGAGGCAGGAGAGGTTGAAACAGGCAGGACGGCAACTTAATCCGGAACGGCGCAACCGCATTCTGACCGCGGCCGAGGAGCTGTTCCTGCGCAACGGCCTGCGCGGCACGTCCATGGAAGCGATCGCGCGGGCGGCCGGTATCGCCAAGCCGACGCTTTACGCCTATTTCGCCGACAAGGACGTGGTGTTTTCGACCCTTGCTGCCCGGGTCTTCGACAGCTGGCGGGAGATGGTGACGCGCGAACTCAACGGTTCCGGCACGGCGATCGAGCGGATCGGACGGGCACTCATCGCCAAGCAGAAGGCCTATTTCCGCCTGGTGCGAACCTCGGCGCACGCCGCCGACTTCTTTGGCGAGAATTCGCCGCTTCTGGTGGTGCAGATCGCCGGTTTCGAGCACTGGCTCGAGGATATGGTCTTCGCGGCCCTCGCTGCCGACGGGCACACCGAACCACGCAAATATGCCCAGATCCTGCTCGCCTGCGCTGCCGGCATCTGCAACAAGGCGCAATATGCCGAAGAGATTGGCCCGGCGACCCGGCTGGTGGTCGAACGCATGCTGCGCTGAGCCGGCGGGAAGGGCTCCGGGGCGGCAGGTGAAGACGTAGCGCAATTCCTGTCGCGTTCCGGGCGCGACCGAAACCGGCAACCGGGATTTGCCTTGCTTGCAGGGAAACGCCTTTTCGACCTCTCCCTTTCGGGGGAGATCTCGCCGCCCCAGGGTCTCTTGGCGCCCGAGGACAGGCTTCGCGGCGGGTGAGGGGGCGTTTTTGCACGTCGCGAAGGCCCACTCGCCCGGACCTCCGTTTCGCTCCGGTCCGACCTCTTCCCGCAAGGGAGAGGTGTCGGCGCCGGTCACCAACATGATCGATGCCACATGGTGGGCGTGGGTATTCCACTGCTCCGGAAGGGCGGCGCGTCGCCGCTCCGATTTCGTGGTTACCAAATCATTATATCTATTTTACAATGGCTTATCCCATATTTGTGGTCGCGCGCCCTTGCCTGCGACGCGTCAGCGAGTCTTTCCCTCTTGCAAATAACTGACCGGTCATTTATTTGGTTGAGACGAAGAAACTGACCAGTCAGTTATTTAGCAGACAGCAAGGGGGGCGTCCAGGTGGTTGCTGACAATGACAAGCCCGACGGCGGGCCGGACGGCGACAAGCCGGGATCGAGCGCGGCGGCGAAAAAGCGCAAACGAGGCAAGCCGAAATTCCGCCGGCGCGCCGAGGCGCGCAAGGACGAGGTGCTCGACGCGGCGATGGAGCTGTTCACCGAAAGGGGCTTCGCGGCGACGCGGGTTGAAGACGTTGCGGCCAAGGCCGGCATTTCCAAGGGAACGGTCTATCTTTATTTTCCGTCGAAAGAGGCGCTGATGGAGGGTCTGATCCATCGCGCCATTTCGCCCATCGCCCTGGAGGCGATTTCGACGATCGATGCTGTCGGCGTCGATCCTCGCATCGTTTTCAAGACCATCGGTGGACTGCTCGTCAAAAAACTCGGCGACCCCAAGATCTTTGCGGTCCCCAAGCTGATCATCCGGGAAGCCGTGCAGTTTCCCGAACTCGCGCAGATGTATCGCCGCGAGGTCCTGGACAAGGTCATTCCGCGGATAACGCGGTTGATCGAGCATCAGGTCGAGATCGGCCGCTATCGGCCGGTCGATGCCGAATTGGCCATCCGCAGTCTGATCGGGCCGTTGATCGCACACATCGTGCTGGCTGAAGTCTTCGATGTCGTTCCCGAGGGCGGACTGCAGATGGAACGCATGATCTCCCAGCATATCGACATTCTGTACAACGGACTTTCGGCCGAACCGGAGCGGAAAAATGGATGAATTCCTTGCCTGGATGGGTGCCGCCATCGCCTGGCTGGGCGACGCCCTGTCGTGGACGGTCTGGGCATTCGGCGCGCTCGCCGCGATGACCGGCGCCTTCATCGCCGGTTTCGCCGAGCAGCCGGTCAATGTCTATAACGGCTATATCGAGGCCAATTACGTCTACGTCGCCGCCACCAATGCCGGGCGCATCAACGCCATTCCGACCGTCGAGGGCGAGACCGTCACCAAGGGGCAGAGGCTGTTTTCGCTCGACGACGACCGGTACCGGGCCGCGCTGAGCGCCGCCAAGGCGCAGCAGGCGGCGGCGGAAGCGACCTGGCGCAATCTCGAGACCGGCAGCCGCGTCGAGGAGATCGACGTCACCAGGGCCTCGCTCAAGGAAGCCGAAGCCAATCAGGTGCTGGCCAAAACGACGCTCGACCGCACCCTCAAGCTGCAGAAAAGCGGGCTGGTTCCCGACTCCCAGGTGGATTCGGCCCGGGCGCAGCATGAATCCGCCAATGCCGCCGTTGCCCAGTTGCAGGCGCAACTGGCGGTCGCCGAACTGCCGGCGCGACCCGAACAGCTGGCGGCGGCCAAGGCGAACTACGACGCCGCCGTCGCCAATGTCGAGTCGGCGCAGATCCAGCTCGATGACCGGACGGTCGAATCGCCGGTCGGCGGTGTGGTCGACCGCGTCTATTACAAGAACGGCGAAGTGGTGACGGCCGGTTCGCCGGTCCTGTCGATCCTGCCGCCGGG
>CAZKTH010000296.1:0-4157 GCA_964555575.1 uncultured Devosiaceae bacterium | reverse complement strand
CCGGCTTTCAGTGCCATGGCGATGTGGCCGATATCGTTCTCGGAGGTGAGATAGACGACGCGCGGCTTGTCGCCGCCGTGATAGGCGCGCAGTTCCTTGAGGAATTCCAGCCCCGATTTGACCGGCATCTGCCAGTCCAGAAGGATGACGTCCGGCATCTCGACCCGGCACTTGTCGATCGCCTCCTGCCCGTCCTCGGCTTCGTCGATGACATAGTCCATGTCCTCGAGGATGCGCCGGGCGACCTTGCGGACCACGCTCGAATCGTCGACCACCAGACAGGATTTCATCTCGAACGCTCCATTGTTCGCCGCGCCCCTCCGACGCATCGCCGCCCGATGCAAGCGGAAAAACGGCTTGCGGGACGATGACCGCGCCGCAGTATCGGGCAAAATTCCGTAAGATTGGTTAGCGCGGGCGCGTATTGGCGATGTTTTGCGCCCTGCCCGAAACGCCAATATCGATCGGTCTCAGCCTGCCGGAACGGCCTTGATCTCGAAGGTCTCGCCCGCGATGCCGGCGCTGACCTGCATGCCGCTCATGCGCGCCAGCAGCCCGGTGTAGAAGGGCTGGATGTTGCGCGCCTCGACCGATCCACCCTCCGGCGTGCCGGCGAGCAGTTCGACCACGCCCTGCGGCAGGAAGGTGCGCTGCTTCTTTTCCGGATCGCTGGTCGCGGTGACGACGATATCCTCGCGACCCTCGTCGCCGGCAAGCCCGACCCGGATGAGGCCGCCGCGCGGCACCGCCGCAATGGCGATCAGCAGCATGTTCATCATCAGCTTGGCCTTGTTCTTGGGCATGAGCACCGGCGTGATGGTCCAGTCGAGATCGGGCTTTTCGATGTCGAACAGGATGCGCGCCACCTTCTCGCATTCGCGGGTGTCGAATTCGGTGCCGGCCGTCGAGGAGGCACCGAAGGCGAGCCGCGCATATTCGAGCCGGGCCAGCGCCTGTTTGGCGGCATTGGACACCATCTGCCGGGCAAGATCGGCCATGTCGGCCTGGGCCGGATCTTCCAGCGACTGCAATCCGTTGTTGATCGCCCCGACCGGATTGATGAGGTCGTGGCAGATCCGCGAACACATCATCGCCGCCAGGTCGTTGGCCTGCAATTCGATCGGATCACTCATCGGTCTTTCCCGCCACAACTTTCGGAATCAGTTCGGCCGGACGATAGCAATCCCACCGCTCCGGCCCAACCGCAAAATGGCGGAAATGCCGGAATTGCGGCGAAGACCACCGGAATCGGATGCAAACGCTAAAACCCCGGTTCGTTGCGCAGCACCGCCCAGTTTTCCTCCGCTTTCTTGTAGGCATCGCGCGGCGAGATGAGGAACGCCTCCTTGTTGCCGCTCGAATAGAACAGGAACAGGCGTCCGGCGAGAACGACATAGATGCGCGGATTGCCGACCGAGAGATAGCCGCGCGCCACGCTCATGGTCGCATAGCCGCCGAACATCGGCGCATAGATCTCCGGCGAATGCGCAAACACGTCGCGATTGGCGGCGCTGGAAAAAAACCACGGCACGCCGGCCCAGTAGCATTCGAATTCGGGCCGGCCCGGCTGCGGCACCGTTTCGGTGAAATAGGAGACCGCGTCGTAGCCCTCGATCGCCGCGCCGGTCAGAGGATCGACGGCATAGGCGTTGCCGAGTGTCGTGGTCAGCGCCAGGGCCGGCTGGGCGATAAGGACGAAAGCCACGAAAACGAGCGCCGCCGCCGCGCCACGGGCCAGGGCGGTCGCAGCCACGATGCCGCGCATCAGGGTTAATCTTTCTTTACCCATTTGCCGCAAAATCCAACGGACCCGGGCTTTTTGCATGTCGTGCCGCTCTCGTGCCGTTTCGGCGTCACACTATCGCCAAATCGTATGGCCTTGGTAAATGGCGCGGCCACCCGCCGCCCGCCCTGATGGAGATCCGACATGGTCCGGCAATTCGCCCGATTCCTTTTCGTTCTGTCCGCGCTCGTCGCAAGTCTTGCCGCCACACCCGGCTACGCCCAGACCACCGGAACGTCGCAGACGCCCGGCTCGGTATCGGACACCTATTCGGCCAATGAACTTGTCGAAAAGGGCTCGGAATTCTTCGGCTCGGTAGCCCAGGGGCTGGCCTCGCTGGTCGAAAAGGCCGTGTCGAGCTACGGGCTGCCCAACGCCTATGTCCTCGGCCAGGAAGGCTCGGGAGCCGTTTTCGCCGGTGTCCGCTATGGCGAAGGCGTCATGTATACCCGCAATGCCGGCGACCGGAACGTCTACTGGCAGGGGCCCTCGCTCGGCTTTGATGTCGGCGGCGACGGGTCGCGGGTGATGATGCTGGTCTACAATCTGCCTACGGTCGACGCCATTTACGGACGCTATCCGGGTATTGAAGGCTCCGCCTATATGGTCGGGGGTCTTGGCATGACGGCGATGAAATATGGCGACATCTATGTCGTGCCGATCCGCTCCGGCGTCGGCGCCCGCCTCGGCATCAACGTCAACTACCTGAAATTCACGCCCGAGCCGACCTGGAATCCGTTCTGATCTGGTAATTTAACGGTCGCAACTTTGTCCGTCATTGCGAGCGACGCGAGGCAATCCGAAAGCGACAAGCTCCGGCGCGCGTTGTGGATTGCCGCACGCCTTCGGCCCCGCCCTCGCGTTCGCCGCTAAAATCGCGCCACTGGCGCGATTTTCCCTTCGGGTCGCATCTCACCCACGCCAGAAGGTCGGGGTGATCAGCACCAGCACGGTCATGATGTCGAGCCGCCCGAGCAACATCAGGAAGGTCAGGATCCATTTGGCCGTGTCCGGCAGGGTCGAGTAATTGCCGGTTGGTCCGATCAGCTTGCTCGATCCCGGGCCGACATTGGCAAGGCAGGACACCACGGCCGAGGCGGCGGTGCCCATGTCGAGTTCGGTCGCCGACAGCGCCGCCGTACCGAGCACGATCGCCGCCAGATAGGCGGCCAGGAAAAGTCCGACCGACCTGACCACCGAATCGGGCATCTGCTTTTTCATGTATTTCAGCGTCGTCACGCCGCGCGGGAACACCAGTTCCTTCAGGCTCTGATGCAGCCCCTTGGCCATGATGATGATGCGGAACGCCTTGGCGCCGCCCGCGGTCGAACCGGTGCAGCCGCCGAAAAAGGAAATGGCATAGAACAGGCCTGCCGCGAACGGGCCCCAGCTCAGATAGTCGACCGAGGCGAATCCGGTCGTTGTGATGATCGACACGACGGAGAAGGTCGCCTCGACCATGACCTCCAGGGTCCCGCCGAGCCCGGCATTGTCGTGCCCCTCGATAAAGGCGAGCGCCGAGAAGATGGCGACGAAGGTCAACAGGACCGGGATCTGCGGATCGTAGGCCAGGCGGATGTCGCGGGCCGCCATCGCTCTGAGGATGGCGAAGAACGGCATGGCGCCGGCCAGCATGAAGACGATCGCCACGAGGTGGACGCCGCTGCCGTAATTGATCATCGAGGTGTCGTGGGTGGAAAAGCCACCGGTCGCAAGGGTCGACATGGCATGGTTGAGCGCATCGAACCGCGTCATGCCCGCCAGATGGTAGCACAGCGTCGCGGCCATGGTCAGCACCACATAGACCAGAAGGATGTCGATGACGAATTGCGAGAACCGCGCTTCCGGCCTGTCCTCCTGGGCCGAGGATTCCATCTTGAACACCTGCATGCCGCCGACCCTCAGGAACGGCATGATCAAAAGGCTCATGGCGATGATGCCGATGCCGCCGATCCAGTGCAGCAGCGAGCGCCACAACAGGATGCCGCGCGGCATGGAATCGAGCCCGGTCAGAACCGTCGCCCCGGTCGTTGTCAGGCCCGAGACGCTTTCGAACAGGGCATTGGTGAATGTCAGGTGCAGATCCGAGAGCAGGAAGGGCAGCGTCGCGCCGAGGCTGACGGTGAGCCACAGGGCGTTGACGAGCAGGAAGCCGACCCGCCGGCTGAACGGCACCGGCCGCCCCATCGTCGTCAGGATGACCATCAGGGACAGAAAGCCGAGCACCAGCATCGAGACCAGGAAGGCCTGCCAGTCCGGATTGCCGTCGATCAGGTCGACGGCCATCGGTGCCAGCATGGCAGCGGCAAGATTGAGCCCGGCAAGACCGCAGGCATAGATGACGAAACTGGCTTGAGGCGGCAGCACTTAAAGT
>CAZKTH010000295.1:0-4172 GCA_964555575.1 uncultured Devosiaceae bacterium | reverse complement strand
ACCAGTGGTACACACCCATGGTACAGATGGCTTCATCATTTTGTGATCACGGTATCCAGCCGGTCCGCGCCGCCTTCGCCACCGGGACCAGGACCCGGCGATCCGCTCGGTTCGTTGCGGATGCCGGCAGCGCTACAGGTGCGGCTTCGAAACGATGCCCGGACGGCTCTTGCCAATGGATGCGTTCTGCCCGAAGCTGCGGCTTTCCCTGCCAGCCAATCAGCACATGACCGAAGACCTGACCATCACCCACGAGACCCAGCCCGGATACGGCCGCTATGTCACGCGTATGCAAAGCGGCGAGGAGGCGGAGATGACCTATGTCGTCCGCACCCCGGAAATCCGCGACTTCAACCACACTTTCGTGCCCAACGCCTTTCGCGGCAGCGGCATCGCGGCAAAGCTGATGAACCGCGCCATTGCCGACGCCCGCGCCGAAGGCTTCAGGATCATTCCGACCTGTTCCTACGTGGCGGCGCAGTTCCGCCGCCACCGGGACTGGAGCGATCTGCTGGCCGACGGTCTGACCCCCGACACCATCGGCGAGGGGGCCTGTTCGCTTCCTCCCCCGAAACAGGCGGATGAGGGCAATAATTCCTGACAGGCTTGCCGCCAGTCGCGCCATCGGCACGACCAGGGCAAAACGCGTTCTGATGGAAGCGGAACGCATGCCCTATCTCTTTGTGGTCGCATCCCTCGATCCTCAATTCGTGCCACCGGCGCGAATTGCCCCTTCGGGTCGGGTCTCAGTTGGCGAAAAGCCGGGAGCCCCTTTTTCGCACGATGCTCTGGCGCCTCGTCATTCCCCGATGAGCAGCGCCATGGCGCCGGGCTGAAGCCAGGGGGAGAGTTCATCCCACCGCATCGCCGCCTTCGGCGCACCGAAGGCATAGGCCGTCACTTCATAAGGCTCGAACTGAAAGCCGATCCCCTCCTCCGTCACGTCCCAGCGTGTCGGGTCGGCAATGACCTTTTCGACGCCGTCGAGTTCATCCTCCCAGAGAATGTCGGTTTCTCCGGTTTCCGCTTCGAGGCTCTTTTTAAGTCGCGCGATCACCAGCGGCTTGAGGGCCAGCGCCCAGTCGTCAGCGGCGAAAACATCGCTTGCCGTGACCGGTCTTTGCAGCTTTCTCAGAAATTGCCCATAGGTGATGGCATAATTGCCATGCGCGGCGCCGTGCCCGTAATACCAGTCGTTGATGACCACGCCGATCATCTGCGGGATGACCACTCGCAGTTCGACGGCAAACTGAGAGTCCGAAGTACCCGGTTCGTTGTCGCTTTCGGACTGTTGCAGCGCCGGCAGAGCCAGGGACCTTGCATAGGCGTTGAAGGCAAACGCCTCCGGACCGCTGTCGTCGATCTGGGCATAGGAGATCTCGGTGGTAGCCACCTTGTTCCACGAGTCCGGATCCGGATCCGCATGTGTCGCGAACATCTCGACCGGATAGGTGGTCAGACCGTTGTTGGTGCCGATCTTGCCGAGCGTTTCCGCCCGCCGGGCGAAGTAGTTGGTCAGACAGGCAATGCCATCCGCGTCGTAGCGACCCCTGGTTTTCGGCTCGGCATTATCGGTGCAGGCGCGCTTGACGAATCTGATCCAGCCGCGCTGGTCGGCGAGCACCACGGCGGAAGCCTGTTTCGACAACACCCCGCGTGCTGCATAAAAGGCTTCAGCCATGTCTTCGTCGGCCTTTGACAGGGTGGAATCGGCGCAGACGGCCAGCTCGAATGGCGACGAAGCCTTGTTGCAGTCAAAACTGGCGGCCGTTGCCGGCGCGGCCAGAAGCGCGAAAGTCAGAAACACAGGACCAAGACGCATCGCATCCTCCCTTGGACAATATCGGTTGGCGAAGCTTATCGGATTGGGCAGGGCGTGTTCAGGAAAAGTGGATGCCGCTTTTCCGCACGATGCCCTGGCCCATGCGTTTTGATTTTGTCAAAGCGGAACATGGGTTAGCCTATGCCGAATCGCCGACTGGAGCATGACGGCAATGGCGAAACTGGCAATCACCTCGGGCGAGATCGAACTCGTCGTCATGACCCGGAAAACCGAAACGGCACGGCGGATTCTCGCTGCCCTGCCGATCCGGGCCCGGGCGATGATCTGGGGCGAGGAAGTCTATTTCATGGTGGCGGTCAATGCCGGACGCGAGGCCGACGCCAAAGCCGTGATCGAGCGCGGCGAGATCGCCTTCTGGACGCAAGGCCATGCCATCGCCATCGGCTTCGGCCGGACGCCCCTGTCCGAAGGCAATGAAATCCGCCTCGCCGCGCCCTGCAATATCTGGGCCGATGCCATTGGCGACGTCCGCGACCTCGCCCTGATCGAAGAGGGCGACGAGATCGAGGTGACGCGGCTGACCTGATGCCCGGTCGACCCCGTTTCGGCCCCTGCATCAATCAAGACATCGACGTCGCCGCCGCTCCGTCCGGAAACGGTCGCGACAGCGGGGCGCTTCTGTTGGGCAAGGCCCTCCGGGTCGCCCCGGGGGGCCTTTTCATTTGTCGGTCGGGTATGAATCCGCTTTTGCGCATAGGGGACTAGGGATGCATCAAGCCGTCCGGGTCAACAGGCACCGTTTCGAGAAGGATGCCGGTGACCTGGCATGGAATGGCTCTCGCCGCGCAGATCATCAGATTGGCGGGCCGATCCTTCCATGCACACTTGACACGGGCGTTCTTGGCGTTTGCCCAGGTAGCCCATGCGGGACCGAGTGCGGTCTGCACGTTCAGCGCCCAGAAGGCGACGGCCTTGTCCTTCGCGATTTCCGGCGTCGAGGAGGCCTGGCCCGTGAAGTATTCGGCCGAGCAGATCGTTCTCGTCGTGGCCTGTCTGGACAGGCCCGGGCCGGTTGCGCCGGCAAGCACAAGCGCGGCTGCACCGGCAACGAGCAGTAGTTTCATTGGAATCTTCGTCATGATCTTGTTCTCCTAGGGGTTTGGAGGCATTGCAACGGAGCTATATAAGTTTCCGATGCAATATCTATAGAATATTTACTATGAACCCGGGATGAACAAAAAGAATCTATGCTAACAGTTACTTTGTGAATGCAATTATTATTTGCATGCCGACTTTGCTTTTACTGCAATAATCCGGCAAGTGCGGTCTGGCTGGCGCGATCTGGTGCCAATGCCGAACAGACGGACCAAGGCCCGTCCCCCGGAGTGGCATATCCTATGACGCGCGCCGGCCCATGTCGGTTCACTGAAACCGCAATGCGTGCCCCGGGACCCCGGGCCACGGCATGGGGCGTTAACACCGGCGGTCACATCCGCTCAACCGCGCCTGGCCGGCAAGGACAGCCCGAGCCGCTCGCTCCATTCGGTCAGCCCGGCGACGATACCCGGGGAAAGCGGCACGCCATGCTCCATGCGCTCCGCCCGGAGCGTCAGCGCCCGCTCGCCCGGCACGCGCACGCTCCTGCCGGGATCGGCCGGTGCGGATGTACGGATCGCCCGGGCCAGGAAGCCGGTCTCCGCCACCAAAACATCGATGCCGCCGAAAGCCTCCGGATCGATCACCTGCAGGAAGACGTTGGCCTGCCAGCCCCGAGGACCGCGGCGGCGTCCATTGTCGCTGAGCCCATGCGTCAGCGCTTCGACCGCCATGCCGAGGCCGGTACCCTTGTGACCGTTGTCGAAACCGCCCAGCGGCATGATCGCACCGGGCGGAGTGGCGGACCGCACGTCGGGATCGCGGCTCGGACTGCCGGAAGCGTCGATCAGCCAGTCATGGCTGAAGGGCCTTTTCTCATCGACAAACCGCTTGACCATGCCGTTGGTGGTCTCCGAGGTGGCGATGTCGATCAGCACCGCCCCGTCCGGCGTCGGAATGCCGAAGGCAATCGGATCGGTCGACAGCACCGGCGCCCGTCCCCCGAACGGGGCGACGCAGGCTTCGGTCGGATCGGAAACGGCAAGGATCGCCACCATGCCGCGATCGGTGACCGGCTTGAGATAGGCGCCAAGCGCCGCCGTGTGATGGCTGCGGCGGATGTTGAGGGTGTAGGTGCCGTAGGTTCCGGCTCCTTCGACCGCGCGCTTCAGCCCTTCGGTGATCAGCCAGGGCCCCGGCAGCAGGCGGCCGTCCCAGAGCGCGGCGGCCGGACGTTCGTTCAACACCTCCGGTTCACCCTCAAGCGTCATGCCGCCGTCCCGCGCGGCGGCGA
>CAZKTH010000294.1:0-4184 GCA_964555575.1 uncultured Devosiaceae bacterium | reverse complement strand
CCCAGCAACCCCTGCCCTCCTTCTCCTCGTTCATGGGCTTTTTGTTGCCGCTCGTCGCCATTGCCCTCGGCTTCGACGCGGTCAACGGCGAGTTCGGCAAACGCACCATGAGCCGCATCCTGGCCCAGCCGATCTACCGGGACGCCGTCCTGTTCGGCAAGTTCCTGGGCGGCATGCTGGTGATCGGCATCGCCCTTGTCACCCTGTGGCTGCTGATGATCGGCATGGGCATCCTGATGCTCGGTCTGCCGCCCTCGGCCGACGAGGTCGTCAGAGGCCTCAGCTATCTGATTGCCACCTTCATCTACACCGGGGTGTGGCTGGCACTGGCGCTCGCCTTCTCGACACTGATCAAGGCGCCGGCGACCTCGGCCCTGGCGGCACTGTCGGTCTGGCTGATCTTCTCCTTCTTCTGGTCGATGATCACGCCGTTCGTCGCCGGCGTCATCTCGCCGCTCAATCCGCTCGATCCGATGACGGTACTCTACCAGTTCGAGTGGCAGCAGGGGCTGGCGCGCATTTCGCCGGTCACGCTTTACTCCGAGATCGCCCAGATGATCCTCGACCCGGCCTCGCGCTCGGTCGGGCCGATCTTCATGTCGCAGCTGCAGGGGGCGCTGATCGGGGCGCCGCTGCCGACCTTCGAGAGCCTTTTGCTGATCTGGCCGCAGATCTCCGGCCTGTTCGCCGCCACGGTGATCCTGTTCACCGGTGCCTATGTCGCCTTCCAGCGTCAGGAAGTGCGAGCCTGACTGACGCAGGAAAGCCGGGGGGCGGCGGGCGGCCGCCCCCCGGTTTGCCGTAGCTCTCGTGCGACGACAGCACGTCTTTTCCGCTTCATGCTGCGGCAGTATAGCGTGTGCGCCGGTTCCGTCCCGGAACTGGCACATGCATAGGGAGGAGCAGCATGATCATCCGTCTCTTGAAAGGACTGCTCGCGGTCGCGTTTGCCTTTTTCCTCGTCGGCGCGTCTGCTGTCATGGCCCAGCCTCTAGGACCGGTCTCCGGCGTATGGAAGACCAGCGAAGGCGAGATGAAGCTCACGCAGAAGGGTAGCGACGTCAAAGGACCCTACGATCAGGACAACGGCCGCATCATCGGCACGCTCAGCGGCCACACGCTCACCGGCGTCTGGGTGGAAGCCGATTCCAGCGTCACCTGCGACAGTTCACGTGACGACAGCCTGCACTGGGGCGGGATCACCTTCAATTTCAACGACGACTTCACCGCCTTTTCCGGCACATGGACCTATTGCGACCAGACGTCCGAGAGGGACTGGAGCGGAACGCTCATCGCCCGCGCCAAGGTGATGATAAAGTAGGGCTGAAGCTCCGCCGCAGTTCGGGCGCCGCCGGGGTCTTTTCCGGCCAAAACGCGAAACGGCCCGCCGAAGCGGGCCGTTTTCAAAAAAGGAGTGCGGTGAGAAGGATCAGCGTCCGTGCCGCCGCAAGCCGATTTCATCGAGTTCGGCCTGTTCGGCCTTGGCCTCGGCCGCCGCTTCGCGCAGGTGTTCGCGCTGGTCGAGCAATTCGATCTTCTTGAGATCCTCGATCGCCTCGGCGAGGGCATCCTGGGCCGTTTCGAGCTGACCGCGCATGTTCTCGGCGCTGTCGAGCAGATTGTCGCGCCGATCCCGCGCCGCCTTGGCAAAGGTGGAATAGGCGAAATGGGCGACGTCCGAAATGCCGGTCTTTTGATGCTCGATCTCGATCTGCTGGTCGAGTTCGGCGGCCATGCGCTCGAAATCGGCGATCATCATCTCGATCTGCGTCACCTGGCGGCGCTTTTCGTCGACCTGGAACTTCTTGAGCCGGATCAGGCTCTTGTTGCGCGACTTCATGACTTGCACTCCTTACTCATCAAGTCTTTCTCGCAGCGATGTCCATCTCCATGATCTCGGCGAGCCGCGCATAGCCCGTTTCGATACTGGTACGATCCTCCCGGTCCTGGCTCAGATAGGCCTCCAGAACCGGCATGACCGCGATCGCCCGATCCACGTCCTCGTCTGATCCCTTGCGGTAAGCCCCCAGTCGGATCAGTTCCTCCATGTCGGCATGAACCGACATGAGCTCGCGCGCCGCTTGCAGGAGAGGCCGGACAGGAACCGGCACACACCCTGGCATGGTGCGCGAAATGGACCTCAGAACGTTGATCGCCGGGTAGCGTCCGCGCTCGGCGATGGCGCGTTCCATTACAATGTGCCCATCAAGAATGCCTCTGACCGCATCGGCGATCGGCTCATTGTGATCGTCACCTTCCACCAAAACGGTAAAAAGTCCGGTAACGGAACCCGACCCTTCCAAACCCGGCCCGGCCCGTTCGAGAAGACGCGGCAATTCCGAAAACACCGTCGGCGGGTAACCCTTGGCGGTCGGCGGCTCGCCGATGGAAAGCCCGATCTCGCGCTGCGCCATGGCAAAGCGGGTGAGACTGTCCATCATGCACAGGACTTTCTGGTTCTGATCGCGGAAGAACTCGGCCAGGGTCATGGCGAGATAGGCGGCCTGGCGACGCATCAGGGCGCTTTCGTCCGAGGTGGCGACGACGATGACGGCGCGCTTGAGTCCCTCTTCGCCCAGATAGTCGTAAATGAACTCCTTGACCTCGCGGCCGCGTTCGCCGATCAGCCCGATCACCGCCACGTCGGCATCGGTATTGCGCGCCAGCATCGACATCAGCACCGACTTGCCGACGCCCGAGCCGGCGAAGATGCCCATGCGCTGGCCTTCGCACACCGTGGTGAAGGTGTTGAGGGTCCTCACCCCCATATCGATCGGATCGCCGACTCTGGCCCGCAGATGCGCCGGCAGCGGCGGCGATTTGAGCGGGTAGCCGGCGGACCCGCGCGGCAAAGGCCCCTTGCCGTCGATCGACTCGCCCTTGGCGTTGACCACCCGCCCGAGCCAGCCCATGGCCGGATAGGCCTGCCCGTCATGGCTGGTGAACACCGCCTTGCACCCCAGGCGAACGCCTTCGATCGAGCCGAAGGGCAGACAAAGGGCGTGACCACCCTTGAAACCGATGATTTCGGCCTCGAGCCGGGCGCCGGCCCGCGTTTCGATGATGACCCGGCCGCCGACACGCAATTCCCTGACCGGCCCGACGATCTCGATCAGAAGACCCTGGACCGACTTGACGCGGCCGAAGACCTCGACCTCCTCGATATCGGCGATTTCGGCGATCAGCGACTGCACGCCGTCCTCCTTGTCCGGTCCGGATCCCCAACAGGGAGCCGGTCGCTGCAATTCGATGAGTCGAATCGCTATTGAAAAGCTAACCGATCATTAAGCAATATGCTCTATTGAGGTTGTTCGAGCAAAATTTTCCCCTGACGATTGCGCGTCGGGGCGCTGCTTGACCCCATACCTGTTTCGATGAGTCGGTAGAGTCCATTGAAGGACTTTCTTAAACAGGTTTCTTAAGTTTTGTTGACATACTTTAATATTATTTTTCAACAAGTTAGGCTCTTGTGCATTCAGGAATCCTTTCACCTTGTCACCGCGAATTAAAGTTTGTTAACTAATTGCGTTTAGGGTCGAATCATATCCAGTAGGGTTGGATTGGGTGGCCGCCGCGCATGGGTGACACCCATGTTCCAGCAGGAACCATCAAGGGGCTGAACATGCGAGTTCTGTTGATCGAGGACGACGGCGCAACGGCTCAATCGATCGAGCTTATGCTGAAATCCGAGAGCTTCAATGTCTACACCACCGACCTTGGCGAAGAAGGTGTCGATCTCGGCAAGCTGTATGATTACGACATCATTCTGCTCGATCTCAACCTTCCGGACATGTCCGGTTACGAGGTTCTGAGAACGCTGCGCGTCGCCAAGGTGCAAACGCCGATCCTGATCCTTTCCGGTCTTGCCGGCATCGAGGACAAGGTCCGGGGCCTCGGCTTCGGTGCCGACGACTACATGACCAAGCCGTTCCACAAGGACGAGCTGGTCGCGCGCATCCACGCCATCGTCCGCCGCTCCAAGGGGCACGCCCAGTCGGTCATCTCGACCGGCGACCTCAACGTCAATCTCGACACCAAGACGGTCGAGGTCGGTGGCCAGCGCGTGCATCTGACCGGCAAGGAATACCAGATGCTGGAGCTCCTATCGCTCCGCAAGGGCACCACCCTCACCAAGGAGATGTTCCTCAATCATCTTTATGGCGGCATGGACGAGCCCGAACTCA
>CAZKTH010000293.1:0-4196 GCA_964555575.1 uncultured Devosiaceae bacterium | reverse complement strand
CCCTGCCTCAGCCATGACGGGGAACAGTTCTGGCTTGTTTATACCGACGTCAAGCGCAAGGACGGCTCGTTCAAGGACGCCCACAACTACATCGTCACCGCCCCCGACATCATGGGGCCGTGGTCCGATCCGGTCTACATCAACTCCTCGGGCTTCGATCCCTCGCTGTTCCACGACGATGACGGCCGCAAGTGGTTCATCAACATGACGTGGGACCATCGCGCCCGTCCGCTGACCTTCGCGGGCATCGTTCTGCAGGAATACGATCCGGTTGAGAAAAGGCTGATCGGGCCGCGTACCAACATTTTCCAGGGCACCGATCTCAAGCTGGTCGAGGGTCCGCATCTCTATAAGCGTAATGGCTGGTATTACCTGCTGACCGCCGAGGGCGGCACCGGCTACGAGCACGCCTGCACCTTCGCCCGCTCGCGCAACATCGACGGGCCGTACGAGCTGCATCCGCTCAAGCACATCCTCACCGCCAAGGACCACAACATGAACCGAGTGCAGCGGTCCGGACATGGCGACATCGTCGATACCCCGGACGGCAAGACCTATCTGGTTCACCTGATGGGCCGCCCGACGACCCAGAAGCGCCGCTGCGTCCTCGGCCGCGAAACCGGCATCCAGGAAGCCGAATGGCGCGGGGACGACTGGCTCTGGGTCAAGAATGGCCCGGTGCCGAGCTATGAGGTCGAGCTGCCGGCGGCCCGCGACGAGGCAAAATACTGGGAAGCCAAGCACTACAGCTTCGACGGCACCGAACTGCCGATCGATTTCCAGTGGCTGAGGACGCCCGAGACCGAACGCATCTTCTCGATGACGGCGGTGCCGGGAGCCTTGCGGCTTTATGGCCGCGAATCGATTGCCTCCTGGTTCGAACAGGCGCTCGTCGCCCGCCGTCAGCAGCATTTCAACTTCACCGCCGAGACCGAATTGTCCTTCTCGCCGATGGACGAACGGCAGATGGCCGGCTTCCTGCTCTACTACGGGCGCTACAATTTCCACTATCTCGCCGTTACCGCCCATTCCGACGGCAAGCGCGAATTGCTGCTGATGAGTTCGGAAGCGAGCTTCCCGGAAGGCAATCTGAGCTTTCCCGGCGAACCGATCCCGCTCCCGGACCAGGGACGGGTGCGCCTCAGGATGGAGGTGAGGAATTCGGTCCTCACCTATTCCTATGCCCTTGAGGGCGAAGCCGAATTCACCGCCATAGAACCGAAGCTCGATGCCTCGCTGATTTCGGACGAATGCGGCGGCCAGGCCGAACACGGCTCCTTCACCGGTTCCTTCGTCGCCCTTGCTGCCCACGACCTTAACGGCCTCGCCGCCCCGGCCGATTTCTTCTACATGACCTACGCGCCGGAAAAGGGACCGATGGACGACTAATCCGCTGCGCTCGGCAAAGTGTGCTCGAAATTTGGCCCGGAAGAGAATGACTTGTCTCTCCCGGGCCTTGCCATTTTCCGGTTGACCGGGGAATCTGCGCGCCTGCCACGCAATGGAGTCGCGTCATGAAGCTCGAATCGATCGCCCTGCACCATGGCTATGAATCGGAGGCCACCACCAAGGCCGCCGCCGTGCCGATCTACCAGACCACGTCCTATACCTTCGACGACACCCAGCACGGTGCCGATCTGTTCGACCTCAAGGTCGCCGGCAACATCTATACCCGCATCATGAACCCGACCACGGCGGTGCTCGAAGCCCGCGTCGCCCAAATGGAAGGCGGCATCGGCGCGCTGGGCCTGGCCTCGGGCATGGCGGCGATCACCTATGCCATCCAGACCATTGCCGGGGTCGGCGACAACATCGTCTCGGTCTCCCAGCTCTATGGCGGCACCTACAATTTGTTCGTCCACACCTTCCCGCGTCAGGGGATCGAGGCCCGTCTTGTCGCCCATGACGATTTCGACGGCTTCGACAAGGCCATCGACGAAAAGACCAAGGCGGTCTTTTGCGAATCGATCGGCAATCCGGCCGGCAATGTCGTCGACATCGAGAAAATCGCCGAGATCGCCCATCGTCACGGTGTTCCGGTCATCGTCGACAACACGGTGGCGACGCCCTATCTGTGCCGGCCCTTCGATTTCGGCGCCGATATCGTCGTGCATTCGCTGACCAAGTATATCGGCGGCCACGGCACCTCGATCGGCGGCATCATCGTCGACAGCGGCACATTCGACTGGAAGGCCAATGCCGAACGCTTCCCGGTGATGAACACGCCCGATCCGTCCTATCACGGCGTCACCTATACCGAGGATTTCGGTGCCGCCGCCTATATCGGCCGGGCCCGCGTCGTGCCCTTGCGCAATACCGGCGCCGCCCTGTCGCCGTTCAACGCCTTCCTGATCCTGCAGGGCCTGGAAACCCTCGGACTCCGCATCGAACGGCACGCCTCGAACGCCCTGGCGGTGGCCTACCATCTCAAATCCCATCCCAAGGTCGCCTGGGTCAACTATGCCGGCCTTGCCGACAGCCCCTATCACGCGGTGGCCAAGCGCATCTCCAGGGGCTCGGGTTCCGGCATTCTCAGTTTCGGCATCAAGGGCGGCAGGGAAGCGGGCGCCCGCTTCATCGACGCGCTGCACATGATCCTCAGGCTGGTCAATATCGGCGACGCCAAGTCCCTGGCCTGCCACCCGGCGACGACGACGCACCGCCAGCTCTCGGCCGAGGAGCTCAAGAGCGCCGGGGTCTCGGAGGACCTCATCCGCATCTCGGTCGGCATCGAGCATGTCGAGGACATCATCGCCGATATCGAACAGGCCCTCGCCAAGGCGTGAACGCCGGCACGCGTTCTTTCCTGTTTCCTGGCAGTTGCGGGCGGGTTCGTTCCATGAGGGAGATCCGCCCGCAACTGCCATTTGTCGCCTGCCGGCGCGCAGGGCGGGCTTTTGCTTTTGCGGAAGTCTTGTGGTCGCGTCGTTCGCAGCGAAAAAACCGGTTTCCACTTTTTCGCACGATGCTCTAAGGTCGGCGCTCGTTTGCCCGCGCACCGCCCTCCTGCCCATGGACCACAAACCTATCGAGGCTTCTGCGACTTCCGCCCCGGCAGGATCGACGCCGATGATGGCGCAGTATTTCGAGATCAAGGCGGTCAATCCCGGCTATCTCCTGTTCTACCGCATGGGCGATTTCTACGAGCTGTTCTTCTCGGACGCCGAGATCGCTTCCGAAGCGCTGGGGATCGTTCTGACCAAGCGCGGCAAGCATCAGGGCGAGGACATCCCGATGTGCGGCGTGCCGGTCCATGCCGCCGAGGACTATCTCAAGAAACTCATCGCGCTTGGCCACCGCGTCGCCATCTGCGAACAGATGGAAGACCCGGCCGAGGCGAAGAAGCGCGGCGCCAAATCCGTCGTCGAGCGCGATGTTGTCCGGCTCGTCACCGCCGGTACCATCACCGAGGACGACCTGCTGCCCGAGGCGGCCAACAATTTCCTTTGTGCCCTCAGCCTCATCCGGCATGGCGAAGCCGATCTGGCGCTCGCCGCGGCCGACGTCTCGACCGGCGAGACCTTTCTGACCGAATTGCAGCCCGAGGCTCTTTCCGACGAACTTGCCCGCATCGATCCGGCCGAGCTGCTGGTTTCCGAAAGCGTTGCCGACTGGCTCAGGGAGCACCGCTTCGCCGGCCCGGAGCTCGAACGCCGCCTGACCCTTGTCGGTGCGGAGTTCTTCGATTCCGAAAAGGGGGCGGCCCGCATTTCCGCGGCTTTCGCCGCCACCGATCCGACCGCCTTCACCCGCGCCGGCCGGTCGGCACTCGGTGCCCTTCTGGCCTATGTCACCCATACCCAGAAGGGGGCGCCGCTGGCCCTGAGGCCGCCCGAGCAAAGGGGCGTCCATGCCGTCATGGCCATCGACAACGCCACCCGTTCCTCGCTCGAACTGACCCTGACCAATCGCGGCGAAGCGCGCGGTTCCCTGCGCACCGCCATGGACAGAACCGTCACTGCCGCCGGCGGCCGGCTTCTGACCCGGCGCCTTGCCGCGCCGCTGACCGATTCGGGCGCCATCAACAAACGGCTCGACATGGTCGAATACATGCTCGAACGGGCCGAAATCGCCGGGCGCCTCCGGCAATTGCTGCGCGCCACCCCCGACATCACCCGGGCATTGACCCGTCTGACCCTTGGACGCGGCGGGCCGCGCGATCTCGCCGCCATCGGCACGGCCGTCGCCGGCGCCCG
>CAZKTH010000292.1:0-4256 GCA_964555575.1 uncultured Devosiaceae bacterium | reverse complement strand
TTCGGGTCGGTCCCCGGTTGGCGCAAAACCGGCATTCGCTTTTGCGCACGATGCTTTAGACGAGCGCCTTGATCAACTCGCCGCCGGACGTCCATCCCAGATCGTCATAAAGCGGCCGTCCGAGATCGGATGCGTGCAAGGCGGCGAAGGTGACATCGCGTTCCTTCAGCATGATTTCGAGGTGCTGCATGAGCGTGCGGGCAATGCCACGCCGCCGGAATGCCTGTTCGACGTGCACGTTGAATATGTATCCGCGCCGGGACGAGACCGGCAGACGCGGGCCCGGCGGCCAGTCGATGACCATGGCGCCGGCGTGCCCGACATCCATGCCGTCCGCCTCGGCCGTGACGCCGAAATAGCGCCCGTCGGTCAGTCGCGGCAGCAGCCATTGCCGGAACGGCCCGGACATGGCGTCAATAGCGTCCAGCGGTCCGCCCATGTCGGTAAACATCGCCGCCCGATGGCGGCAGATGGCATCGGCGTCACCGAGGACGGAAGCGCGATAGAGAATGTCCATGCCGATCTCCGGAAAACGGGGAATGACAAGCCAACCCCGCCACCGGAAGGAACATGATTCGCCTCATTTTCGGGACAGGGCACGTCGTCCGGCCCGACGACGCATCCGGGCTTCCTGTTTGGACCGATTTTGTCTATTGGGCTTGACTGAAAGCAAGGGGAGCGGCGGCTGCCGCAATTTGTCAAGGAGAGAGTCCATGGCCGGCACGAGAAACGAGAGCGACAGCTTCGGCACGATCGAGGTGCCGGCGGACAGGCTCTATGGCGCGCAGACGGCACGGTCGCTGATCAACTTCCCGATCGGCAGTGAAACCATGCCGGTGCCATTGATCCGTGCCCTGGGCCGGGTCAAGCAGGCGGCGGCGCGCACCAACCGCGCCCTCGGCATGCTCGACGCCAGACGCGCCGATGCCATCGAAACGGCGGCGGCCGAGGTCGTTCACGGCGATTGGGACGATCACTTTCCCCTGAAGGTCTGGCAGACCGGCTCGGGCACCCAGTCCAACATGAACGCCAACGAGGTCATCTCCAACCGCGCCATCGAACTGCTGGGCGGCGAGATGGGTTCCAAGAACCCGGTCCATCCCAATGACCACGTCAATCTCGGCCAGTCCTCCAACGACACCTTTCCCACCGCCATGAACGTCGCGGCGGCGATGGAGATCGCCAACACCCTGATCCCGGCGCTCGAGCATTTGCGGGTTGCCCTCGCCGACAAGGCGGAGGCCTTCGCCGGCATCGTCAAGATCGGCCGCACCCATACCCAGGACGCCACGCCACTGACCCTGGGGCAGGAATTTTCCGGCTACGCCGCCCAGGTCGATCTGGGCATCGGCCGTCTGCGGCAGGTGCTCGACGGGCTCTATCATCTTGCCCAGGGCGGCACGGCGGTCGGTACCGGCCTCAACGCCCATGCCGAATTCGCCGAGCGCTTCGCCGCCGCCATGGCCGAGCTGACCGGGCTGCCCTTCGCCACGGCGCCGAACAAGTTCGAGGCGCTGGCGGCCCAGGATTCCTACGTCTTCGCCCATGGCGCCCTGACGTCGGTCGCCGCCTCGCTGTTCAAGATCGCCAACGACATCCGCTTCCTCGGCTCCGGGCCGCGCTCGGGCCTCGGGGAACTGAGCCTGCCGGAAAACGAGCCGGGTTCCTCGATCATGCCGGGCAAGGTCAACCCGACCCAGTCCGAGGCGATGACCATGGTCGCCGCCCGGGTCATGGGCAACCAGACCACGATCCAGTTCGCCGGTTCCCAGGGCCATTTCGAACTCAACGTCTTCCGGCCGGTCATGGCCTATGCCTTCCTGCAGTCGGTGCAGCTCCTCAGCGACGCGGCGCGATCCTTCACCGACCGCTGCGTGGTCGGCATCGTCGCCAATCAGGCGCACATCAAGGCACTGACCGAGCGCTCGCTGATGCTCGTCACCGCCCTGACCCCGAAGATCGGCTACGACAAGGCGGCCGAGATCGCCAAGGCGGCCCACAAGCACGGCACGACCCTTCGCGAGGAAGCGTTGCGGCTCGGCTATGTCAGCGAGGCGGAGTTCGACGCCATCGTCAGGCCCGAGACGATGACCGGACCGCGCAAGGGCTAGAGCAAAATGCGTTCTGATGGAATCAGAACGCATGCTCTATCGCTTTGTGGTCGCATCGTTTTTGCGCAAAACCGGGATCCACTTTTTCGCACGATGCTCCAGGCGCGCCAGGTTTTGCGGAGCCGGCGCCGCCGGCACCCAAACCTGTCCGCCAAAGAAAGAGGTGAAACAGACATCGCTGTCCCGAAAACATGAAGCGCCCTATCCGGCTTCGTCCATCACCATCCGGGCGAAGGCGGAGGCGGCGTGGCCGGGATGGCGCTCGGTGTGTACCAGCATCGAGAAGGCGCGGACCGGCAGCGGGAAACTGGCGATCCTGAGCCGGCCCTGATCGACGAGCGGCGCGGCGGCGGCGCTCGACAGCGCGGCGGCGCAATGGCCCGACAGCACGGCGGCCAGCACCGCCTCGTTCGACGGAAGTTCCAGCACGATGTCGAGATCCGATAGCGCCAGGCCGTAGCCGCTGAGAGCCGAGAGGAATTCGGTGCGCGTGCCGGAACCGGACTCGCGCATCACCCAGCAGGTGCCGGAAGCGAGATCACCGGCCGAGAGCGCCTGTCCGTCGGCCCAGGGGTGATCGGTGCCGACGACAATGACCAGAGCGTCCTCGGCCAGCGGCCGCACGGTGAGGCTCGCATGGTTCACCTCGCCTTCGACAAAGCCGATTTCGGCCACTCCGCTCATGACGGCGGCCGCAACCATCAGCGTATTGCCGATATGGAGCCGGATGTCGATGCCGGGATGGCTGGCGTGAAAGCGCATGAGACGGCCGGGGAGCCAGTAGCTGGCAATGGTCTGGCTGGCGTGCACCTCGATGCTGCCACGGTTCAATCCGGCAAGGTCGGCGAGGAGATTGCCGGCCGCCTCGGCGCGGGCAAGCGTCGCCTTCGCCTCGTTGAGAAACAGGCGACCGGCCGGCGTGAGTTCGATGCGGCGGCCGACACGATTGAACAGGGCGATGCCGTAGCGCCCTTCCAGCACCTTTATGGCGGCGGAGATGGCCGAGGGCGTCCGGTTGAGGGCCGAGGCCGCGGCGGTCAGATGCTCGCGCTCGGCGACGGCGACAAACATGCGCAACTGATCAAGAGTCATGCGGATAAGGGAACAATCATTCGATAATAACGAACGTATAATCGAAAATTATTCGATTTTCACGAAGAATTTTGCATGACAGCTTGCCGCCCTCACAAGGGACGTCGTCATGCATCACCTCAAGAAAATTCCTCTTCTTCTGCCCGGCACCGTACTGACCGTGGTCGTCACCCTGCTGGCGATCGCGGCGCAATCGGCCGAAAACGCCGTGTTCGGCCACCCGTGGCTCGAGGCACTGGTACTGGCCATTCTTATCGGTACCGGCATCCGTACCGCCATGGGGCCCGATCATCGCTTCACCGCCGGCATCGGTTTCTGCGCCAAGGAAGTGCTGGAGGTCGCCGTGGTGCTGCTCGGCGCCTCGATCAGCCTCAGTGCCCTGACAGCGGCCGGCGGCTGGCTCGTCGGCGGCATCGTGCTGGTGGTGCTCGCCGGGATCGCGGCGAGCTATCTCATCGGCCGGGTGCTCGGGCTGCACCATCATCTGGCAGTGCTGGTCGCCTGCGGCAACTCCATTTGCGGCAACTCGGCCATCGCGGCGGTGGCGCCGGTCATCGGCGCCGAGGGCGAGGACGTTGCCGCCTCGATCGCCTTCACCGCCGCCCTCGGGGTGATCGTGGTGCTGCTGCTGCCGCTTTTCGGCCATGCCATCGGTCTTGACGCCATGCATTACGGCATCCTGGCCGGCCTGACCGTTTATGCCGTGCCGCAGGTGCTGGCGGCGACGGCGCCGGCCGGCATGGTGGCGGTGCAGACCGGGACGCTGGTCAAGCTCATCCGCGTCCTCATGCTCGGGCCGGTGGTGTTCGGTCTCGGTGTCGGCGGAAGCGGGACGCGTACCCATCACGGCATCGGCCGCTTCCTGCCCTGGTTCATCCTCGGCTTTCTGGTACTAATGGGGTTGCGGTCGGCCGGCGCCATCCCCGATGTCCTGGTCGGACCGCTGCAGACGGTTTCCGGTGTGCTGACCATCATCTCCATGGCGGCGCTGGGACTGATGGTCGACATCCGCAGCCTTGTTCGCGCCGGCGGAAGGGTGGTGACGGCGGCGAT
>CAZKTH010000291.1:0-4342 GCA_964555575.1 uncultured Devosiaceae bacterium | reverse complement strand
GGTGCTGACCCTTGCCAAGACGCTCTACGGGCGGGAACCGCCGGCCTTCGTGCTGGGTTGTGCGGGCTGGGACTTTGGCGAGGACATGGACGGGCTGAGCGCCGCGGCCGCGGCGCATCTTGGCGAGGCGGAAGCTTTCTTTCTGGACTGGTATGCGCGGGCTTGGGCGAAGTATGGTCCGTCCCAGGACTCACCGGATGAAACGGGACGGTTGACCGATGCATGAGCTCTCGCTTTGCGAAAGCCTGCTCGACATCCTCAAGACCGAAGCCGAGACGGCCAGGTTCACCAGGGTCAAGCGGATCACGCTCGAAGTCGGACCGCTCTCCTCGGTCGAGCCGGAGGCCATGCGTTTCGGTTTCGATGTTGTGATGCGCGGCACCTTGGCCGACGGGGCAAAGCTCGATATCGTCACACCGCCGGCCGAGGCACGCTGCCTTTCCTGTTTCGAGCTCATAACGGTCACCGACCGATTCGCCTCCTGCCCGAAATGCGGCGGCACCGACCTGCAGATCAGCGGAGGCGACAGTTTGCGTATCAAGGAATTGGAGGTCACGTAATGTGTGCGACCTGCGGCTGCGGCCAGGGTGAAGTGAAGATCGAAGGCCATGGCCACGATCACCACCACCACCACGATCACGACCATCACGATCATGATCATCACCACGATCACGATCATCACCACGATCATGACCCGGAAGCCCGCGTGCTTGCCGTCGAGCGCGATCTTCTGGCCAAGAACAACGCCCTGGCCGAGGAAAACCGCGGCCATCTCGCCGGGCGTGGCATTCTCGCTTTGAACCTCGTTTCGAGCCCCGGCTCCGGCAAGACTGCCCTTCTGGTCAAGACCATCGAAAAGCTCATGGGCAAACTCACGCCCTATGTCGTCGAGGGCGACCAGCAGACGACCAATGACGCCGAACGCATCCGCGCCACCGGCGCCAGCGCCATTCAGATCAATACCGGCAAGGGCTGCCACCTCGACGCCCATATGGTTGGGCACGCGCTTGATCATCTCGATCCGTCCGAGGGTTCGGTCGTCTTCATCGAGAATGTGGGGAATCTTGTCTGCCCGGCCGGGTTCGATCTCGGCGAGGCCCACAAGGTCGTCATCCTCTCGGTCACCGAGGGCGATGACAAGCCCTTGAAATATCCCGATATCTTCGCCGCCTCCGATCTCGTTCTCATCAACAAGACCGATCTTCTGGAGCATGTCGATTTCGACATGGAGATCGCGACCGCCAATGCCCGTCGCGTCAAGCCGGGCATCAAGGTGCTGCCGGTTTCGGCCCGCACCGGCGAGGGTCTGGACAACTGGATCGCCTGGCTGATGGGCGCCCGCGCCATGGTGCTGGCCGGTCATCCCCTCGGTACCGCTGCCGAATAGGAGTTTTCGCATATGTGTCTCGCCATCCCGGCCAAGATCGTCTCGCTCGATGATGACGCCACCGCCATCGTTTCGCTCGAGGGCATCAGGAAGAAGATCTCGACCGCCCTCATCGACGATGCCGCCGTCGGCGACTATGTGCTCGTCCATGTCGGCTATGCCCTCAACAAGCTTTCCGAGGACGAGGCGCAGCGCACCCTCGAGCTGATGCGCGAGGGCGGGTTGCTCGCCGAGGAAATGGCGGAAATCAGCGGGGGCTCCGCATGAAATATGTCGACGAGTTCCGCGACCGCTCCGTAGCCGAGAAACTCGCCGCCCAGATCGCCAGGGAAGCGCAAGGCGACCGCTCCTATTATTTCATGGAGTTCTGCGGCGGTCATACACACGCCATCTTCCGCTACGGCGTCCAGGACCTGATGCCGGACAACGTGCATTTCGTCCACGGGCCCGGTTGCCCGGTCTGCGTGTTGCCGGTGCGGCGGCTCGATGACGCGGTGGAGATTGCCGAACGGCACGGGGCGATCCTTTGCTCCTATGGCGACATGATGCGGGTGCCGGGCACCAGGCGGCGGTCACTGATCAAGGCCAAGGCCGACGGCGCCGACATCCGCATGGTCTATTCGACCATGGACGCCCTGAAGATCGCCCGCGACAACCCGGACAGGCAGGTCGTCTTCTTCGCCATCGGCTTCGAAACGACGACGCCGCCGACCGCCGTGGCGGTGCTGCAGGCGGAAAAGGAAGGACTCAGGAACTTCTCGGTCTTCGTCAACCACGTGCTGACTCCGGCAGCCATCGGCCACATCCTCGATTCCGAGGATTTCGCCCCTGGCGGGCCGGCGCGCATCGACGGTTTTCTCGGCCCCTCGCACGTCAGCGCCGTCATCGGCTCCAGACCCTATGAGGCGGCGGCCGAGCATTACCGGAAGCCCGTCGTCATCTGCGGTTTCGAGCCGCTCGACGTCATGCAGTCGGTGCTGATGCTGATCCGCCAGATCAAGACCGGCCGGATTGAGGTCGAGAACGAATATACCCGCGTCGTGACGCGGGACGGCAATCTCAAGGCGCAGGTGCTGGTCGACGAGGTGCTGGAACTGCGCGAGACATTCGAATGGCGGGGTCTTGGCGCCGTGGCCAACAGCGCCCTGAGGCTCAGGGAGAAGTACGCTTTCTTCGACGCCGAAAAGCGTTTCGAGATCAGCGCCAAGCAATCGCGCGAGACCAAGTCCTGCGAGTGCCCGGCGATCCTGAGGGGCGTCAAGAAGCCGACCGAGTGCAAGCTTTTCGGCACGGTGTGCACCCCGGACAACCCGATGGGCTCGTGCATGGTCTCCTCGGAAGGGGCTTGCGCCGCCTACTGGACCTATGGCCGCTTTCGCGGCAAGGACAAGGTCAAGGAACCCGAACCCGCATGAGCGCACCCACAGCCGAGGGATCGGCCCTCGCCGGCAGCGTCGACATGACCCATGGCGGCGGCGGCCGGGCGATGGCCGAACTGATCCGCACCCTTTTCGTCAGGCATTTGTCCAACCCGATCCTTGATCAGGGCAATGACGGCGCCCTGCTGGACCTGCCGCCGGGGCGAGTGGTCATCTCGACCGACAGTCACGTCATCACGCCGCTGTTCTTCCCCGGCGGCGACATCGGCGCGCTTGCCGTCAACGGTACGGTCAACGACGTCGCCATGATGGGTGCCAGACCGCTCTATCTTTCGGCCGGCTTCATCCTCGAGGAAGGCTTTGCCCTTGCCGATCTCGAAAAAATCGTCATGTCGATGGCAAAGGCGGCAAAGGCAGCCGGCGTCGCCATCGTCACCGGCGACACCAAGGTGGTGGAAAAGGGCAAGGGCGACGGCGTCTTCATTTCGACGACCGGTATCGGCGTCGTTCCCGAAGGCGTCGAGACCTCGGGCAGCAAGGCCAGACCGGGCCAGGCGATCCTTGTTTCCGGTACCATGGGCGATCATGGCGTCGCCATTCTTTCCAAGCGCGAAAGCCTCGAATTCGAGACCGAAATCGAAAGCGACTGCGCCGCGCTCAACGGGTTGATTGAAAGGATGCTCGCCGTCGTGCCGGGCATCGTCACCCTGCGCGACCCGACCCGCGGCGGCCTGGCGGCAACGCTCAACGAGATCGCCTCGGCCTCCGGTGTCGGCATGATGCTCGACGAGGCGGCCATTCCGATCCGGCCCGACGTCTCGGCGGCCTGCGAACTCCTGGGATTGGACGCCCTCTATGTCGCCAACGAGGGCAAGCTGATCTGCATCTGCGAGGACAGGGACGCCAAAACCCTGCTTCAGATCATGCGCGCCCATCCGCTTGGGGCGGACGCGGCCCGTATCGGCACGGTGATCGAGGACGAGACGCATCTCGTCCAGATGAAAACGGGTTTCGGCGGCACCCGCGTCGTCGACTGGATCGCCGGCGAGCAATTGCCGCGCATCTGCTGACTTTCTCCCTCTCCTTGCTGGGGAGGGTGGCCCGGCGCAGCCGGGTCGGGTGGGGTGGGGCAACGAGCGCCGGTGCAAACACCCCCACCCTGTCTCACAACGGACTTAGCCGTGCTAAGTCCTGTTCGACGTCCCTCCCCACAAGGGGGAGGGAGAAAGAGGCTTCCGCACGTCGAAATGACAAAGCCCGACCATTCCAAATTCAATAACCTTCCAGCCCGGAAGATCCGCGTACGCGGGCTGGTGCAGGGCGTGGGGTTCCGGCCTTTCGTCTGGCGGCTGGCCCATGATCTCGGGCTATCTGGCCACGTTCTCAACGACGGCGAAGGCGTCGAAATCGCCGCCTGGGGCAGCGAAACGCTTCTCGACACCTTTGCCCAGCGAGTCGAAAGCGAAGCCCCGCCGCTGGCACGGGTCGATGCGGTTACCTGGGAAGCGCTGCCCGGCGCGCCGCCGGCCGGGTTCGACATCCTCGAAAGCGAAAAGACCGAGATCATGACGGGTGT
>CAZKTH010000290.1:0-4391 GCA_964555575.1 uncultured Devosiaceae bacterium | reverse complement strand
ATTGATCGCGTCCAGGGCGAGGATCGTGAAGCCGGCGGCCGCAAGGGTGTCGCGCAGATAGGGTTCGGCGTGCAGGAACCGCCGGTTCGGTCCGACGGCGTAGGTGCCCGTGCCCGGAAGCGTTTCGGTCGAGAAGGCGAAAACGCCCTCTGGCGTCAGCATCGATGCGACGCCCGAGAACAGGTTCTCGACCGCTCCGAGATAGGGCAGCACGTCGGCGGCGATGACGAGGTCGAAGGGGCCTTCGTCGTTGTCCGCCAGAAAAGAGAGGATTTCGCCGGTATAAAGGCCGTCATAGAGGCCCTTGTCCTCGGCGAAATCGACCATGGTTTCCGCGATGTCGATGCCGATGATGTCGTTGTCGACGGCATCGCGCATCGCCTCGCCGGCCAGTCCGGTGCCGCAGCCGAGATCGAGCATGCGCGAGAACCGCGTCAGCCCGAGGGACTCGAGCTTTCTGCGAACGAGGTTGGGAACGTCGTATTGGAGCTGGCGGACGAGAATGTCCTCGAAATTGCCGGCGTGCTGCTCGAACAGCAGTTCGACATAGGCCGGCGAGGCGGCTTCCGGAACCGGACCCGCTCCGAGCGCGGCAAGGCGCATGGCCAGACCGCCCGGATCGGCGGAATCGAGGGCCAAAGCCTCGCGGTAGGCGGCGACGGCACCGGCGATATCGCCCTTGTTCTCGAGGGCGAGGCCGCGATTATAGGCCTTGGCCAATGCGTCTTCATTGCTGGTCGTATCGCTCATCGGCCCTGATCGTCCCGTTGCGCTGCCCCTACAGGAATGAAACGGCGCACGCCATTCCGGGAATGCGCCGCAGCGTCAAATGGCATGATGCTGCCGGTCCGGCCGGCCGGCGGCGTCAGGTCTCGTCGACCACCTCGGTCTCGGCCATTTGCTTCTTGCACGATTCGATGCAGTTCTTGGCGCTGGCCTTGGTGGTGTAAAGTTCGGACTGTACCATCGGCTCGCCATTGGAGGCGATGAACACGACATGGAACTGGCCGTCCTTGGACTTCTTCATCTCGAAGCGATAGCCCGAGCCGGTCTCGCCATTGCTGAGATCGACCGTGGCCGCGTCCGCCACATGCTTTTTCAGCGATTCGATGCAGTTCTTGGCGCTGGCCTTGGCCTTGTAGCTCTCGGACCAGACCATGACCTCGGCATTGTAGAGGAACTGGACGCCGAACTGGTCGTTCTTGCGCGCCACGATCTTGAATTTATACGCCATTGTCGGCCTCCTTGTCAGATGAGGCATTTGAAGTTACTGATTTATCGCATTTTGGGAAGGGCGGTGCGGCCTCACTGGCCGCCGGGCCTTGCATTTCCGGTGCAATTCTCCCAAATATAGGCCGGGAGGTTGGCGGCGGACGTGTCCCTCGCCAACCGGGTCAGGTCCGGAAGGAAGCAGCCCTAACGAGTTTCGGCTCGGGTCGTTGTCAGCCTCCTGCTTCATTGCCCGCCATCATGCCGCCGTTTCGGGCGGCATTTTCGTTTCGGGCGGGGAGAGGACGGCCAAACCTGTTTCTTCTTGCCGGCAAGACCGCTAGTTTCACGCCCATGCGGACGAACGAATCCCAATTTCCGATCGACAGGGCGGGCGGCTGATGGCCGGACCCGACACCCCCTATGTCGTGCTCGCCCGCAAATACCGGCCGCTGAGCTTTGAAAGCCTGATCGGCCAGGAGGCGATGGTGCAGACCCTGACCAACGCCTTCGAGGCGGGGCGCATCCACCATGCCTTCATCCTCACCGGGGTACGCGGCGTCGGCAAGACGACGACGGCCCGGATCCTGGCCCGCGCCTTCAACTATGTCGACGAGACCGGGCCGCATCCAACCCTGAACCTCGAAAAGGAAGGCGAGCACTGCCGTGCCATCATCGAGGGCCGGCATGTCGACGTGCAGGAAATGGACGCCGCCTCCAACACCTCGATCGACGACATCCGCGAGATCATCGATTCGGTGAAATACGGGCCGGTCTCGGCGCCGTTCAAGGTCTTCATCATCGACGAAGTCCACATGCTGTCGAACTCCGCCTTCAACGGTCTGTTGAAGACGCTCGAGGAACCGCCGCCCTATGTGAAGTTCATCTTCGCCACCACCGAGATTCGCAAGGTGCCGGTGACGATCCTTTCCCGCTGCCAGCGCTTCGATCTGAGGCGCGTGCCGCCCGACACCATGACCGCCTATCTCGAAACCCTCCTTGAAAAGGAGAAGGTCGAGACCGAGCCGGAGGCCCTCGGCATGGTGGTCAGGGCCGGCGAAGGTTCGGTGCGCGACTGCCAGTCCCTGCTCGATCAGGCCATCGCCCATGGCGGCGGTTCGATCACCGCGGCAGGGGTTCGCGAGATGCTCGGCCTTGCCGACCGTTCGGTCGTCATCGACCTGTTCGAGGCGCTGATGAAGGGCAATATCGCCACCGCGCTCGACACGAATCGCAGTCTTTACGATGCTGGCGCCGATCCCGGAACGGTTCTGGCCGATCTCGCCGATTTCACCCATCTGGTGACGCGCCTCAAGCTGGTGCCGGCCGCCGCCGCCGACAAGGGCCTGACGCCGGACGAGCGCGAGCGCGCCCCGGCGATGGCGCAAAAACTCGGCGTGCGCGTCCTCACCCGCACCTGGCAGATCCTTTCCAAAGGCATCGAGGAAGTGGCGCGCGCCGGCAATGGTCTGCAGGCGGCGGAAGTGGTGCTGATCCGCCTCGCCTTTGCCGCCGATCTGCCGACGCCGGACGAAGTTCTCGAAAAGCTCAGGAATGCCCCGATCGAGCCGGCCCCGCCATCGCCGCCGCCGAGCCGGCCGCTGCCGCCTGCGCCGGGCGGTGGGCCGGACATGCGCGGCGGCCCGCGTGTCGCCACCCGCACCGCCGATCCGCAGCCCAGGGCGCAATCGGATCCGGCGCCTCAGGGGCAGTTCGCGCCGGCGCCGGAATCCTTTTTCGGGGTGGTGGCGCTGGCGGCCACCAAACGCGACCTCGCCGTCAAGCACGCGCTTGAAACCGATCTGAGGCTGGTCAGTTTCGCCGAAGGCCGGATCGAGGTGCAACTGACCGAGCGTGCCGATCCGGGCATCGTCAACACGCTTGCGGCACGTCTGAAAAGCTGGACCGGGCGCAACTGGCTGGTGACGGTCAATGCCCGCGCCGATGCCCAGCCGACCATTGCCGAAAACCGCAAGGCGGAGTCGCAGGCCCGCGACGATATCGCCCTCGACGATCCGCTGGTGCAGAAGATCCTGGAGACCTTTCCCGGCGCCAAGCTCGTCAACGTCACCTTCAAGGGAGACGACGATCCGGACGAAGCGCCGCTTGCCGAACAATCCGAAACGAGTGACGAGGAAGAGTGATGCGCGACCTGATGAGCCTGATGAAAAGCGCCGGCGAGATACAGGAAAAGATGGCCTCGCTGCAAGAGGAGCTGAAGGCCGAGGAAGCGACCGGCAGCTCCGGCGGCGGCATGGTCTCGGTGACGCTCAACGGCAAGGGCGATCTCCGGTCGCTCGAAATCGATCCCTCGCTCATTGCCGACGGCGACAAGGGCATCATCGAGGATCTGATCATCGCCGCCCATGCCGACGCCAAGTCCAAGATCGAAGCCAGGATGGCAGAACGCATGCAGGAGCTGACGGCGGGCCTGCCCTTGCCGCCCGGCATGAAGCTGCCGTTCTAGTTCGGCCTGTCGCGGCGTCAGAGGCGCTTTCATGTCCCAGTCCTCCCCCGAGATCGAACAACTGATCCAGCTGATGGCCCGCCTGCCGGGCCTCGGGCCGCGTTCGGCCCGCCGCGCCGTGCTGCACCTCATCAAGAAGAAGGAAAGCCTGATGGCGCCGCTGTCGGCGGCCCTCGACCGGGCGGTCGAGACGGTGCGGGTCTGCGAAATCTGCGGCAATATCGACACGCGCTCGCCCTGTTCGATCTGCGCCGATCCGCGCCGCAGGGAATCCGGCCTTCTGATCGTTGTCGAGGACGTTGCCGATCTCTGGGCCATGGAGCGGGCCGGGGCGGGCGCAGTCTCCTACCATGTCCTTGGCGGCGTCATGTCGCCGCTCGACGGCGTCGGGCCGGAGGATCTCGGCATCGACAGTCTCGTTGCCCGGGCTTCGGCGTTCTCGGAAATCGTTTTGGCGGTCAACGCCACCGTCGAGGGCCAGACAACGGCCCATTTCATCACCGACCGCCTCGCCGGGTCGGGGGTGAAGATCACCCGGCTCGCCCATGGCGTGCCGGTCGGTGGCGAACTCGACTATCTCGACGAGGGCACGCTCTCCCAGGCGCTGAAGGCGCGTACGACCTTCTAGATTGGGGCGTTTTCTGACGGAATCGCCATCTTTTCCCTCCCCTTGATGGGGAGGGTGGCCCGGCGCAGCCGGGTCGGGTGGGGTGGA
>CAZKTH010000289.1:0-4404 GCA_964555575.1 uncultured Devosiaceae bacterium | reverse complement strand
AAATCGCCGCGGCTTTAGCATGGGCGGGGTGGCGCTGACCATGCCCGAGCGGCGCCGGAGCCGGAAAGCGGATGCCGAATCCTGCGACGGCGAACCGCGCAATGCCGAACGGGCTTTGACGAAACCGGCCTGGCCCGCTATCAGGGTCGTGCATTTTCCACGCGTGCCGTGGGCGCGAGCAAGGCCGAGGGGGAGGCACGCTGCTTGGGATGGCAGTGTCGTAGCCGTTTTCCCGACCGCCGTCGCTCCGGTCCGACAGGCATGCCAGCGAAGGCCCAGCGATGACCGAAAATTCCCGCCCGCTTTCTCCGCATCTGTTCATCTACAAATGGGAGATCACCATGGTGCTCTCGATCATCCAGCGCGTCACCGGCGCCGGGATGTTCTTCGGCACCCTTCTGATCCTGTGGTGGCTGGTGGCCGCCGCCATCGGCGATCCGGCCCTCGCAATCGTCTACCGGGTGGCGGGCTCGTTTGTCGGACAGATCGTTCTGTTCTTCTTCGTCTGGGCCCTGTTCCAGCACATGCTGCAGGGCCTGCGCCATTTCGTCTGGGATCTGGGATGGGGCTTTTCCGAGGCGGGACGCTATCTCGCCTCCTGGGTGACCGCAGGAGCCGGCTTCGTCCTCACTCTTGCGACCTTCGTTTTCTTCGTGTGGATGTGAGGCCGGCCGTCATGAACATGCGCACCCCCTTTTCCCGCGTCACCCATTTCGGTTCGACCCGGTCCGGCACCTCGCATTTCTTCGCCCAGCGCCTGACCGCCCTGGCCAACATCCCGCTGATCCTGTTCCTGATCGGACTGATCGTCGCCCTGATGGGCAAGGACCAGGCGACGATCGCGACGGCCTTTGCCAATCCGATCGTTTCCGGCCTGATGGTGCTGATGATCGTCTCGGTCGCCTGGCACATGAAGCTCGGCATGCAGGTGATCATCGAGGACTACGTCCACAACGAGGGGCTGAAGCTTCTTTGCGTGATCGGCAACATCTTCTTCTCGCTGGCCGTGGCGGGCATCGCCATCGCCAGCGTTCTCAAACTGAGTTTCGGGGGTTAACGGATGGCCACGGCAGCCTATGAAATCATCGATCACGCCTTCGACGTGGTGGTGGTCGGGGCCGGCGGCGCCGGTCTGCGCGCCACGCTCGGCATGGCCGAGCAGGGTCTGAGGACCGCCAACATCACCAAGGTCTTCCCCACCCGCTCCCATACCGTCGCCGCCCAGGGCGGCATCGCCGCTTCGCTCGAGAACATGGGCCCCGACAACTGGCAGTGGCACATGTACGACACCGTCAAGGGGTCGGACTGGCTCGGCGACAACGACGCCATGGAATATCTGGCCCGCGAGGCCCCCGCCGCCGTCTACGAGCTCGAGCATTACGGCGTGCCCTTCTCGCGCACCGAACAGGGCAAGATCTATCAGCGGCCCTTTGGCGGCCACATGCAGAATTTCGGCGACGGCCCGCCGGTGCAGCGCACCTGTGCCGCCGCCGACCGCACCGGCCATGCGATCCTTCATACGCTTTACGGCCAGTCGCTGAGGCACAACGCCCAGTTCTTCATCGAGTATTTCGCCATCGACCTTCTGACCGCGGATGACGGCCGGATCGAGGGTGTCGTCGCCTGGAAGCTCGACGACGGCACGATCCACCGTTTCCGCGCCAAGCTGGTGGTACTGGCGACCGGCGGCTATGGCCGCACCTATTTCTCCTGCACCTCGGCCCATACCTGCACCGGCGACGGCGCCGGCATGGTCACGCGCGCCGGCCTGCCGCTGCAGGACATGGAGTTCGTGCAGTTCCACCCGACCGGCGTCTACGGCGCCGGCGTCCTCATCACCGAGGGTGCACGCGGCGAAGGCGGCTACCTGGTCAACTCGGAAGGCGAGCGCTTCATGGAGCGCTATGCTCCGAACGCCAAGGATCTGGCGTCCCGCGACGTCGTCTCGCGTTGCATGACCCTTGAAATCCGCGAGGGGCGCGGCGTCGGGCCGAAAAAGGACCACATCTATCTGCACCTCGACCATCTCGATCCGGCGGTGCTGGCCGAGCGCCTGCCGGGCATCACCGAAAGCGCCCGAATCTTCGCCGGCGTCGACCTCACGCGCGAGCCGATCCCCGTCATCCCGACGGCCCACTACAATATGGGCGGCATTCCGACCAATCATCACGGCGAGGCGATCAATCCCGACCTCGGCGGCCCGGACGCCATCGTTCCCGGCCTGATGGCCGTCGGCGAGGCCGGTTCGGCCTCGGTGCACGGCGCCAACCGGCTCGGTTCCAACTCGCTCATCGACCTCGTTGTCTTCGGCCGCGCCGCCGCCATCCGCGCCGGCCAGATCATCGACAAGGCTTCGGCACCGCCCGAGGTCAATCCGCACGGTTTCGACAAGATCATCGACCGCTTCGACCGTTTGAGGCACGCCAATGGCGGCGCCCCGACCGCCGAACTCAGGGAGCGCATGCAGCGCACCATGCAGGAGGACGCGGCGGTGTTCCGCACCGCCGAGAGTCTTCGGGCGGGCGTCAAGCGGATTTCCAAGGTCTGGCAGGACTTGAAGGACGTCCACGTCACCGACCGCTCGATGATCTGGAATTCCGATCTGGTCGAGACGCTGGAACTGGAAAACCTCATGGCCAACGCCCTGACCACGGTCGTTTCGGCCGAGGCGCGCACCGAAAGCCGCGGCGCCCATGCCCGCGAGGATTTCCCCGACCGCGACGACACCAACTGGCGCAAGCATTCTTTGGCATGGGTCAAGCCGAACGGCGATGTCCGGCTCGACTACCGGCCGGTGCATGTCGATCCGCTGACGTCCGAAGCCGAGGGCGGCATCGATCTGAAGAAAATCGCGCCCAAGGCGCGGGTCTATTGAGCTGAACACGCCAGCGCTCGGTCGGGAGAGATACAGAAAGGCTAGCATGCGAAGGATATGGACTACCTTCATCGTCATCGCTCTGGGTCTTTTTGCGAGCGCAACCTTTGCCAGGGCGGCGGACCTGCCCTGGGAACGCGACGGGGCATTGCTCGACCAGTTTTTCGCCGCGGCGCAGACCGACGGCATCATGGCCGCGGCGCCGCATGTCGCCGCCTTCGACAAGGCGCTGACCGAGGCGAAAACCCTCCTCCCCGGCCCGGTCGAGCGCGGTGGCACGCGCTACGTCCTCACCGACGGCCCGGTCGAGACCACGGCGGTGCTGATGATGCAGGTCACGGGCAATGGGAATGACGTTGTGGCGGTCCCCAATCCCTATCCGCTCATCGGCCGGATTCTTGGCGCATACTATGTCGAGATCGGCAGGTTCGAGGAGGCGCTCGATGCGCTGGATGCGGGGCTGGCCCTTTCGCCCCTGCCCGAGGAACATTTCGGCTGGACCGTCCCGGATCTCCTGGCCGAACGCGGCATTGCGCTCGGCCAGTTGAAGCGCTGGAAAGAGGCGCTGGCCAGCTATGAGGCGGGACTGGCAATCGGCGACATGGACAAGGGTGAGCGCGCATTGCTCCACCGCGGCAGGGGCTTCGTGCTGGTGGAGCTGGGTCGGATCGAGGAAGCCGAGGCGGCCTACAGGACGTCCCTCGAGTTGGAGCCGGGCAACAGTATCGCGATAGGCGAGCTGGCCTATATCGCCAAGCTCAAGGCCGGCGCGGAGCCCGTGGACCCCAACCTGGTGATCCGCGGGACAGGCGAGAAGTGAGAAGGCCGAAGTGGAAGGCGCGGTTCTGCTGCCAACCGGGCTGGTTGATGTGAAGGTCCGTGCCATGGATGAGACATGGTCGGGCCGTGGATTGGTAATCCGCAAGGAGCTACGCTGAAAAGCGCGAAGGGTTGATAAGACATGGTTGAATTCCGCCTTCCCAAGAACTCGAGGATCAAGCCCGGCAAGACCTGGCCTAAACCGGATGCCAAGAATCTCCGCGAATTCGCCGTCTATCGCTACGACCCCGACAGCGGCGACAACCCGCGCATCGATACCTATTTCGTCGACATGGACGATTGCGGCCCGATGGTTCTCGATGCCCTTTTGTGGATCAAGAACAAGATCGACCCGACCCTGACGCTGCGCCGCTCCTGCCGCGAGGGCGTCTGCGGTTCCTGCGCCATGAATATCGGCGGCATGAACACCCTCGCCTGCACCAAGGCCATGGACGAGCTTTCGGGCACCATCAAGGTCTACCCGCTGCCGCATCTGCCGGTGGTCAAGGACCTGGTGCCCGATCTTTCGACCTTTTACGCCCAGCACCGCTCGATCGAGCCCTGGCTCAAGACGACGACGCCCGAGCCCGGCACCGAATGGCTGCAGTCGCATGAGGACCGCGAAAAGCTCGACGGGCTTTACGAGTGCATCCTTTGCGCCTGCTGCTCGACCTCGTGCCCGTCCTACTGGTGGAACGGCGAGCGCTATC
>CAZKTH010000288.1:0-4486 GCA_964555575.1 uncultured Devosiaceae bacterium | reverse complement strand
TCGCCGCATCCAGCGCGATGATCTCGGTCATGCGCGCCGCCTCGCGCTCGTTGAGGTAGGCGGCAAACGGCAGCACGTCGATCGTCCGCACGGGCGCCGCGATCGGCCCGTGAAAGACGATGCCGGCGTTGGGGTCGGTGCCCTGGACCTTGTTGTCGACGGGATCGAAGGCAAGGTTCCAGTCGCTGTCGAGCGTCATCGTATTGAAGTCGATGACGGCATTGCCTGTGGCGGCGAGCCCGTCGGTCTTCACCATCAGATTCTTCAGACGCACGGCGCCGGCGACGATGGCAAACGCCCCGCTGGCCTTCTTGAACGCCAGGTTGTTCGCATCGATGCGCTCGCTGAAGGCGGCTCTGAGCGCGTCCTCGCTGTATTGCTGGCCGAGATCGGAGGCGCGCACGATCTGGCGCACGGTATTGGGATTGACGTAGCGTGCCACGCCGTCGCGCACGGTGAGAACGCCGCCGCCGGTCATGGAAGAGACCAGCCCCGTCACCGAACGCCCGGTCGCTTGGAAATAGGAGGACAGGTCGAGCGTGCCGGTGGCGACCGAACGTCCGTCGCGCCGCCAGACGAAGGATTCCAGTGCCGCGCCCTTGAGGTCGAAGCCGCCCGAGAAATTGGCGTTGCCATCGACGTTGTGGATTGAAATGCGACCGGTCACCGTGCCGCCGGCAAGCTGGCCTTCGGTCAGATTGACGTCGATGCGTTGCGGCCTGAGCGTCAGCGTGAAGGCCGTGCCGGTGAGGCCGAGACCGCCGACGGCGAGGCGATCCGCGGTGACCTGCAGCGAGCCGGTCACCGCACCAAAGGCCGGCGCAGTAAACGGCGCGCGCGACCACGGCTGTTTCGCGTCGCCGGTCGGCAGCGGCGCGACGCCAAGACCGAGCGCGGCAATCCAGCCGAGATCGGCCGTGTCGGTCACCACCTTGCCGCCGACGCTCCAGCCGCCGGTGCCGTCCGGCTTGAGCGTTACGTCCCCGCTGGCGGTCGCCGAGCCGATCGTGCCGTTCTTCCACGAGAGCTCGAGGTCTTTGGCCGATATCGAAAGCGGGGCCTTGTCGAGCCAAAGCGCCGCGCCGGGCGCGGCGCCAGGAATGTCGAGCCCGGCCATGGCGGCGATCGGTCCGATATTGTCGGCGCTGGCGTCGATCGTGCCCTTGAAGGACGGTGCCAGATTATCGGCGATCGTCAGACCGCCGCGGACCGTGGCATCCAGGCCGGCGAGACTTGCAACCACCACGGTGTTGAGCCCCTTGGCCGGGACGCCCTTGGCCTGCACGTTGACGCTGGCGCTGTCGTCCTTGACGGGCGTCTCGGCGGCCAGACCGAACTGGCGCGCCAGTTCGGCGCTGTCCGGCGAATAGAGCTTCGCCGTGATCTCGGCCGGCTTGGTGCGCCAATGGGCGAAGCCGCCGGTGAAGACCGCCGACAGCTTCTCGACCGTCGTCGAGGCAGCCGTGCCGTTGTTGAAGGTGAAGGCGAATCCGCTGCCGCCACCGGGCGGTGGCGCCGTGATCTCGGCATTCTTGATAACCGCGATGCCCAGCGACGGCGCCGCCGCATCCAGCCAGCGCGTGAAGCCGCTCTTCGGCAGGAAACGGTCGGCCATCTGCGCCAGGCCGGTCAGCTTCGAGGCATAGAGCGTCGTATTGAGGTGGCCGCGCGGATTGCCCGAGATGTTGTCGATCTCGCCGTTCGTCCCCTCGATCTTGGCGCCGGCGATATCGCCGACCTGCAGCTTGGTCACCGTCAGCGCGTCGTTGCTATAGACCGCGTTGACCTGGATGCCCTTCACGGTCAGGTCCTGGAAGGCGAAGGCATCGGCGGTGACCTGAAGGCTGTAGTCGTCGGCGAACGTTCCCACATTGGTCAGATTGTGCCCGACCAGCAGTTCGGCCAGCGCCTTGAGCTGGATGAAGTCGATGCGCCCTTTCGCGTCGAGGACGGCGGTGAGCTCGCGCCGGTGATCCTTCGCCCGGTCTTCCCAGCCGAAATTGCCGGTGATCGTGGCTTTGTCGATCTGTGCGGTGGCATGGTCGAAGGAGACGCGGCCAGGGGCGAGCTGGGTATGGCCGGAGAGATCGAACGGCGCCAGCAGACGTCCGGCGCCCTCCTGCGCGCTTCCGCGCCACCAGGTGGCGAAGGCCGCCGGCTGCCTGACGGCGAGATGCGCCTGGCCGTCAAAGCCGAACTTCTTCCTCGTCGACAACAGGCCGCTCGCCGCGACCGTCGCCTGCCCCGGCAGGCGGGCGCGCAAGGAACCGATCTGCCATCCGCCTTCGGCCGGCGCCGCGGTCAAGGCCAGGTCCTCGATGATGCGTCCGCCGACCACGATCGTCGGCACATGCAGGCTGATGCTGCCCGGTATGTCGGGAACCGGAAGCCGGCTCAGCCAGGCAACCAGGCTGTCGGTGGCCGCCGAGACGTCGACCGGCTGGCTCGGCCCCTTGCCCAGCGTCCGGTCGATGTCGATCTGGTTCGCCTCCGCCGTCGCCGCGAAGGACGGCGTCCTGCCGAAATCGAGTTTCAGCGTGCCGGCGACGCTGAGCGGCCGGTCGGCCGGGCCGTTCGACAGCACCGCCTTCTCGATGTCGAGCTGGTCGGCGGTCAGCGCGAACGTACCCTCGCTGCGCCAGCCGGTCGGTCCGTTCGCGGCATTGTCGTTACCGTGGTCGTTGGCAGCCACCTGGGTGACCGAATAGGTGCCGTGCCAGCGCAATCCTCCGTTCGGGTCGATGCCGACCGGACCGTCGGCGCCGACCGTCACCGGCATATTCGCCGGGATGACGTTCGCCTGGACGCGGATCGACCCGTCGCTCAGCACGCGCCCCGTGGACATGCGGACCTGCACCACGTCGCCGTGGTCGAGATAGGAGCCGTCGACATGCCACGGCCCGGTGAGCGCCCGCGCCGACATCTGCGCCGAGATGCCGTCGAAGGCGAGCTTCACGCCCGTCTGCGTATCGTCGTAGTTGAGCGTGCCGTCCCTGATCCTGACGTCGTCGAAGGCGACCCGATCCGGGTCGAACGGCTCGCGCAGCTTCACCCGCCTGAGCCAGGCGATATGCCCGGCCGCATCGACCGAGACGTTGACCACCGGCTTCTCCAGCGTCATCGAAACGATCTTGATCTTGCCCTGCAGCAGCGGCATCAGCTCGATGACGACGTGGAAGCGCCCCACGGTCATGAGGTTGTTGCCGTTCGCGTCGTCGACCTGCACCTTGGTGAAGGTCAGCGACGGCGACGGCAGGATGGTGGCCTCGGCATCGCCTTCCACATGGACCCTGTGGCCGAGGATGCGCGACGCCTCGGCCGAGAAACTGGCGCGGTAGTCGTTCCAGTGGACGAAGCGCGGCACGATCAGCGCGGCGAACAGCGCAATGACCACGGCGCCCCCGACAATCAGGTAGAGCCTGCTCAGTGTGGCCTCCGCTGTCGAACCATCGCCGGGCCGCTCAGCCCGACGCGACGATCTTGCCCGGGTTCATGATTCCCAGGGGATCGACTGCCTGTTTGATCGCCCGCATGACCTCGAGACCGCTACCCTGCTCGATCCCGAGATATTTCATCTTGCCCTGCCCGATGCCGTGTTCGCCGGTGCATGTGCCTTCCATTTCGATGGCGCGCAAATTGAGGCGCGAGATCAGCCCGTCGCAACGGGCCACCTCGTCACGGTCGTCCATGTCAACCATGACGTTAAGGTGGAAATTGCCGTCGCCGACATGGCCGACGATCGGCGCAATCAGCTTGCTCTCCTCGATATCGGCAATCGTCTCGGTGACGCATTCGGCCAGCCGCGAGATCGGCACGCAGGCATCCGTGACGATGGCCTTGGCGCCGGGCCTCAGCGTGAACGAGGCCCAGTAGGCATCGTGGCGCGCCTGCAACAGGCGCGAGCGTTCCTCCGGCCTGGTTGCCCACACGAATTCGCCGCCACCGAACTCCGTCGCGATCTCGCCGAACATCTCGGCCTGTTCCTTTACACCGGCATCGCTGCCGTGGAACTCGACGAACAGATGCGGGGTCTCGGGCAGGTCCAGCTTGGAATAGGTATTGATAGCTTTGACCATGAGCGGGTCGACGAGCTCGATGCGGGCGACGGGGATACCGCTCTGGATGGTCAGGATTGTGGCATTGCAGGCGCCTTCGACCGTCTCGAAGGGGATGACGCCGCCGGCCATCGCCTCGGGAATGCCCTGCAGCCTCACCACCAGCTCGGTGATGATGCCGAGCGTGCCCTCCGAGCCGATCATCAGGCGGGCAAGATCGTAGCCGGCCGACGATTTCTTCGCCCGGTTGCCGGTCTTCACCACGACACCGTCGGGCATCACCGCCGTCAGGCTGATGATGTTGTCGCGCATGGTGCCGTAGCGCACCGCGTTGGTGCCCGAAGCGCGGGTCGCGGCCATGCCGCCGAGCGTGGCGTCGGCGCCGGGATCGATGGGAAAGAACAGGCCCTGGTCGCGCAGGTCTTCGTTGA
>CAZKTH010000287.1:0-4504 GCA_964555575.1 uncultured Devosiaceae bacterium | reverse complement strand
ATACCGGTTCGCCGGTTCGAAAACGCGACCACGCAATAACCTGGAGCTTCCGTTCTGATTTCATCAGAACGCACGCTCCAGCCGCGGTGCGCGGTGCGGCATCGCAGGATCGCCGCAACCTTTCCCGATGTCACTCAGACAACGTATCCGCATTGAGACAGCGGGGTTCGCGTATCCATATTGCGGCCACGGTTGAGGTGGTCGTCGATTTCGGCGGCGGCGCCGATCATGCGACCGTAGAGGAACACGGTGAAGGCCGAAGTCTCCAGATCCCGCGCGGTCAGCGCACCCGAATGGTAGTCCTTCCACAGGAGCGCCAACAGCAGCGCAGCGATGACCGCGTCAACGTTGACGCAGAACACGTAGCGACTTGCTCCGACATCGTACAGTGCCTGCACCAGCTCGCGATAAAATGCATGGAACACGTTGTAACTGCCGCGCTTTTCCATGAAATCGGCGATGAAGCGTTCACGCGGATCGTAGTTGACCGGCTTGTCCTTGAACACGGGATGATGGATGCCTGGCAGGGCGCGGACCTCTGCGCCCAGCTCTTTCGCCTCGATCTTGTCACGTTTGTACTGCTTGGCGAATTCGGTCGCCATCGCCTTGAGATCCAGTCCGTGGTTCGGGTCGGTCGGATCCTTGAGTCCGGTGTCCTTGAAGCGTTCGAGCAGGAAGGCCATGCCTTCGAAACCGTTGCCACCGTGGCTGTAGCCGGTATGGGTCAGGAATCCGACCATGGCCTTGTTTATCTGCACCCTCTGCGGTGTCTGCGGCCCGTCGGCGGAAACCGCCCCCTTGGCGCCCTGGGCCGATATCGCGCCGGGACCGTTGGAGATCAGCAGGCCGACCAGAAGCTGCAGCGGTAGCGATTCTTCGGGCGTCGGCGTTTTTCCGGTTATCGCCAGGAAGCAGATATCGGCCATGGTCCAGTGACCGAACCGTTCGGCACGCGGGATGCCGAACAGCGTGTCGGAATCATGGTATCGACCAGGGATCGTCGCACCGACCATCACGCCGTAGAGGCGCAGATACCAGGGCAGGGTCTCGGCGGTCAGTCGCGAGATACGCTTGCGCATGAGCGGCCCCCAGGCGATGGTCAGCGAAATCGCCGCGAGGATCGCATCGCGCGACGGCTGACCGACCTGCGCAATCAGGAATTTCAGGAATGCCGATTTGCCGCCTCGCGCTTGCACTGCCTCCAATATTGCGGCTGGAACCAGAAAGTCTGGCCGGTTGCCGCTGGTGCGGAAAAGCTCGAGAGTCTCGTCATCGACCGAGATCGCCGAGAAATCGAAGTTCTCGTCACGCCCATCCATCAGGCCGGAGTGAGCGAACAGGTCGATCAGCCGTCGGGTGCAGGTCAGCGCACCTTCGACACGCTTCGGCCCGACGATCGACGCGGCCGCCGCCATCACCGAGTTGGGGGCATTGCCGGCGTCTCGCGCCGCGTCCGCCGCAACCAGGATTGGATCGCCGACAAGATTGACTTCGGCTGCCACCGCCACATCCAGCATCGCCCGGTCGTTCTCGCCGGCGATTTCATGCACCAGCGGCAGGGCGAAATTGGCCTCCAGCGGTTCGAGCGCCAGATCAAGCACCGAGTGGCCGTGCACGCTGGTAACCTGTGTCGCCGGATCCATGACCGAGGCGCCCGACATGTCCTTCATCGGCTGGCGGGCGATCAACGCGCCGATCTGCTTCTTGAGTGTGGCGATCTGGGTCGCATACGGCTCGAAGGCTTCGACCGGTGGCATCGCAAGCTCATCCGGCAGTTGCAGGCCCTGGTCATTGGCGATCCATGGCTTCAGGGTCAAGCTGCCTTGCGAGGCGAAATCGGGCTCGATGCCGTTGAGCCTCATCACTGCGGTGAGTGCCGCCGGGATGTCGGCGATATTGATCACCACGGCGCCTTTTGCCGAGGCGACCGGGTTTTCGGGCGTGAAGATGTCGTCGACCCCGAAAATCTCCATGAACCAGCGTTCTTTGTCCTCGGCCTTGTCGCCCGAGCCGGCCATGGCGCCGGCGTGGCCGACGGCGTGGGTCAGCTTGGATTTCCAGCGCCCGACCACGCAGGCAACGGCCGGTTTGTGGAATTCAAGCCCCTGCTCGTAATAGCCGCCCGGCTCGACATAAAGAACGGCGGCCTTGGAGCGCTCATCGTTGTGGAAGCCGTAGACGAAATCGCGGGCGGCGTAGTGGACGTAGATGTCCTTGCCCGAGGAGACCAGCGTTGTCGTGCCCCATCCCGCGGTCGCCATGTATTGAGCGATGGTGGTCGTGAAACCGCCGGAGTTCGAAAAGATCGCGATCGAACCCTTGAGCAGGGATTCCTCCGGGTGGTCTCCGCCGAGCGCCCCACCAATGCGGACCCGGTTCCAGGAATCCGCGACGCCGAGGCAGTTGGCACCGATGATGTCAATGCCGTTCGCCTGAGCCATCGCCCGGATCTCGCGGGCATCGTGGACGGCAATCTTCTCGGTGATGATGACGATCTTCTTCAATTCCGGATTGACCCGGATCAACTCGGCGACACCGTCCCGCACGCCCGAAGGTGGCAGATAGACCACCCCTGTATTGAAGTGGTGGCCGGCGCGCAGGCCCTGGTTGACTGTGTTGAAGACCGGAATATCACCGGCCGGCGTTTTCAGCACCTGCCCGGCCCGGCCTGGCGAGGTGCCGAAAACAATGTTGCCGCCCGAGAAGGCGTTGCTCGTCGGCGTCACCTGGCGCGACTCGCCGCCAAGTATGTTCAGGACGCAGATGCGATCCTCGCGGGGCGCGATCTGCGCCAGCGAGCTGATGCCGAGATAGTAGGGGAAGCCCTCGATACCCTGACGATACATGTCAATCTCCTATCCTTATGCCGCGGCGTCGGTGTCGAGATGCCGCGCGATTTGATCCGAGGTATCCAGGCCAAGATGCCGCGCGACCTCGTCCCGGCCGCCTGCCCGCATCCACTCGTCGACCTTCTTGGCGTAGTTCACCACTTCGGAAATTGCGCTGTCGAAGCCGAAGAACCTGTAGGGCAGGCCGAGTGCATCGAGCGTGTCCGCGAGATTGCCCATGCCGCGAATCACGTTCGGCCCGCCGCGGCCAACCACGACGTAGATCGGCGTCGGGCCGTGGGTGGAGAAGTACTCGCGCAACGCATCGCCCATGCCGCGGAAGGTCTCGAAGATGTTGGTGTTGTTCGCCTTGCCACCGATGATGAACAGCACGTTGCTCTGGGCGAGGAAATGCCGGTAGCAGATGCTCGCCACCGCCTTCATTTTCTCGTAGGGCGGGTTGCCGCCGAAGTCCGAGGAAATGATGGCGGCATCCCCCAGCACCTCGGTCACCAGTGAGTTGGCACCACCGCCAAAGGTCGGCGCAAGAATTGTGCCTTGTTCGTTGATGACGTACACGTCCGACTGGCCCTGATAGGTGCGCAGCTGGTTGACCTCCTGCTCGAATTCAGACACGTCGGCTGCAAACAGGTGGTCGGGTAGCTTGAGCCGGGGGAAGCGCGGATCGTCGCGGTCGAAGCCACACTTGAAATCGCATGCCACCGGCGTCAACCGACCGCTCGGGTCCAGCCGCATCCGGATCGGGTTCAGCTCCAGCGTCGTCATGCCGTAGTGGTGCATCAGCTCCCACAGCTTCGGCAATTGCTGCACCAGGGGCGAGATGATTTCCCTCGGCGCGCCGATCTCGGTGAGAGCGTTGGCGACCTTGAAGGCCTTGAGTCCAGTCAGCGCCTCGAACGGAATGACAGCGAGTTCGGATTTGTCGAGTGTTTCGATATCGACGCCGCCGTGATGGGTCAGTGTCATCGTCGGGGCGCGGAAATGGGTGTCGTCGGTGATCGAGAAATAGATCTCGTGCTCGGCCGGCACGCCGGCTTCGAATGTGACTCCGTTGGCCTTGGCATGGATATTGCCGTGGTGGTGCTCGGCGAAATAGAGACGTTCCTTTTCCGCCAGGGCGGTCTTCAGGTCGCTCGCCTTGCCGATCAGTCCTGCTCTGCCCTTCTTCCCGATGCCGCCACGGAACAATGGCTTGATGAAGATCGTGCCATGGCGCTTGATCAGGTCCCGGATCTGGTCCTCGCTCGCATCAGGCCCAAGTACTTCCGTTGCCGGAAAATCGACATGTTGCAGCAGCCGGCTGCCATAAAGCATTCCTGAGATTTGCATCGCTCACTGTCTCCGATAGTGTGAGGATGCTCGTAGCCGGCCGACCTGTCACAATCCTGTCAGGCGGAAAATTGCCTGACTGGTCGCCGGAAAATTCCACGGGTTTGAACAAGCGAGGATTTTGATCCAGATCACCGATCGGAACCAGCGGGATGGCTGTGTCGCGATCTGTTTTCCAGCGAATTGCGCCGGCGCAATCCGCCGCGAGGACCGGACCTGATATCGAAAGGGCCGCGGTACAATCCTGGATCGTCGAGTCCATCGGGACTCCGACGTATCGTGCGTTGCGGATGCCCAATCGCGCTGCAGTCGATCCCGGCCGGTTT
>CAZKTH010000286.1:0-4516 GCA_964555575.1 uncultured Devosiaceae bacterium | reverse complement strand
CGGGAAGAACTGCATGATCGCATCAAGAAGAGGTGATACCCCATGGCCGTCGCAGCGGACCAGACGTTGTGCAATTGATGCTGCCGGAAAGTTGCCGTCCCCTATCACCAATTCGTCGGCGTGTCCCATCTCCATGAGTATCTTCAGGAGTTCGGGCGTCAATATCGACGGGATGTCCTTCAGCATGTCATTCTCCTTTGCTCCAGTGTAGCGTTTCGACGGGCGCGAGGAAAGCAAGTGTTCTCAGCGCGAGGGAGGTAGTATGTTTTGGACTATGAAACCCGCAGTCGTCCTGAACACAAGCTACCTCAAAGACAGACCGCACCTTGTTGACGCGGCGCGTCCATTCCTGTTCCGACAAAGGGACTTCGATCATGGCGGCCAAGGCCGAGAAGCCGAGGACAGGGACCGCAGGCAGCGGACTGCGCGAAACCATCATCGTCATCATCGACGCGCTGCTGATCGCGCTGGTGTTCCGCACCGCAGAGGCGAGATTCCTCTCGCTCAAGGACGACATTCCGATCTGGCAGATCTGGCGCTGGTGGGACCACCTCCGTCTCGACCGGATGTTCCGTTCCGTCTACTGGTGAGGCGGCCCTCGCAAGAGGTTGACCCGGCGCTTACGCGCGCGTAACCACACACATCCTTGCAACGAGCGGATATCCAACATGGCTGAAAAGGTCGCAAACAAGAAGAAAACCGCGGCGGGCGAGCTGCGCGAAACCATTGTCGTGGTCATCGAAGCGCTGCTGATCGCCCTGGTGTTCCGCACCTTTTTATACCAGCCCTTCTCCATTCCGACCGCGTCGATGCAGCCCACATTGATGATCGGGGACTATTTCCTCGCGTCCAAGTTCGCGTGGGGCTACGGACAGTATTCCTTCCCCTTCGGCATCGTGCCGATCCAGGGGCGCATCTTCGGCACCATGCCGCAGCAAGGCGACATCGCGGTGTTCTACAACGCTCCGACGGGCGATGAATATGTCAAGCGCATCATCGGCCTGCCGGGCGACACCGTCCAGATGAAGCAGGGGCGCCTCTACATCAACGGCGTCGAGGTCAAGCGTCAGCTGATCGGGACGGGAACCGACACGGACTCGTCCGGCTACACCGTGCCGGTGACGCTCTACAAGGAGACCCTGCCCGACGGAGTCACCCACACCATCCAGGAAATTTCCGACAACGGACCGCTTGACAACACCGGCGTCTACAACGTCCCCGCAAACCACTATTTCATGATGGGCGACAACCGCGACCGGTCGCAGGACAGCCGCGTCCTGAGCGCGGTCGGCTATGTGCCGTGGGGCAACCTCATCGGCAAGGCCGAATATCGCTTCTTCTCGATCAAGGACGACATTCCGCCCTGGGAGTTCTGGCGCTGGTGGGGCAACATTCGTTTCGACCGGATGTTCCAGTCCGTCTACCAATGAGTCGGCGCCAGCAGCAGCCCTTGAGCGGTCTCGAGGCGCGGCTCGGGCACCGGTTCATGTCGCAGGAACTGCTCATGCAGGCGGTGACCCATTCCAGCGCCGTCGCGCCCTCCAAGCGCACGGCCCAGTCCTATCAGCGGCTGGAGTTCCTCGGTGACCGCGTGCTCGGGCTCGTGGTCGCCGACCTGCTGCACAAACGCCTGCCCGGCGCCAATGAAGGCGAGCTGTCGCGCGCCCTCAATGCCCTGGTGCGCAAGGAGACCTGTGCCGAAGTCGCCCGCGACATCGGGGTCGGGGCCTATCTTCGCCTCGGCGAGGCGGAAGCGCGCACCGGCGGCGCCGACAAGGCCGCCATTCTCGCCGACGTCGCCGAGGCCCTGATCGGCGCGGTCTATCTCGATGCCGGCTTCGAAGCGGCGGCCCGGTTCGTCGCCAGCGAATTCGGCACGCGCATCGATCCTTCGACCACCCGTCGTGCCGATGCCAAGACGGCGCTGCAGGAATGGGCCCAGGGCCGTGGCCTCGAGCCACCCTTCTATGAGGAGCTGGAGCGCAGCGGCCCCGACCACGCCCCCAGTTTCGTCATCGCCGTCAGGATTGCCGGCTTCGCCCCGGCCCAGGCGGACGGCCCGTCCAAAAAGCTCGCCGAGCACCAGGCGGCCGAAACGTTTCTCATCCGCGAAAACATATGGCGAGGCACCCAATGACCGAACTAACGCCAACGCGTTGCGGTTTTTTCGCCCTGGTCGGCGCCCCCAATTCCGGCAAGTCGACCCTTCTGAACACTCTGGTCGGCGCCAAGGTGTCGATCGTCACCCACAAGGCCCAGACGACGCGCAGCCAGATCCGCGGCGTGGTGACGACCGGCAACAGCCAGCTCGTCTTCATCGACACGCCCGGCATCTTCACGGCCAGTCGAAGGCTCGACCGCGCCATGGTCGATGCCGCCTGGAACGCGGCGAACGATGCCGATTTCGTTGTTCTGGTCATCGACGCGGTCAAGGGCCTCAATCCCGACAACGAGGCGGCGATCAAGGGGCTCGAGAACGTGCCCGGACCGAAGATCCTGGTCATCAACAAGATCGACCGCAAGCTGCCCCAGGATATTCTCGAACTGGCCAAGGCGCTCAATGAGAGGATAGCGTTCGTCGAGACCTTCATGGTCTGCGCCGCGAGCGGCGAGGGGGTCGCCGATTTCATCAGGACCTGCCACGAACTGGCACCGGTCGGTCCCTGGCATTTCCCCGAGGACCAGCTTTCCGACCTGACCCAGGCGCTGACCGCGGCCGAGGCGACGCGCGAGAAGCTGTTCATCCGGGTGCATGACGAGATCCCCTACAACACCACGGTCGAGACCGAACGGTTCCAGGTGCAGAAGGACGGCTCCTTCCGCATCGACCAGGTGATCTACGTCAGCCGCGAAAGCCACAGGAAGATCGTTCTCGGCAAGGGCGGCCAGACCATCAAGGCAATCGGTTCCGAGGCGCGCAAGGACCTTTCCGAGATGTTCGAGACGCCCGTGCACCTGTTCCTGTTCGTCAAGGTCAGGCAGAACTGGGCCGAGAAGGCGGAGCACTATCAGGAAATGGGGCTGGAGTTCCCGGCGAGGTAAATTACTTGTCCGTGACTGGTATTGTTGATGGTGGCGATTTTCGGCAGCGAAGAAGGTTATCTGCAAGTAAATTGTTATTCTCGCAATTGTTGATTTTGCCAGGATTGTACTGTCCTGTCATCTGGCACCGATCGCGTGGCGTGAACTGGTAAGTGGGAAAGTTAGATAAGGGGCGGATTTCATCACAAAAAGACGCGACATGTGAGGCATAGTCCTTTTTTAATTTTATGTTCTTTGTATATTTCATTTTTGACATTTGCCGCCGACTTTGTCACTCGCTTGCAATGGTTCGTGCGGGTGCGGGAATAGTTGGCCGTTTCCAGCAACAGGTTTTTTTCGATAAGGTCTTGGCTCATGCAATGGAATGCTGACGGCCTCATCATCGGCGTTAGGCGCCACGGGGAGACCAGCATCATCCTCGAGGCGATGGTGGTCGATCACGGGCGCTGCCTCGGCCTGGTGCGTGGCGGCCGCTCGCGCAAGCAGGCGGCGGTGCTGCAGCCGGGCAATTCGGTGGCGCTCAACTGGCGGGCCCGGCTCGAGGATCACCTCGGCCTGTTTTCCGTCGATCTTATGACTGCCCGCGCCGCCCGCCTGATCGAGGACAAGACCCGCCTTTATGCTTTCGGGCTCGTGGCCGACCATCTGCGGCTGCTGCCCGAACGCGACCCGCATAATGCCCGGCTGCGCGATGCGCTGGCGCTGCTCGATGACGAGGGGGAAGGCGTGGTGCTCGGCGCCGCCCTGGCGCGGTTCGAGTTGTTGCTGCTCGACGATCTCGGCTTCGGGCTCGATCTTTCCTCCTGCGCCGTCACCGGCGAAAGCGAGGGCCTGTGCTTTGTCTCGCCGCGCTCGGGCCGGGCGGTGACGCGACAAGGGGCAGGGGAGTATGCCGACCGGTTGCTGGCATTGCCCGGCTTTCTGGTCGGCGAAGGCGAGGCCTCGGCCGCCGATATCGCCCTCGCCTTCCGCCTGACCGGCCATTTTCTTCACGAACATGTGTGGGGACCGCGCCAGATTGCCCCGCCGGCCATGCGTGAAGCACTTGTTGAAACTCTCATCGGGCTATAATCGCGCCCGAATCAACTGACGGAAATTCCGATGACCGATCTCATCGATCCGGGAGAAGACGAAACCCGCATCGTCGATCTCAGGGAGGCGCTCGAAGAGCGCTATCTGAGCTATGCCCTCTCGACCATCACCCAGCGGGCGCTGCCCGATGCCCGCGACGGGCTGAAGCCGGTGCACCGGCGGATTCTCCACGCCATGCGGCTGCTGCGCCTCGATCCCGGCCAGGGCTACAAGAAATCGGCCCGCGTCGTCGGCGACGTCATCGGCAAGTTCCATCCCCATGGCGAGCAGTCGATCTATGACGCCCTGGTCCGTCTCGCCCAGGATTTCGCCCTCAGATATCCGCTGGTCGACGGCCAGGGCAATTTCGGCAATATCGACGGCGATAGCGCCGCCGCCATGC
>CAZKTH010000285.1:0-4529 GCA_964555575.1 uncultured Devosiaceae bacterium | reverse complement strand
GCATGTCGCCGGTCAAGATCATGTTCCAGGAGCATCTGCCCTACGTGATGCCGATCATTTTCGCCACGGCGATGGCCAACATGATCTGGTCGATCGGCCTCGAGGTCACGCTGGCCGTGCTCGGCTTCACCAACATCACTATTCCGACCGTCGGCACGACGCTGTTCTGGGCCAACAACCATTCGGCCCTGGTGGTCGGGGTCTGGTGGTGGATCGCCATTCCCGTCGTGCTCGTGGTGATGCTGTTCATTGGCTTGTTCCTGCTCTCGGTGTCGATGAACGAATATATCGATCCGCGCAGCCGCCTGCGGCGCATGGGGGCATCATGACCGATATCCTTACGGTTGACGGGCTCAAGGCCTATTACCTGATGAATTACTACGGCATCTCGCGCGAGGTGCGGGCCGTAGACGACATCACCATGTCGATCAAGCAGAACGAGATCTACGGCATTGCCGGCGAGAGTTCGAGCGGCAAGACCAGCCTGATCAAGGTGCTGGCCGCCGCCATCCGGCCGCCCATGCAGGTGGTGGGCGGCAGTGTCTTGTACAATTTCAACGGGCAGCAGGTCGATCCGACCACAGCCGACGAGAACATGCTCAAGGATGTCCGCTGGAAGCATCTGAGCTACATCATGCAGGGTTCGATGAGCGTGCTCAATCCGGTGCGGCGCGTCGAAAAAAGCTTCGTCGATTTTGCCGAGCGTCCCCTCGGGCTTTCCGGTGCGCCGTTCTGGAACCGGGTCAAGGATCACCTGGCGCATCTCAAGCTGTCGCCGACGGTTCTCAGGGCCTATCCGCACGAATTGTCGGGCGGCATGCGCCAACGCGTCACCATTGGCCTGGCGACGGTCTGCCATCCCGAATTCATCATCGCCGACGAGCCGACGACCGCCCTGGACGTCGTGGTGCAAAAGGACGTGCTGGCGCTCCTCAGAAACATCCAGCAGGAGATCAAGTCCTCGCTGGTTTTCGTCACCCACGACATGGCCGTGCACGCCAACATCACCGACCGCGTCGGCATCATCTATGCCGGGCGCCTGGTCGAGGAAGCACGGACCCGCGACCTGTTCACCAAGCCCAAGCATCCCTATACCGCGCATCTGGTCGCCAGCCTGCCGCGGATCGGCGACATGCGGCAGCGCCCGGCTCTCGAAGGGCGCCCGCCCAATCTTTCCGATCCTCCGACCGGGTGCCGCTTTCATCCGCGTTGCCCGCTCGCCATCGAGAAGTGCAAGTCCGAAGTGCCGCCCCTGGTCACCATCGGCGAGGAGCACCGGTCGGCATGCTGGCGCACCGAAGACGTGCGTCCGGTACTCGATGCGGATATGCCTCTCAGGCAGGAGAGGACCGAAGCATGACTGCGCTATTGGAAGTCGATCACGTTTACCGGCGCTTCCCGATGGGCGGCATCCTGGCGCGCGATTTCACCGACGCCGTCGTCGATGCCAATTTCGTCCTCGAAAAGGAGCGTCCGGAAATCTTCACCATCATCGGGGAATCCGGCTCCGGCAAGACGACGCTGGCCCGCATGATCCTCGGGCTCGACGCTCCCTCGCAAGGCAGCATCCGGTTCGAGGGGCAGCCGATACCAGCCCGTTTGGGTGGCAAGGAACGGCGTGCCTTCATGGCCAAGGTCCAGCCTGTGTTCCAGAACCCCTTCGAGGCGTTCAATCCCTTGAAGCGCGTCGATCGCTATCTCGAATCGACAGCGACCGTCTTCCGCCAGCTTGGCAGCAAGGCCGAGGTCGAGAAGGCCATGGACGAAGCGCTGGTCAAGGTCGGCCTCACTCTTGCCGAGGTGAAGGGGCGCTATCCGCACGAATTGTCGGGCGGCCAGCTGCAGCGTTGCGCCATTGCCCGCGCCCTTGTCTGCGATCCGGACGTGCTGATTGCCGACGAACCGGTGTCGATGGTCGATGCTTCGCTGCGCATGGCCATCGTCAATCTGTTGAAAGCGCTGCGCGACGATTTCGGCGTGCACGTCGTCTACATCACCCACGATCTGGCCACGGCCTATTACATCTCGGACCGCATCATCATCATGCAGAAGGGCAGGGTGGTGGAAATGGGTCCGGCGCGGCCGGTGCTCGAAGCGCCGCAGCATCCCTATGCCAAGCTTCTGAAAGCCTCGGTGCTGTCGACCGAAAATGCCGGCCAGGGCGATCTCAGGCCGGCCAACGAACTGATCGCGGCCAGCGAGGCGATGCTCGCCAAGGTGGCGACCAGCAAGATGGTCGAACAGGCCGACGGCCGTTTCGTGCGGGTCAACGCCGAGTAGGGCCGCATCGGCGTCGCGCCGCTCTAGCGCAAAAGCACCTTGACCATGTCCGACTGTCCGCGCGCGTCGACCACCGAGAGGGTGAGGAAACCCGGCCCGTCCGGCGTCAGGCTTGTCTGGCGGGCGAAATCGGAGCGGGCGAACGGCGCGCCGTTGACGAAATAGGTGAAGGGCGGCACGCCGTTGCGCACCTTGACGGTGAGCCTGCCTTCCTCTCCCGCATCAAGGCCGAGATCGACTTCGACGCCATTGGCGGGGAAGGTGATCTCGGGGGCCGGGCTCCTGGCGACGAGCGCCGCGTCGGGATGGCGGAAATGCCTGAGCGGCGCCGGCAGTTGCGCATTGGCGGCAAGGATGACGCCTTGCGGCGGCCCCTTGAGCGGTACGGTCGGGGCGCCGAGCCGATCGAAGCTTTCGAACAGCAGCGGCGCGGCGGCGCCGAGCCCGGTCATGCCGGGCACCGAGGCGCCGTCCGGCCGTCCGACCCAGACGCCGATGACGGTCTTGCCGTCGAAGCCGATCGCCCAGGCGTCGCGATAGCCGTAGGAGGTGCCGGTCTTGTAGGCGATGCGGCCGGTGGCGCCATTGGTCGGCGGGGCAACGTCGGCCAGGATGTCGGCGACATACCAGGCGGCGAGTTCATCGATGACTTCGGGGCGTGGACCCATTGGCAGCGGGGCGGGATTGGCCCCGTCGACGAGGTCCATCGGCGTGCCGCCGCGGGCGATGGCGCCATAGAGTGAGACGAGATCGCGCAGACTTACGCCGACGCCGCCAAGGCCGATGGCAAGGCCCGGGGTGCTGTCGTCGGGAAGGACCGGCATGACATTGGCGCGCCTGAGCCGCGCCAGCAGCCGAGCCGGCCCGACGGCGTCGAGCGCCAGCACCGCCGGGATGTTCAATGACATCGTCAACGCCTGCCGCACCGTGACGGTGCCGCGGTTGAGCCCGTCGAAATTGACCGGCACATAGCCGGAAAAGCCGGTCGGCCGGTCGGTGATCAGGCTTTCCGGATGCGCCAGCCCCAGTTCGAAGGCAAGGCCGTAGATCAGCGGTTTCAGCGTCGAGCCGGGCGAACGTTCGGCCCGCGTCATGTCGACATGGCCGTCGCTTTGATCGGCGAACAGCCCGGCCGAGCCGACCGAAGCCAGCACCTGACCGCTCTGCTGGTCGGCGACGAGAATGCCGACCGACACATTGGGTCCGATCTCGGCGGCGCGGGCGGCGGCGAGCTTTTCAAGGCTCGCCTGCAGGGGCAGATCGACCGTCAGCTTGACCTCACGGGCACCGGGATGGTTGAGGACGGCCTGGCGCGCCAGATGCGGTGCAAAGATCGGAAAGTCGCGGCGGGCTTCGGGGATCGGTTCGCTCTTGGCCGCCGCCGCTTCCTCTTGATCGAGCATGCCGGCTCCGACCAGCCGGTCGAGCACGCGGTCGCGCGCCGCCTTGGCCGCCGCCGGATCGCGGTCCGGCCGCCGCACTTCCGGCGATTGCGGCAGCGCCACCAAAAGCGCCGCCTCGGCGGTCGTCAGCCGTGCCGGTTCCTTGCCGAAATAGGAAAGGCTCGCCGCCCGCACCCCTTCGATATTGCCGCCATAGGGGGCAAGGGTGAGATAAAGGGTGAGGATATCCTGTTTGTTCAGCCTGCTTTCGAGGATTCCCGCAAAGGACATCTGCCTCAGCTTGGCAGCGAAATTGTGGGTCGGGGTCTCGTCGATCAGGCGGGCGACCTGCATGGTCAGGGTCGAGCCACCCGAAACGATATGGCCGCCGGCGCCGATGAACTGCAGCCCGGCCCTGAGCATTGCCGGCCAGTCGATGCCCTGATGGACATAGAAATTCTTGTCCTCGTAGGCGATCAGCATCTCGAGGAAATGCCTGTCGACCTTGTCGATCCCGACCGGCAGCCGCCAGCGCCCTTCCGGCGTGGTGAAGGGCCGCAAGAGCCTGTCGTTGCGGTCGACGACAAGGGTCGAGACCGCGAGCTTGTCCAGAACCGGAACGGAGGGCAGATCGGCGGTCACTTCGGCGAAGATGCACCAGAGGGCGAAAACGCCGCCGAGGATGGTGACGGTGACAGCCGTCAGCCCCGACCAGGCCCACCAGGGCAGGCTGAACTTGCGAATAGCATCAAGCTCGTTCAGCGAAAGACTCCTTCACAATATCGCTTCGTTAGCGGTTGCTACGCACGTTCTCCCTCCCCTTGATGGGGAGGGTGGCCCGGCGCAGCCGGGTCGGGTGGGGTGGAG
>CAZKTH010000284.1:0-4533 GCA_964555575.1 uncultured Devosiaceae bacterium | reverse complement strand
ATTGCATTCGGCGGAGACGATCGGTCTGGCGCCAACCGCGGCGACGGCATTCACTGCATCCGTTGTCAGAATCGTGCTCGCGCCGGTGATCGCGCAATCGCCGAACCGCCGCACTAGCTTCGCAATGCTTGCGAGCGGTTCGGGAGCATTGAGGGGCACCTCGACGACGGCGACGTCCACCTTGGTCTGCGCTACGACGTTCGTTCCGTTCAGTGCCGGCCGGCCTCGCGTTTTCCGCCGACGCGCTTGCCGCCGTGCCAGGCGGCAACCTTGTCGCAGACCTCCTGCAGCATGGCACGCATGCGCCGGTGCGCCTCGGCCGGGTCCCGCGCCGCGATGCTGTCGAAGACGCCCTTGTGAGCTTCGAGATCGCCGACGGAATGGCCGAAGATCATGTTCGTGGTCGGTGCCGTTATAGAAAGGGCGGTACGGACGAGAGCGCCAAAGGGTTGGAAGAAGCGATTATGGGTCGCCGCGATGATGGCTTCGTGGAACATGGCATCGGCAGCCACCGGATCGGTCCGTCCTTCGCCGGCGATGCGCATGCGCTCGAGGCCGTTCCCGATCGCCACAACCTCCTCGTCCGTTGCATACGTTGCGGCGAGTTCGGCCGCCAGCGGTTCGACTCCGAGGCGCAATTGCAGCAATTCGATGATGGTCGCCGGATCGGGATCCTCCTCGCGAAGCCAGGACAGCACGTCCCTGTCGAAATAGTTCCAGTCCCGATAAGGCAGAATCTGCGTGCCACGACGCGGCCGGGTTTCGACCAGTCCCTTCGCCGACAGCATCTTCACCGCTTCGCGGACCGCCGTTCGCCCGACCGACAGCTCGGACGAGATTTGCGCTTCATTGGGCAGCGTGGCGCCCGGCGGATACTGGCCCGCAACGATCTGGCGGCCCAGTTGCTGCGCAAGGCTGAAGGTCAGGCTGGAACCCTTGTCCGTGATCATGAGTCCGTCTTTTGTCTGATTGATCGGCTTTCGATGAAACTAGCATCCTTCGTGTTCAATTACAGACAGCTCGTGATGCCGCCGTCGACATACAGGATGTGCCCGCTGACGAAGCTGGCCGCGTCCGAACACAGAAACAGCGCCGGCCCGCGCAATTCCTCGATCCGGCCCCAACGCCCAAGAGGCGTATGCGCCTCGATCCAGGTGGAGAATTCGGCATTCGTGACCAGTGCCCTGTTCAGTTCGGTGTCGAAATAGCCCGGCGCCAGGCCGTTGACGCGGATGCCGTATTTCCCCCACTCGGTGGCCATGGCCTTGGTCAGCATGGCCAGTCCACCCTTGGCGGCCGTGTAGGCCGCGATGGACGGACGCGCCAAAGACGACTGCACCGAGCAGATGTTGACGATACTGCCGCGCCGGCGCGCGATCATCCCGGTGGCGGCTTTCTGCGCGACGCGGAAGGCGGAGGTGAGGTTGGTGTCGATCACCGTCTCGAAGGTTTCCGGGTCGAAGTTTTCGAGCGGCCCGCGCCGCTGGATGCCGGCATTGTTGACAAGAATGTCGATGGGGCCTTGCAGGTCGGCGCAATCGGCGAAGGCGGAGGCAACCGATGTCGTGGACGAGACGTCGAAGACCGCCGAACCGGCGGCGATTCCGTTCGCTTCCAGTTCGATGCGGGCGGCCTGAACGCGCGCGTTCGTCAACGCGCGCGTTCGTCCGGCCGTTCACGATCACCCGGGCTCCGGCGCTACCAAGCGCCTTTGCCAGTTCCAGTCCGATACCGGCCGTCGAGCCGGTGATCAGGGCCGTCTTGCCGCGAAAATCGAACGTGACGTCCAATTCGGTCTCCCTGACATGAGCGCGCAACACATGCCGATCATGCATCCCACTAATTTATCTGATTAATCGCATAAAACACTTTTCGGTGCGAGGCAATGCCGCTATCTTGCCGACGAGACCGCGCGCACTGCGTGGAACACGAACTCGATGATGGGAATGGCGCGTCATGGAAACGCACTCGGATCATTTTCAGGCGGCGGCGTCCGGTCGGGCCATCGTCGTTCATGCCCCGCGCCGGATCGCAATCGAACAGCGCGAAGCCCGTCTCGCGCCAGGCACGGTCATGGTTCAGGTGCATGTCGGCGGCATCTGCGGTTCCGACCTTCACTACTATCTCAACGGCGGCTTCGGCGCAGTGCGCCTCAAGGCACCGATGGTGCTGGGTCACGAGATATCCGGTGTCGTCACGGCCGTTGGGGCGGGGGTCGCCGGTCTCGCCGTCGGCCAGCGCGTCGCGGTCAATCCGAGCATGCCGTGCGGCACCTGCGAGGCCTGCCGCACGGGTATGCGCAACCATTGCCGGAACATGCGCTTTTACGGCAGCGCCATGCCCTGGCCGCACGTCGATGGTGGGTTCAGGGACTATCTGGTGTGCAGCGCCCAACAGGCCGTGCCGATCAGCGATGGCGTCAGCTTCGCCGAGGCGGCGCTGGCCGAACCGCTCGCGGTCTGCCTTCATGCCGCGAGCCGGGCCGGGGACCTCGACGGGAAGAACGTGCTCGTCACCGGTGCGGGGCCGATCGGCTGTCTGATGGCGGCCGTGGCGAAGATGAAAGGCGCGCATTCGGTGACCGTGACGGACGTCATCGCGCCGGCACGCGACATGGCCATGCGGCTTGGCGCCGATCGCGTCGTCGATGTCGGCAAATCGGAAGACGCGCTTGCCAAAGAAGCTGCCGCCAACGGCAGGTTCGACGTGCATTTCGAGGCCGCCGGCAGTGCGCCGGCACTTCTCGGCGCCCTGGCGGAACTGGCCCCCATGGGCATCAGCGTCCTGATCGGGCAGGGGGCGCTCGCCTCGATCCAGGTTTCATCACTGATCGGGCCCGAAATCGAGATGCGCGGCAGCTTCCGCTTCGATGCCGAGTTCGAGGACGCGCTTTTCCACCTCGAAGCCGGCCGGCTCGAAGTCGGCGCGCTGGTGACGGCGACACTGCCCGCCGATGATGCCGTCGCGGCCTTCGAACTGGCTGCGGACAAACGGCGTTCCACCAAGGTGCAGCTTGCCTTTGCCTGATTTTGCAGCGTCTCGCGAAAGATGATCCATGCCTCCTGCCACCAATGACGCCACGACCGTACAGCTCTCCCCGGTCGGGCGTTCCGATCTCGTCGTGCCGCCTTTTTCCCTCGGTACCGGTCCGCTCGGCGAACTACGCAGTTTCGTGCCCGAAGAGGTTGCACAAGCGATACTGGCCGCCGCATGGAACGGCGGCGTGCGCTCTTTCGACACCGCCGGCTGGTATGGACGCGGCCTGGCCGAGCATCGTCTCGGCACCTTCCTGCGCGGCAAACAGCGGGCCGACTACGTCCTGACCACCAAGGTCGGACGAACCCTGCATCGTCCGGCGAATCCGGCTGGTTTCGACCGCAGTCCCTGGGTGGGTGGGCTCAATTTCGATGTCGCGTTCGATTATTCCTATGACGGCATCATGCGCTCGTTCGACCAGGCGCTGCAGCGGCTCGGCATCGAAACGGTCGACGGCATCGCCATTCACGACCTCGACAGTGGTTTTCTAGGAGATGCCTTCGACGGGCACCGGCGCGCCCTGCTGGATTCGGGTGCCAGGGCACTGGCCGAGATCAAGGCGGCCGGCATGGTCAGGGCGGTCGGCATGGGTTTCAATCTCACGCCCGAACTCGACCTGTTTGTCAACGCGCTCGACCTCGATTATGCCCTCGTCGCCCACCCCTACACACTGCTCGATCAGGGGAGCCTTCACCTCCATCAGGTTGGCCAGGGGACTTTCACCCCCAGGCGGTTGAACATGCTGGGCACACAACGAACCCGCTGCGCGGGAGGGGTGTGTGCGGCGGAGTATCGGCAAAGGATCTGACGTCACGGCTTGATTGAGTGCGGTCCGGTTCGGACGGACGCTTTCGGCTTCTTCAACAAAGGAGCCGACCGATGACCACGCCCATTCCCGATACCCATGTCAGCCCGCTGCGCCAGCGGCTGATCGACGACATGAACATGCGCCACTTCTCGATGGCGACACAGCGCAACTACATCCGCGATATCGGGCGCTTCGCGACCTTTCTGGGCCGATCACCGGAGACAGCGACGGCGGAAGATATTCGCCGGTTCCAGATCGAGCAGAGCGAAGCCGGGGTTCCGGTGCCGACCATGAACAGCATCGTGTCGGCGCTGCGCTTCCTGTTCACCCAGACGCTCGACCGGCCGGACCTGGCGCGCCGGCTGGTTCGGGTAAACCGGCCCCGCAACCTGCCGGTCGTGTTGAGCCGCGACGAGGTCGGGCGCCTGCTCAATGCAACGACCTGCCTCAAGCACCAGGCGGCACTGTCGGTCGCCTACAGCGCCGGATTGCGCGTGGGCGAGGTCGCGATGCTCAAGGTGCGCGATGTCGACAGCGAACGCATGCTCATCCGGGTCGAGCGCGGCAAGGGTGGACGGTATCGCAATGCCATGCTGTCGCCCGATCTGCTCACCCTGTTGCGCCAGTGGTGGCAGGACGGACATCGCCAGGGCGTGCTCCATCGCGATGGCTGGCTGTTCCCGGGCCAG
>CAZKTH010000283.1:0-4546 GCA_964555575.1 uncultured Devosiaceae bacterium | reverse complement strand
CTAGATGCATCGGCCGCCGTCGACTTCCATGGCGACGCCGGTGATCATCGAGGCCTCGTCCGAGCACAGGAAACAGGCGGCATTGCCCATGTCCCCGGGGGTCGAAAAGCGGCCGATCGGAATGGTCGACAGGAACTTGGCGCGGATTTCCGGCGTGTCCTCGCCCATGAAGCTCTTCAGAAGCGGCGTCTCGCCGGCGACCGGGTTGATGGCGTTGACGCGGATGCCCAAGGGCGCCAGTTCCACCGCCATCGACTTGGTGGCGGTGACCATCCAGCCCTTGGAGGCGTTGTACCAGCAAAGGCGCGGACGCGGAGAGACCGCGGCCGTCGAGGCGACGTTGAGGATGGCGCCGGACTTGTTGGCCTTCATGTGCGGCACAAGGTGCCGGGCGGTCAGGTAGACCGACTTGACGTTGACCGAAAGCACCCGGTCGAAATCGGCCTCGGAAACCGCGTCGAGCGGTGCCGGCAGATGGGTGACGCCGGCATTGTTGACCAGGATGTCGAGCTTGCCGAATTCCATGATCGCCCTGGCGGCCATGTTCGAGACGCTGTCGTCCCTGGAGACATCGACCTGATGGCCGAAGGCGCCCCTGCCGATTTCGGCGGCGACGGCTTCGGCACCTTCGCCATTGATGTCGGCGACCATGACGCGTGCGCCCTCAGCGGCAAATTTGCGGGCGATACCCGCCCCGAACCCCGAGGCGCCGCCGGTGACGATGGCTGTTTTTCCTTCAAGACGCATGGCTGAACTCCCTATCCATGGTGCGCCGCGACGGTCTTGAGGACCGAGAAGCCGTAAAGCGCCTCCAAGCCCTTTTCGCGGCCGTGGCCGGATTTGCCGACCCCGCCGAAGGGCAGTTCGACGCCGCCGCCGGCACCGTAATTGTTGATGAAGACCTGGCCGGCGCGCAGCTTTTTGGCCAGTCGCATCTGCCGGGACCCGTTGGCGGTCCACAACCCCGCGACGAGCCCGTAGGGCGTGCCGTTGGCGATGGCGACGGCTTCGTCCTCGCTGTCGAAGGGAATGACCACCTGGGCCGGGCCGAAGATTTCCTCCTGCGCCAGCCTGTGCGCGCCGGAGACACCGGCAATCAGCGCCGGCGCCAGGTAGTGGCCGCCCTGAGGCACATCATCGACGATCCGGCCGCGTCCGACGATCATGCTGTCGTCGATCAGATCCAGAAAGCCGGTGACGATCTCCATCTGCCGCGCCGAGATCAGCGGCCCGACATCGAGATCGGCCACGGCCGGCCCGACCCTGAGCGCCGCGTAGCGTTCGGCCATGCGGATGACGACCTCGTCGTAGCGCGCCCGCTCGACAAGGATGCGCGACGAAGCCGAACAGGTCTGGCCGGCATTCTGGATGCCGGCATTGACCAGGAACGGCAGGGCCCTGTCGAGATCGGCGTCGGCGAAAACCAGCTGGGGCGACTTGCCGCCGAGTTCGAGGGTGACCGGCACGATATTGGCGGCGGCGGCGTGCTGGATCTGCGCCCCGACCATGACCGAGCCGGTGAAGGAAATGTGGTTGACTTGCTTGTGGCTGGCAAGGGCCGCCCCCGCCTCCTCGCCCAGGCCCGGCACGACATTGAGCGCACCTTTCGGCAGACCGGCCTCGTCGCAGATGGCGGCGAAGGCGAGCGCGGTCAGGCAGGCTTCCTCGGCCGGCTTCAGAACGACGGCATTGCCCATGGTGAGGGCGCCGCCGATCGAGCGGCCGATGATCTGCATCGGATAGTTCCACGGCACGATGTGGCCGGTGACGCCATGCGGCTCGCGCAGGGTGTAGACGGTATAGCCATCAAGGAAGGGGATGGTCTCGCCCATGATCTTGTCGGCCGCCCCGCCATAGAATTCCATGTAGCGGGCCAGGGCGACGGCGTCGTTGCGGGCCTGCTTCAGCGGCTTGCCGACATCGAGGGCTTCCATCTCGGCAAGCTGGTCGACGCGCTCCAGGACCATGCGGCCGATTTTTGCCAGGATGCGCCCGCGTTCGAAGGCGGGCAGCGCGCCCCAGTCGCTATCGAGCGCAGAGCGCGCTGCCGCTACCGCGGCATCGACGTCCTCCCGTTTTCCGCGCGCTATGGCACAGATCGTCGAGCCGTCGGAGGGGTTTTCGAGGTCGAGCGTGTCGCCGCCGAGGGGCGTCATCCACTGCCCACCGATGAAGCATTTGCCGGGATCGAACCAGAGGTCAAGCATTGCGGTCTCCCATGATGTCGCGGGCCGCCAGCGCCCGTTCGAGATGCGGCGCGGCGGCGATCAGTTGCTGGGTGTAGGGGTGCTGCGGGTTTTGAAACAGCGCCTCGGTCTCCCCTTCCTCGACGATTTTACCCGCCTTCATGACCAGAACACGGTCGGTGATCGAACGGACCACGGTCAGATCGTGCGAGATGAACAGGTAGGAAAGCTGCAGCCGGTCGGAGAGATCGGCGAGAAGATCGAGGATCTGGGCCCTGATGGAGACGTCGAGGGCCGAAACCGCCTCATCGAGAACGATCAGGGCCGGATGGATGATCAGGGCGCGGGCGATGGCGATGCGCTGGCGCTGGCCGCCGGAGAATTCGTGGATGTACTTGTTGGCGTCGGAAGCCAGGAGACCGACATTATCGAGCGCCTCGGCGATGCGCCTGTCGCGGTCCCTGCCGGCCGGCGCGTCGGAGCCGAGCAGGTGGAAGGGCTCGGTGATCAGCCTTTCGACGCGATGGCGCGGGTTGAACGAGCCATAGGGATCCTGGAAGACGATCTGCATCTTGCGGCGGGCGGCAAGGCTGGCGCCCTTGCCGGTGCCGACCGGTTCGCCCTCGATATGGATATGTCCGGACTGGATGGCCTCGAGAGCGAGGATGGCGCGGGAAAGGGTCGACTTGCCGCAGCCCGACTCGCCGACCAGGCCGACATTCTCGCCCTTGTGGATGACGAAGCTGACCTCGTTGACGGCGCGGAAATACTGGCGCGGGCCGAACAGGCTCTTGCGCGACTTGGCATAATCGCGCACCACGCCGCGGACATCGAGCACCGGCACCGCATCCGGCTCGATCTCGGGGGCGAGCCGCACCGGCTGGTGGCGCGACGCCTCGAACAGGGCGCGGGTATAGGGATGGCGCAGGTGACGGAAGACGTCGCCGGTTTCGCCATGTTCGACCATCTCGCCCCGGCGCATGATGGCAATGCGATGGGCCAGGCCGGCGACGACGGCGAGGTCGTGGGTGATGAGCAGAAGGCCCATCTGGTCCTCCTCGACCAGGCGCCTCAGAAGATCGAGGATCTGGGCCTGGGTCGTCACGTCGAGTGCCGTGGTCGGTTCGTCGGCGATCAGGAGGCGTGGTCGAAGCGCGATGGCCATGGCGATGCCGACGCGCTGGCGCTGGCCACCCGAGAGTTCATGCGGATAAAGTGACAGCGGAAAGCGATCGATCGGCAGTTCGACCCGCTCGAGCGCGTCGCGGGCGATCCTGAACGCTTCCTCGTGGCCGACCTTCTTGTGCATCCGCACTGTCTCGGCGACCTGATCGCCGATGGTCATGAGCGGGTTGAGGGCCGTCATCGGCTCCTGGAAGATCATGCCGATGTCGATGCCGCGAATGAGGCACATCTGGCGGTCGTGCTTGCCGACCAGTTCGACGCCGTCCAGGGTGATCGAGCCGGTCTTGACCGAACCCGTCGGCATCAGATGCATGATCGACAGCGCCGTCATCGACTTGCCCGAACCGCTTTCGCCGATCAGGCCGACGATCTCGCCGGCCTCGACGTCGAGCGCGATGTCCTTGAGGATCGGCGTGCCGGAGATGGAAAGGTTGAGACCGCTGATCGAGAGGAGCGTCATGACCGGCTCCGTCTCAGGCGCGGATCGAGCAGATCGCGCAAGCCGTCACCCATCAGGTTGAGACCGAGCACGGTCAGAACGATGGCAAGGCCGGGAATGATGGCGAGTTGCGGGGCAAGGCCGATGAGCGTCTGGCTGTCGGCCAGCATCTTGCCCCAGCTCGGGATCGGCGGCTGCGCCCCGAGGCCGACATAGGCGAGCGCCGCCTCGGCCAGGATGCCGAGCGAGAACTGGATCGTGCCCTGCACGATCAGGAGGTTGGTGATGTTCGGGAGGATGTGTTCGAGCGAGATGCGCGCCATGCCCTTGCCGGCGACGCGGGCCGAAAGGATGAATTCGCGTGTCCACAGGGTCAGGGCGGCGGCGCGGGAAAGTCGGGCGAAGACCGGGATGTTGAAAATGCCGATGGCGATCATGGCGTTGATCGCGCCCGGACCGAAGACCGAGGTGATGAGGATGGCGATCAGCAGCGCCGGGAAGGCGAAGATCAAATCGTTGCCGCGCATGACGACCTCGTCGATCAGCGAGCCGCGCATGGCAGCGGCGAACAGCCCGAGCGGCACGCCGGCACCGATCCCGAGCCCCACCGCCACCAGCGCCACCCCCATCGAGGTGCGGGCGCCGACAAGGATCTGGGAAAAGACGTCGCGTCCGTACTGGTCGGTGCCGAACCAGTGGGCGGCACTCAGGCCCTGCAGCTTGTTGGGGATGTCCT
>CAZKTH010000282.1:0-4548 GCA_964555575.1 uncultured Devosiaceae bacterium | reverse complement strand
CCCTTCATGGCGAATTCGATGCGGCCGCGCTGGGTCACGCCGAGATTGGCGCCCTCGCCGATCACCCTGGCACGGACATGGCGGGCATCAATGCGCACCGCGTCATTGCTGCGGTCGCCGACTTCGGCATCGGATTCGCCCTGAGCCCGGATATAGGTGCCGATGCCCCCGAACCAGATCAGGTCGACCTCGGCCGAAAGCACGGCCTGGATCAGCTCGGCCGGCGTCACCGAGACGGCCTCGATACCGAGGGCCTGCCGCACTTCCGGCGACAGGACGATGGCCTTGGCCCCGCGCGAATAGACGCCGCCGCCGGCCGAGATCGCCGAGCCGTCGTAGTCCTGCCAGCTCGAGCGCGGCATGTCGAACAGGCGCTGGCGCTCGGCAAAGCTCTTTTCCGGATCGGGGTCCGGATCGATGAAAATGTCGCGATGATCGAAGGCGGCGACGAGTCTGAGATGCCGGCTCAGCAGCATGCCGTTGCCGAAGACGTCGCCCGACATGTCGCCGACCCCGATGACGCTGATCGGTTCGTTTTCGATGTCGCGGTTCATCTCGCGGAAATGGCGCTTGACCGATTCCCAGGCGCCGCGCGCCGTGATCGCCATTTTCTTGTGGTCGTAGCCGGCCGATCCGCCCGAGGCGAAGGCGTCGCCGAGCCAGAAATGCCGCTCATTGGCGATGTCGTTGGCGGTGTCGGAAAAGCGCGCCGTGCCCTTGTCGGCGGCGACGACGAGATAGGGATCGCCCTTGTCGGCCCGCACCACCAGCGGCGGCGGTATGAGCACATCGCCGTCGAGATTGTCGGTCAGGTCCAGAAGCGCCCCGATGAAGATCCGGTAGCATTGAAGGCCTTCGGCCCCGACCGCGTCGCGATCGGCCCCGGCCGGGATCTGCCTCGGGACGAACCCGCCCTTGGCTCCGACCGGCACGATGATGGCGTTCTTGACCTGCTGCGCCTTGACCAGGCCGAGAATCTCGGTACGGAAATCGTCGGGCCGGTCCGACCAGCGGATGCCGCCGCGGGCGATGTCGCCGAACCTGAGATGCACGCCTTCGAGCCGTGGCGAGGAAACGAAGATCTCCTTGGCCGGCCTGGGGGCGGGCATGCCCTCGATCCCGGGCGAATTGAGCTTGAGCGCCAGGGCCGGACGCCTCTGGCCCTGTTCGCCGCGCTGGAAGTAATTGGTCCGCGTCGTTTCCAGGACGAGATTGCGGTAGTGACGGATGATGCGGTCCTCGTCGAGCGAGGCGACGCCGGCAAGCAGCGCATCGATATCGGCCGAGAACCGTTCCGCCGCCTCGTCGCGGTTTCCGGTGAAGCCGGGATCGAGCCGGGCGGCGAACAGGGCGATCAGCACCCGCGCCACTTCCGGATGACGGCCGAGCGTTGCCGCCAGATAGCTGCGCGAGAAGGTCAGGCCGATCAGGCGCAGATAGCGGCCATAGGCGCGAAGGATTCCCGTTTCGGACGATCTCAGCCCGGCGCGCAGCACCAGCTGGCTGAAAGGATCGTTCTCCTCGGTGTTGTTCCAGATATTGAGGATCGCTTCCTCGATCCGGCTGCCTTCGGATCTGGCGTCGAATGCGACCTCCTCGGGCACCTTGAGGATCATGTCGTGCAGATAGACCCTGGGCAGGTTGTTCGGCGTCAGGGTGTAGGTCGTCTCATCGATGACGTCGAAGCCGAAATTCTCCAGCATCGGCACCCGCTCGGAAAGGGCGAGCGGCGTGTTCTGGTGATAGAATTTGAGGATGAGCTCACCCCCTTGTTCGGACTCGGCATTGAGCCCGACCGCCAGCGCGGTCTCGCTGGTGAGGGTTTCCAAAACGGCGATGTCCCTGAGCGCCGTCTCGTGCGAGTAGCGCGACTGATAGCCGGTCGGAAACGCCTCCTTCCAGAAGGTGATGGCGGCCGGATCCTCGGCGATATCGGCGATGCGGTCGCCAAAAGAGCGCAACAGCTCGGCGACCTCGGCTTCGAGCGCGCCCCGCTCGGGACGCGGCGTCGCGCCGCCGGCACGGCCGATGATGAAATGGACGCGGACCAGCTCGCCCTCGGGAAAGAACGGCGTGTAGACCGAGACGCGGCCATTGTAGCGCGCCGCCAGATGTTCGCCGATCTCGGCCCGGCTTTCCGAGGTATAGCGGTCGCGCGGAACGAAAACGAGGATCGAGACGTAATTGTCGAACGGATCGAGGCGCGGCAGCACCTTGATGCGCGGCCGGTCGGCCAGGGTGGCGATCTCCGAGGCGAAATCGAACAGGTCCGCTTCGGAAATCTGGAACAGCTCGTCGCGCGGATAATTGTCGAGCGCCGACATCAGCGCCTTGCCGGCATGGCTTTTCGGGTCGAACCCCGACCGGCGCATCACCAGCGTGATCTTGCGGCGGATGAAGGGGATCTCGACATGCGACTGGTGCTGCGACTGCGAGGTGAACAGCCCCAGAATCCTCAGTTCCCCGGTCAGCCCGCCTTCCGAATCGTAGAGCTTGGCGCCGACATAGTCCATGTGGCCGCGCCGGTGGACGCGGGCGCGCCGATTGGCCTTGGTGACCATGAGCGGTTCGGGACGGCTCAAAAAGGCGACATGCTGCGGCGTCATCTCGACATAGTCGGCGCCCGATCTCAGAAAGGTGTAAGCCGGGTCCTGAAGAATGCCGAGGCCTGAGCCCGCGACCGGCGTCAGTTCGGTGGCATCGCCGATGCCGGTCAGCCGGTATTCGCGCATGCCGAGGAAAGTGAAATTGTGGTCGGCGAGCCAGGCGAGGAAATGCAGCGCCTCGGCGAGGTCCGCCTGACGGCCCTGGGCCGAGGTCTTGCGATAGTCCTGCACCAGGGTTCTGAGGCGTTCGAGCATCGGCCGCCAGCCCTCGACCACCCGCCTGACATCGGTCAGGACCGCATCGAGCTCGGACAGGAGCCGCGCCAGTTTCTCCTCGTCGGCAACCGGTTCGACATGGATGTGCAGAAAGCTCTCGTAATGCGGCGCGTCTTGCTCGGTCCGCGCATCGAGCAGGCGCCATTGCCCCTCGCCCGGATCGATGGGCAGGATCGGATGGGCGATGAGCCGGACGTCTATCCCCTCGTTCCGCAAGGCGCCGAGCACCGAATCGACCAGAAACGGCATGTCCTCGACCAGAAGGTCGACGATCTGGATCCGCGTCAGCGTCTCGTTTTGCGGCGACCAGATCGAGATGAAATGCGGCGCCTCGCCGCGTTGGCCTAGATGCCGATAGGACTGCCTGAGGATGGCTTCGAAGGTCTCGGGCGTCAGCGGCTCGAGATCCTCGCCCTCGGTGGCTTCGACGGTTTGCGCGAAGAAGCGGGCAAAGCCAGGATCCTGGTTTGCCAGTATTTCCGCATGCGCGGCAAATGCCGCACGGTTCGACGAAAACGACTCGGACATCGATGCGTGGCCCCCGCAACTGCCAGATCAGCCTGCCACACTCTTTTCGGTCCGCCAACACGGCAGGCTCAAGCGTCTGTGGAAGCTTGGAGCCGGAAGCATGGCGGAAGCAAGAACCGGGCGACTTGGTCGAAAATGCCGGAATCCTTGCATTCCATGGCGGCGATTAAGGGCTTGGCGAGGGATTTATGCACATAAGCATGTTCCCCCTGGGGCGCAGAGGTGACCATGACGCATGCGGACAGCGAAACGACGATGGGTCTGAAGGCGCTTTTGCACCATGGCCTGACGCGTTCGCTGGCATCCCTTTTCATCAAGATCGCCACGGCCGGCCTCACCTATGTGATGTTCGTCATGCTTTCGCGCACGATGAGCAATCTCAGCTACGGCCTGTTCGCCTTCGGCTTCTCGCTGGCGACCATCCTGTCGATCGGCGCCGGCATGGGCCAGCAGACCGCCATCCTCAGGTTCTGGCCCGAGGACACCGAACGCGGCGACGCCGAAGCGGCAAGGACCGACGTCCGCGCCGGCTGGGCCCTGACCGTGATTTCCGGCAGCGGCCTGGTCGTCGGGCTGTTCCTGGTTGCGGCCGTTTACGGGCTTCACGAGGGCGATATCGGCGCCCAGGCCCATCTGATGGCCGCCGCCGCCCTCATCCTGCCCATGGGCGCGGCCGAATACGCCTCCTCGGCCCTGAGGGCACAGGGGTCGGTCTGGACCGCCCTCGCCCCGCGCGACATCCTGTGGCGGCTCGTCCTGCCACTGGCCGTTGTCGGCTTTTTCGTCCTCGGCATCTCGCTCACCGGCTGGCAGGCGCTGCTGCTGGCCGCGGTGCTGCTCGCCCTCGCCCTTTTGCTGCAATCGGTCACGGCGCACCGGCTCGGCTTCGACACCGCCCTCAGCTTTGTCGGCCTGCGCGACTACTGGAAGGCGCGCGGCCGCGCCAGCCGCTGGTTTCTGGCCGGCACCGTGGTCGACAGCGCCGCGCTCAATATCGACATCGTCCTGATCGGACTGTTCGTCGCCGCCGAAAGCGCCGGGCTCTATTTCAACGCCTTCCGTACCGCCGGTCTGATGACCCTGTTCATGTTCGCCATCACCCTGGTCATCGCCCCGATGGTGGCGCGCACCTATCATG
>CAZKTH010000281.1:0-4571 GCA_964555575.1 uncultured Devosiaceae bacterium | reverse complement strand
GTGATCGCCTCGTCGTCGGTCTCGACCCAGGGGATGCCCTCGATCAGGCGGGCGGCGCTGACATCGACCACGGGCACGTCCATGGCCTTGATGATGCGTGCGGTGCGGTCGGTTTCGATGCGGGCGATGACCCCGTCGAACTTCCAGTCGCCGGCGAAGGATTCATCGATCTCGTGGCGGCCGTGCTCGGTGAGATAAAGGGTCCAGCCGCGACGGGTGCGGGCATATTCGTGTATGCCGCGCAGGATGCCGCGGGCATAGCTGTTTGAAGTCTCAACGATGACCGCGACGTTCCTCTCGTCGACCATCGCTTTCCCTCGCGCATCACAAACCGGTTGAGCCGACAGGAAACGGCCCGAACGGACGCGGATAGTATACGTCAGTTCGGGCCGTTGCCTACGGCTATGTGCCCGGCCTCAGCCGAGCAGCTCACGGAGGAAGCGTACGCCCCCGCTTGCCAGTTCGTCCTGGGACGGGGCAAGCGGTCGCCAGATCGCGGCGGCCTTGGCGATCTCGACGGCACCGGGGGTGAAGGATTCGATGACCACCGGGCCATCATAGTCGATTTCCTTGAGCGCATCGCGAATGCCGACCCAGTCCTGATGACCGGTGCCGGGAATGCCGCGATCGTTCTCGCAGGCATGGAAATGGCCGAGCCGGCCCTTGCCGACCAGGCGGATCGCATCCGGGATGCTCTTTTCCTCGATATTGGCGTGGAAGGTATCGATGTGAACCTTGTAGGCCGGATGGCCGACATCGTCGATCAGTCTGAGAGCGTGCTCGGCCAGGGTGATCATGTCGGTCTCGAAGCGGTTGAGCGGCTCAACGCCCATGGTCACGCCGGCATCGCTGGCGGTCTTGCCGAGTTCCCTGAGATTGGCGACGCACCAGTCCCATTGCTGCCTTCTTTCCGCATCGGGGATCATGCGGGCCTTGCCGACGGCCGAATAGATCGGACCGGAAAACAGATGGCTGCCCACCTCTTCGGCGAAGCGGATGCTGTCCCTGACATAGGCCATGCCGCCTTCGCGGATCGCCGGATCGTCGCTGGAAATGTCGCGCGTCGGCCCGTAGGCGCCGCACACCGTCACCTCGAGACCGTTGTCCTCGGTCATCTTGCGCAAGAGCTTGGTATCGATGAGCGAAGCGTCGTCGAGCGCGACCTCGAGAATGTCGAATCCCATCTGCTTGATCTTGGGAATGAGGTCGAATTCCTTGGTGCTGAAAGGCGACGTCCATACCCAGGTGTTTACGCCGATTTTCATTGTCCACTCCTCCCGGAAACGGGGAATCCAGCACTCAGGCGCCGGATTCAATCTTTTTGCTCTGTCCCGGGGCCGAGTTTCGATCTGCCGCATCACGGCGTAAATGAGCATTCGCGCGAGAAATATGAGATATCTGACCGGCCGGTGCCGCGCCGACATCATGGCGTCTTTCGGCTTCGGAGCGGCGCGCGTTCAAGTTGAATCGCTTCGCCGCTCTATGCTTTTGTTGTCGCATCGTTTTTTTGCGCAAAACCGGGACCCACTTTTGCGCACGATGCCTTAGGCGCCGGAAGGATTCCGGGGCCGGATCGAGGCGAGCACGAAGACGGCCGCGATGATGAGGCTGATGGCGATCGAGGCGACAAGCGAGACCACGCCCGCCGGCAGGTTGCCGGCCAGGGGCGCCAGCGGCGCGACGGGTTTGCCGGTCACGATCCAGGGCAGGAGCACGGCGAGGTTGACGGCAAGGATGGCGACGAGCGAAAGGGTCGCGCCGATGCGGATGCCGGGCTTGGAACGATGCCCGACGAGCACGCGCCTGAGGCTTCTGAGCATGCGGGCGAAATCGTTGCCGATGACCATCAGCGACGGGATCATCATCAGAACGATGAAGAAGCCGACCGACAGACCATAGACCAGCGTCACCACGGTAGGCTTGAGGAAAAGCGACTGCCGGCTTTCCTCATACATCAGCGGCGCCAGGCCGAACACGGTGGTGAGGGTGGTCAGCATGATCGGCCGCAACCGGTCCTTGGCCCCCTCGACGGCGGCGGCGAGGATCGGTTTCGTTCGGGCGTATTCCTGGATGGTCGTCACCAGCACGATGGCGTCGTTGATGATGATGCCCGACATGCCGATCAGGCCGATGATGGTGAACAGCGACATGGCCAGGCCGAACTGCATGTGACCCCAGACGGCGCCGATCAGGCCGAAGGGGATGACCGACATGACGACGAGCGGGGTCCACAGGGAACCGAACACCCAGCCGAGCACCAAATAGATGCCGAGGATGCACAACAGGAATCCCAGCATCGCTTCGGAAAGGAAGTCCTGTTCCTGAACGGCCAGGCCCCCGAGATTCCAGTCGACATTGTATTTCGATGCGATGGCGGGAAGGATGTCGTTCCTCAGCGCCGCGCCGATTTCCGCCGCCCGTTCCGGATTGCCTTCGGCCAGGGCGCCGGAAACGGTGACCAGGCGCCGCCCGTCCTCGCGGTTGACCGTCGAGAAGGCGACACTGGACCTTGTGGTGACGATGTCGCCCAGGGGCACCCAGGCGCCGGTCGGCGCCTGCATCAGCGTATCCTCGAGAAAGCCCGAACCGAGCTCGGATTGCGGCAGGCCGACCACGACATCGGTCGAACGCGTACCGGCGGGGAAGGTCGCGGCCGTGATGCCGTTGAGGCGGGAATAGAGTTCGGCGCCGACGCTGTCGGTCGTGAAGCCGAGGTCCCGACCTTCCGGCGTCAGTTCGAGCACCATGTCCTCGCGGCCATAGGGCAGGGAGTCCTGCAGCCCGGTCACTTCCGGATAGGCGCCGAGGGCGGTGACGAGGTCGGTGGCGGCGGCCTTGAGGGCGAAGCTGTCGGGACCGTAGAAATTGACCGCAAGGCTGTCGCCACCCGGACCGGCGCCCTGGGTGCGGAAGCTCATCAGGGCCAGGCCGGCGGGCCGCACGACCTCGGCGTTGAGTTGGCGGACGAAGTCCTGGGCCGAGAAATCGCGCTTGTCGGCCTCGACCAGACCGATATCGATCGAGCCGAGCGTGTCGGGATCCATCGTCTCCTGGCCCGGCAGGCCCTTGGCGGCGGTGCCGCCGATCTGGGTCAGGGCATGGACCACCGGATAGACGCCGGTTTCTTGCTGGTAGCGCTTGGCGATGACATCGACGGCACGGTTCAGTTCGCGCGTCATGTTGCGGGCGTCGTCGCGGCTGGCGCCGGGCAGGAAGGCGAAATTGCCGGTGATCGATCCCGCTTCCGGCGCGGTGTAGAAGGACCAGGGCACCTCGCCACGCATGACGACGGAGGCGGAAAGGGACAAAAGCAGCAGCATGGCCGCCACCACCACATAGCGTCCGGCAAGGATCGTCCGCATGAGGGGATCGAAGACCTTCCCGGTCGCATAGGCGAAGCCGCGATTGAACCAGACGCTCGGCTTGTCGAACCATCTCTCCTTTTTGCCGGCGATCAGCGAATGGCGCATGTGGTTGGGCAGGATCAGGAAGCTCTCGATCAGCGAGGCGACGAGCACCGCCGAGACGACGACCGGGATTTCGTTGATCAGCCGGCCGAAGGCGCCGCCGATGAACAGCAGGGCGATGAAGGCGAGAATGGTCGTCGCCGTCGAGGAAAAGACCGGGGCGAGCATGCGCCTGACGGCGTTGACCGGCGCCAGATCGGGACTTTCTCCAAGTCGTCTTGCCCGGTGGTCGGCGTGTTCGGCAACGACAATGGCGTCGTCCACGATGATGCCCAGGGTGATGATGAGTGCGAACAGCGACATCATGTTGAGGGTGTAGCCGAAGGCATACATCACCCCGATAGCGGCGAGCATCGAGACCGGAATGCCCATCGCCACCCAGAAGGCGGTGCGGGCGGAAAGGAACAGGAACAGCGTTACCAGCACCAGGACAAGGCCCTGCAGGCCGTTGTTCAGGAGGATGTTGAGCTGGGTGGTGATGTCCTGGGCGCGGGCGTTGATCAGGCGGATCTCGGTGCCGGCGGGCAGGCTCGGCTGCATTTCGGCGGCCAGGCGCCTGACGGTTTCCTCCATATGGATGGCATCGCCTTCGGCGGTGCGGTCGACGCGGATCAGGACGGCCGGCTGGTCGTTGAAATAATAGGCGCGGCCGGCATCGGCACCGGTGACGGAAACCGTGGCGACATTGCGGACGTAAAGCTGGGATCCATCGGCATTGATGCGGATGACCATGTTGCGGATGTCGTCGGCGTTGCGGTTCTCCTCGCCGGCCCGCAAACGCGCGGCACCGCCGGCGACGTCACCGGCCGGCCGGGTCGCGACCTGGGAGGCGATGGCGTCGGCCACGTCCTTGAGGGCGAGGTCGTTGCGCACCCGAGCCACCTCCGGCACGGTGACATCGATCTCGGGCGCCAAAACGCCGGTGATGGTGGTGCGGGTGATGCCGACACGGTAGAGGGTGGCGACGAATTCGTCACCGATCTGTCCGAGCTGGTCGGGGGAGATCGGCCCCGAGATCACCACCTCGGTCACCTTGTCCTTCCAGACGCCGCGCCGGACGATCGGCTCGTCGGTGCCCTCGGGCAGGTTGCGGACGCTGTCGAC
>CAZKTH010000280.1:0-4573 GCA_964555575.1 uncultured Devosiaceae bacterium | reverse complement strand
AAACACGTCGATCACATGCACCCCGATGCCGTCATCGCCATTGCCGCGTCCGAAAATTCGAGGGCGCTGACACAAGAGATTTACGGCAACGAAATCGGCTGGCTGCCCTGGAAACGGCCGGGCTTCGAACTGGGGCTGTGGCTGGAAAAATTCTGCCGCGACAACCCCGAAGCCAAGGGCGTCGTGCTTGAAAGCCATGGGCTTTTCACCTGGGCCGACGACGCACGCGAATGCTACGAGCTGACACTCGATATCATCCAGCGTGCCAGCGACTGGTTCGCCGAAAAGACCAAAGACACCCCCGCCTTCGGCGGCCCGGTGCACAAAAGCCTCGACACGGCCGCCCGACGCGCCGTCGCGGCGCGGCTGATGCCGGCAATTCGCGGCCTGATCTCGGGCAAGCAGCCCATGGTCGGCCATTTCAACGACAGCAACACCGTGCTCGATTTCGTCAATGCTCGCGACATGCCGGCGCTCGCCGCCCTCGGCACCTCCTGCCCGGACCATTTCCTCAGAACAAAAATTCGACCGCTTATCGTCGATTTCATGCCTGAAACCAACAACCTCGACGTAGTGCTTGATAAACTAAATGAGCAAATAGCCGCCTATCGGGCCGAATACACCGCTTATTACGAACGCTGCAGACACGACAACTCTCCGCCCCTCAGGGATCCCAACGCCGTCGTCTATCTCGTCCCCGGCGTCGGCATGCTGACCTTCGCCAAGGACAAGGCGACGGCGCGCATTTCCGGCGAGTTCTATGTCAACGCCATCAACGTCATGCGCGATTCCTCGGCGGTTTCCGAATATGTCGGGCTTGCCGAACAGGAAGCCTTCGATATCGAATACTGGCTTCTGGAAGAGGCCAAGCTCCAGCGCATGCCCAGGCCGAAAAGCCTGGCCGGCAAGGTGGCGCTGATCACCGGCGGCGCCGGCGGCATCGGCACCGCCATCGCCGAGCGCTATCTTTCCGAAGGCGCCTGCGTCATGCTCGCCGACATCAGCGAGGAGGGTCTTCGGACCGTCTCGGACACGCTCCGCGGCCGGCATGGCAGGGACAGGGTACGGACGGTCGGGATGGATGTGACCGACGAGACGGCCGTCGTCAGCGCCTTTGCCGGGATCGCCGCTGAATATGGCGGCATCGACATTCTCGTTTCCAACGCCGGCATCGCCTCCTCCGCGCCGGTCGAACAGACTTCGCTGGAGCTGTGGAACAGGAACATGGACATCCTGTCGACCGGCTATTTCCTGGTCAGCCGCGAGGCGTTCAGGCTCATGCGGGTGCAGAAAAGGGGCGGGGCGGTGGTCTTCATCGCCTCCAAGAACGGGCTGGCGGCCAGCCCCAACGCCTCGGCCTACTGCACCGCCAAGGCGGCCGAGATCCATCTGGCGCGCTGCCTCGCCCTCGAAGGGGCGGAGGCCGGCATCAGGGTGAACGTCGTCAATCCGGACGCGGTCCTGAGGGGCTCGAAGATCTGGCAGGGCGAATGGCTCGAACAGCGCGCCGCAACCTACAAGACCGACAAGGAAGGCCTGGAGGAAATGTATCGCCAGCGCTCGCTGCTCAAGCGCTCGGTCTTTCCCGAAGACATCGCCGAAGCCGCCTATTTCCTGGCCTCCGAACTTTCGGCGAAATCGACCGGCAACATCATCAATGTCGATGCCGGCAACAAGGAATCGTTCACGCGCTAGCGCGGAACCGCGACAAAACAGGCCCTTGGAACCGGTCGGCGAATAGGAAAAAACGAGCGCGGTCCAAAGGCGATATGGGAGAGTATGATGGCAGGCTACGATACGGCGCGCGACGTCTTCGCGGAATGGGAAGTGGACACCGAAGCGGCTCTTTCCCGCCTCGCCACCATCCCGATTTCCGTCCATTGCTGGCAGGGCGACGACGTGGTCGGTTTCGAGAAGAAGTCCGGTGCGTCGGGCGGCGGCATCCAGGCCACCGGCAATTATCCCGGCCGGGCCCGTACGCCGGCCGAACTGCGCGCCGATCTCGACTTTGCCTATTCGAAGATTCCCGGCAAGCACCGTCTCAACCTTCATGCCTTCTACATGGACACCGAGGAGACGCCGGACCGCGATGAGATCGAATACCGGCATTTTCTGCCCTGGGTCGACTGGGCCAGACAAACTGGCATCGGCATCGACTTCAACCCGACCTTTTTCGCCCACGCAAAGGCCGACGACAATCTGACGCTCGCCCATCCCGACAAGGGCATCCGCGATTTCTGGATCGAGCATGGCCGCCGCACCCGCGAGATCGCCGCAAGGATCGGGGAAGCGCTCGGCTCACCCAGCGTCAACAATATCTGGATACCGGACGGCTCCAAGGACATTCCGGTCGACCGCATGGCGGCACGGCGGCGGCTCGAGGCTTCCCTCGACGAGATGATCGCGGAACCGCATGACAAAAAGCACATGCTCGATGCGGTCGAATCCAAGCTCTTCGGCATCGGCGTCGAGGCGATGACCGTGGGGAGCCACGAATTCTATCTCGGCTATGCCATCAAAAGGAACATCGTCCTGTGTCTCGATATGGGACATTTCCATCCGACCGAAATCGTCGCCGACAAGCTTTCTTCGGTGGCGCTGTCGGTCGACGAACTGCTCTTGCACGTATCGCGGCCGATGCGCTGGGACAGCGATCACGTCATCCTTTTGAACGACGACATCCTGATGATGGCGCAGGAACTGGTCTTCGCCGATCTCATCGACCGCACCCGTATCGGGCTCGATTTCTTCGACGCCACCATTTCCCGCACCGCCGCCTGGGTGATCGGCACCCGCAACATGCAAAAGGCACTGCTCAGGGCCCTGCTGCTGCCGCAAAAGCGCCTGAAGCGGATCGAGGAACAACTCGATTTCACCGGGCGGCTGGTGCTGACCGAGGAATTCAAGGATCTGCCCTTCGCCGCCGTCTGGGCCGAGTTCTGCGACCGCATGGGCGTGCCCGCCGGCGCCGCGCTGCTCGGCGATCTCACCGCCTATCAATCCTCGGTCGCAAACCGCGGCTAGAGCGGCGCGCGTTCAAGTAGAATCGCTTCGCCGCTCCATGTTCTTGTTGTCGCATCCTTCGGACCTCAGATCGTGCCCCCGGCACGATCTGTCCCTTCGGGTCGGTCCTCGGTTGGCGCAAAACCGGGACCCACTTTTTGCGCACGATGCTCTAGCGTCCGGTTTCGGCACCGGATATGAGCAGCAAACCCCCTATTGCCGCCGCGTTTGGCGGTCCTGCCCCGCAGCTTGAGGAACACATCATGAGCGTCTTCGCCCACCCGATTTCCTTCGTCAAGGAAGCCGCCCCCTTCGTGCACCTCTGCTGGGAGATGGGCTGGAACGAAGCCAATGGCGGCAATTTTTCCTGGCGCCTGCCGACCCAGGAAATCGAAGGGATCCTGGCCCGCCTCTATCCCGAGCTGCAGCCCGGCCCGATCAATCCCATTCCCGTCGACGAGCCCGATCTCGATGGCGAATATTTTCTCGTCACCGGCTCGGGCCAGTTCTTCCGGCACGCGCTCGACCATCCCAACCAGGTCTTCGGCATCGTCCAGATCGTCGACAAAGGCACTGCCTGGCGCCAGGTCTGGGGCTTTTCGTCCGGGGCCAAGCCGACCTCGGAATTCGCCACCCATCTCGTGGCGCATGCGGTCAGGAAGCGGGTGTCGAACGGGCGGGAACGGATGATCCTTCACGCTCATCCGCCCGAGTTCATCGCATTGAGCTTTCTCGAGCCGCTCGACAGCGAGGTGCTGACCCGGGTGCTGTGGGAAAAGATGCCCGAATGCATCATCATCTTTCCGGATGGCGTCAGGGTGGTGCCGCCGCTCCTGCCCGGCACGGTCGAGATCGCCAGGGCCTCGCTCGTCGAACTTGAGCGGAGCCGGGTGATCTCCTGGAGCCATCACGGCATCTTCATTTCGGAGGAAAGCCCGAACAAGGTCTTCGCCCTGATCGAGACCGTCGAAAAAGCGGCGTCGATCCATCGCCGCGTGCTCTCGGCCGGCGGGCCGAAACAGGTCATTCCCGAAAGGATGCTGCATCAACTCGCCGAGTCCTTCGGCGACATTCTGGTGGCCAAGCCCGATCTGCTCGACACATAGTGCACGCCGCGTTTTGACGGAATCAGAACGCCTGCGCGCTCTTCTTGTGGTGGCGGCGTTTCCTGCGAAAAACCGACCTCATCCTTTCGCCCGCCGCTCCAGGCCGCGCCGGCCGAAATACCCGTCCGGCGTTCCATGTCGGAAGGGCGTGGCGCCGGCTTGCCGCACGCCCGCGAACTGCAAAGCTGCATGAACTCAGGGCGGCGCGCCTCGCTTCCGGCGTTCAGGTCTGTACGACCTCGCAGGGCCACGTAGAGACACATAAGTAACTTTACAAATCCTTCATTCTTTGGGATGCTGGGACATTAAGGATTTAATAAGCATTCTATTTTGCTCAGGATTGATCAATGACCGACGCTGTATCGTCACAGTATGGCCGTACAATTGCCGACCAGACTCCCAACCCCCACCTCGACACCTCGCGACTGCCTCCGGTAGTGGTTCTGGCCCGGGAGGTTGAGGCG
>CAZKTH010000279.1:0-4576 GCA_964555575.1 uncultured Devosiaceae bacterium | reverse complement strand
GTTGTCCAGTCCTATGCGTCGGACATAAATCTGATGACCGACGGATCGGTCAAGGTGGTCGAGACCATCAAGGTGCAGGCGGAAGACAACAAGATCCGCCACGGCATCTATCGCGACATCCCGACGGTGATGGTCAACAAGGATGGCTCCAAGCTTTATTCGGATCTGGCGATCACCACCATCAAGCGTGATGGCCAGGATTCGCCCTATCACACCGAGGGAATAACCAACGGGCTGAGGATCTACATCGGCGACGCCGACACCAATCTGTCGCCTGGTGTTTATACCTACACCATCGGCTACACCATGACTCGCATGGCGCGGCGCTTCGCCAATCAAGACGAGCTGTATTTCAACGCCATTGGCCCCTATTGGGATTTCCCCATTGAAAGCGCCGTCGCCAGGGTGACGCTGCCCGCAGGTGCGGTGATCAGCGATCTGCAGGGCTATACCGGCGCCGCCGGCTCGACCGAACAGGCCGTCGCAATCTCCAAGCCGGCGGCCAACGAGGCGATCTTCCGCGCCACCCGTCCGCTCGGCGCCTATCAAGGCATGACCATTTCGGCGAGTTTCCAGAAGGGCATCCTCGCGCCCCCCTCCACCACGACGGCGGCGTTCGATTTCCTGTCCGACCGACGGACCCTTCTGGTGCCAGGTCTCGGGGTGCTGGCTGTCCTTTTGTACAATCTCTGGGCCTGGCTCAAGGTGGGACGCGATCCGACCAAGGGGACGATCATTCCGCTGTTCCATCCACCCGAGGGTTTTTCTCCGGCCCTGGCCCACTACGTCCATCGCATGGGCTGGAAGAAATCGGGCTGGATCGCCTTCACCGCCGGCCTGATCGATCTCGCCGTCAGGGGGCTCGTGGTGCTCGGCAAGGACGGCAAGAAGAACACGATCACTGCAACCGATGCCAGGGCCGACGGACTGCCACCCGAGGAAAACGGGCTTTTGTCCTATCTTGCCGGCGAGGGGACCCTGACCATCGACAAGAGGACCGGGCCACAGCTTTCCAGGCAGATGAGCGCCTTCATCAAGGCGGCCAAGGGAACCGGCAAGAACCTCTATTTCAGCAACAATTTCGGCTATACCGCGCTGGCAATCCTGGTCGCGCTCGCTGCACTCGGGTGGATGCTCTGGGCCGGCGTGGTCGATCCGGTCTATCTCGTCATCGCCATTTTCACCTCCGTGTTCGTGATCGTGTTCTTCTCCGTCTTCGGCGCGATCCTGATGGGCAACTGGGTGACGCGGATCTTCGTGGTGTTCTGGATCGGCTTCTTCATCGTCAATATTGGCGGCAGCGCCTTTCTGATAATGGATGCCGCGTTCGGCGAGCTGTCGATCGGCATGCCGATCTTCGCCCTCATTTCCATCGTTGTCCTGACCACCGTGTTCGGCTACCTGATGCGGGCCCCGACCGTCGATGGAAGGCGGGTGATGGACAAGATCGACGGCTTCAAGATGTATCTCGAAACCGCCGAGAAGGAGCGGCTCAATTTCCGCGGCGAGCCGGAAATGACCATATCGCGCTTCGAGACCATCCTGCCCTACGCCGTCGCCCTCGGTGTCGAAAAGCCCTGGACGGAGCGCTTCGAGAACGACCTCGCGCGCAACGCCGTCGGCGATTATGACGGCTCCGGCTATCATCCGCAGTGGAACACCGGCTCCAATTTCAAAAGCGGATCGATGGGACGCGACATTGCGGCCTTCGCCACGGGCATGAGCGCGGCGATGATCGCGGCCCAGCCTTCCTCCTCCTCGTCCTCGGGCAGCGGCGGCGGCGGTTCCTCCGGCGGCGGCGGCGGCGGTGGTGGCGGCGGCGGCTGGTAGGCTGTCTCGGCCCGCTTCCCTCCCCTTGCCGGGGTGGCCCGGCGAAGCCGGGTCGGCTGGGGTGGAGCCACAGGTGCCTGTGCCGACACCCCCACCCTCAATCCCGCCCCGCAGGGGGGAGGCAAGCCGAGGCCGGAAATCTAGGGCATTTTCCGTTCTGATACCATCAGAACGGAAGCTCCAGGTTATCGAGTGGTCGCGTTTTCGAACCGGCGAACCGGTATCCACTTCGCCTGAAAACGCTCTATTCTGCGGAATACTCGTCTCCGCTCAGCCGGTAGGCCTTGCCGAAGCCGCCATTATAGGTCGCCCACGCGCCCCTCAACGCAAACAGCAGGAAATCCGGCAGTTCGACATGGAGTTTCGCCTTGGGGTTCGACGCGCGCGCGCGGGCAAGGGCATCCGCGCCATCCGGCGTTTCCCGTTTGATCCTTTCGGCCCGGCACAAGAGCGTCACGCGCCGATGCGCCACCGGATCGCCGCGCCCGACCGCGCCGACAAGAAGCGAAAAGCTGCGACCGTCTCCTTGTCGGCCGCGCGAAGGAGCTGCGGCTTTTCGTTCGTCGTCATCTCGAATTCGTCCCAAGCCTCATGCCAATAGACATTCATGTTCGCGGCTGTTAGGCAAGCCGCGCCTCTCAAGAACGAGCCGCGTCATGCCCGAACTGCTTCTCGAACTTTTTTCCGAAGAAATCCCCGCCCGCTTCCAGCAAAAGGCCGCCGACGACCTCAAAAAGCTCGTCACCGACGCCCTCATCGACAACGGCCTTGTCTATGAAAGCGCCGCCAGTTTCGCAACGCCCCGAAGGCTGGCGCTGACCGTCACCGGCCTGCCAGCCGCCTCGCCCGACACAAGCGAGGAAAGGCGGGGGCCGCGCGTCGGCGCGCCGGACAAGGCCATCGAGGGCTTTCTGCGCGGCGCCGGGCTGTCCTCGATCGATGAGGCCAAGATCGAATCCGACCCGAAAAAGGGCGAGTTCTATGTCGCCGTCATCGAGAAAAGGGGGCGCGCCGCCATCGATATTCTCGAAGCGATCCTGCCGCAGGTGATCACCGGCTTTCCCTGGGCGAAATCGCAGCGCTGGGGATCGGGCAGCCTCAACTGGGTCCGCCCCTTGAGGGCCATCACCGCCACCTTCGGCGCCGAGAACGAAGAGCCGGAAGTGGTCGGTTTCGCCGTCGACGGGCTCGAGGCCGGCGATGTGACCTTCGGCCACCGTTTCCTTGCGCCCGACGCCATCAGGGTCAGGCGGTTCGATGATTACGTGCAGGCACTCGACAGGGCCAGGGTCGTGCTCGATCCGGCCCGCCGCCGCGACATCATCAGATCCGAGGCTGAGCATCTCGCCTTCGCCCGCGGCCTGAGCGTCATCGAGGACGAGGGGCTTTTGCACGAGGTCGCCGGCCTGGTCGAATATCCGGTGGTGCTGATGGGCGATTTCGATCCGGAATATTTGCACCTGCCCGAGGAAGTGATCATTGCCACCATCCGCGCCAACCAGAAATGCTTCTGCCTGCGCGACAGCAGCACCGGCAGGCTGGCGCCGCATTTCATCCTCACCTCCAACCTGGAAGCGGAAGATGGCGGCGTCGCCATCACCGCCGGCAATGCCCGCGTCATCCATGCGCGTTTGAGCGATGCCCTGTTCTTCTACAAGACCGATCTGGCGACAAGGCTCGAGGACCGGGTCGCAAAACTCAGGGAATCGGTGTTCCACGCCAAGCTCGGCACCCAGTTCGAGCGCGTCGAACGGCTGGAAAAGCTGGCGGCCGAGATCGCGCCGCTGGTCGGCGCCGATCCGAAGGATGCCCGCCGCGCCGCCCGCCTCGCCAAGGCCGATCTGCCGACCGGCATGGTCGGCGAGTTCCCCGAGCTGCAGGGTCTGATGGGGCGCTACTACGCCACGGCCCAGGGCGAAAAGCCGGAAATCGCCGAGGCGCTCGAAATGCACTACAAGCCGCTCGGCCCGTCCGATGCCGTGCCGACCGCACCGGTCTCGATCGCCGTGGCGCTCGCCGACAAGCTCGACACATTGACCGGCTTCTGGTCGATAAACGAAAAGCCGACCGGCTCGCGCGACCCTTATGCCCTGCGCCGCGCCGCCCTCGGCGTCATCCGCATCATCGTCGAGAACGAGCTGAGTTTTCCATTGAAGGTCGAGCCCGATCTTTTGGCCTTCTTCCACGACCGTCTGAAGGTCATGCTCAGGGACCAGGGCGCCCGCTACGACCTCGTCGATGCGGTCATTTCCGAGGGTAGCGACGACGTCCTCGAGATCACCCGTCGCGTCAACGCTCTCGGCGAACTGCTCGGCACCGAGGCGGGGCAGAGCCTTCTGGCCGGCTACAAGCGCGGCGCCAATATCCTTGCCGCCGAGGAGAAGAAGGACAACACCGCCTATTCCGGCAGCATCGACACTTCGCTTCTCACCCTCGACGAGGAACAGGCGCTGGCCGCCGTCATCGCGGAAACAACCTCGAACGTGTCGACCCATGTCTCGGACAACGACTATGCCGGGGCTATCGAGGAACTGGCGAGTTTGCGCGAACCGGTCGACGCCTTTTTCGACGAGGTTCTGGTCAACGATCCCGACGCGGCCGTCCGCGCCAACAGGCTCAACCTCTTGGCCCGGCTCAGGGACACCATGCATCTTGTGGCGGACTTCTCGAAGGTGGCCGGCTAGAGCATGTGTTCTGATTCCATCAGAACGGAAGCTCCAGGTTGTTGAGTGGTCGCGTTTTCGAA
>CAZKTH010000278.1:0-4601 GCA_964555575.1 uncultured Devosiaceae bacterium | reverse complement strand
AAGGGACAGATCGTGCCGGCGGCACGATCTGAGGTCCGAAGGATGCGACCACAAAGGGATAGAGCATGCGTTCTGATTCCGTCAGAACGCATGCTCTAGCACTTGCTAAGTCCGTCGTGAGGCTGGGTGGGGGTAATAGCGCCGGCGCTTGTGGCTCCACCCCACCCGACCCGGCTATCGCCGGGCCACCCTCCCCATCAAGGGGAGGGAGAACACGCATCAACGCAAATGATCCCGCCAAAAAGGTGAGACCGCCCTGCAACGAGCGCCAGGGGCTAGAGCGGCGCGCGTTCAAGTTGAATCGCTTCGCCGCTCTATGTTTTTGTTGTCGCATCGTTTTTTGCGCAAAACCGGGACCCACTTTTGCGCACGATGCTCTAGTCGCACTCGGCGCTGCAGAATTCCTCGTAGAGCGTCTGCACGATGCGCCGGGCGCGTTCGTCGGCGAGCGAATAGACGACCGAGCGTCCGTCGCGCTTCGCATCGACAAGCCTTTCGTCCCGCAATCGCGCCAATTGCTTGGAAACCTGGGCCTGGGGGATGCCGAGCGCGTCCTCCAGCTGGTTGACGCGTGCCTCCCCTTCCGACAGGCGGCACAGGATCACCAGCCGGACCGGATGGGACAGGGATTTGAGGAAGGTCGTGGTGCGCTCCGCGCTTTGCAGCATGCGGTCGGCGCTCACCTCGCTCATGGGCGTATCGGTTCGCTCCCGGTCGTCGGCAATTTCCACAGGCGCCATTCCTTGTCTTGCTGGGTTCCGGCCTGAAGCAAAATGCTGATTCCGCCAACCAACACCCTGCTCTAGCGCGTCGAGGCCAAACGATCCAGTCCGAAAACCGGATGCGGCGGATTGGGCGAAGCCGGCATTCTTGCGAGAAATCTTGGCGCTGAAATGGCACCATCCGGCGCGCTATTGCACCTGCCAGACATGAACGACCGGCGCGGCGCCGTCGGCAAAGGGCTCGAGCATGTAAAGCAGGCCATGCGCCTTGTCATAGGCGACGCCTTCGGTGCGGTACTTGCGCTGCACGCCGGTAGCCGCCAGCTGATCGACATCTGGCGACGGCGTCATGAACAGGTATTGATCGATCGGGATCGTGGCATAGGGCTGCGGCTCCCAGGACTGCATCTGGCCGGTGGCGACGCGCGCCAGATCGTCGGGGTCGTAGAGCATGAACCGTGCCTGGAAGCGGTTGCTCCACCAGCCACGCATATCGTCATGGCCCTGGCATTCCTGCAGCGCCGTCTCCGGACAGGGCGCGCCGTCGGCCAGCCGGCAGGCGGTGAACTCCTCGACCGCCGCCGCGAAGACGCAAGGCAGATCGGGGCTTTCCGGGTTGACGAAGCCGTACCAGTACATCTCACCAACGCCCTTGGTGCCGGCGAACAGCACCGCCGCCCGGCCCGATGGCGAGGTGATCCACGCGCCGCCGCTCCATTCGTCCGGATGCTGGTAACCGATGAGCGCGTGTTCGATCCGATCGGTATTGAAAGAGCTTTCGTACTGCAGAAGCGGCGTGCTCGGAAGTTCGGCGCCGGACGGTGGCGGATTGCCCTCCTGCCACGGCGCATAGGCATACAGCGCCGGTCCCATCCCGGACCAGCCGCCGTCCCGGAAGCGGCCGGTGGCAAGGCGTCGCCCGTCCGCATATGCCGCGGCCCAGTCCTCGGGGATCTCGAACAGATAGCCATTGACGGCATAGAAGGAGCGATCCTTCAGGCGCCACTCGCCCTTGAACTCTGGATGCGTGAGATCCAAGCCGAACCAGCCATGGGTTCCGATATAGCTTTCCGGCTCGAAATGCTGACCCCAGGCGACATGGATCCGGGGTCCGGTCTCCGGCAGGTCCAGATATTGCAGCCCGATGGTCGGGATTTCGTCGAAGGTCACGAAGTGGCCGGCGGCGAAATCGGTAAAGGGTTGCACGAACGCAGCACGGGGCAGCGCCGAAAGGTCCCGCGAAATGACCGGCGGCGGAATCGTCACCTCGGCCAGCTGATCGCCGTCCGGCAGCTCGCCATAGGGGATGCGCTCATGGCCGGTGATGAACAGCGAACCGGGAAAGCCGTCGCCCGATCCGGCGCCATCGCCGTTTGGCCGGAAGGTCATGGCATTGCCGCCATAATCGAAGGTCTTCGGCCGTTCGCCGCCCACGGGCAGGCGGAAGGCGCCAAGATAATGCAGCGCCTCGGGCGCGAGCGGCGCCGCAGGAGCCGGCAGCGGAAAGACCGCCATGGCCAGCCCGGCCATTGCCGTCGCCAGTCCGGACCTGAAACGACATGCCCTCATCGGCGGAATCCTGTTGATCACCGCACTTCTTCCTAGCAAAACGCGGCAATGACGGCTTTGACCTGTCTCAAAAGGCCCCCAACCCACATCGGCATGATCGAACCGGGTTGTTTTCCTGCGTTCAATGCAAGTCGAACCTTGCGGGCCTGGCGCCTCCGGTACGCAAGAGAGCTCCCTGACGCGGCATGCCAGAGACACGAGGCATCGCCCGATCCCGGGTTGAATCATTTCGAAAACGGCATCGGCCGGACGGCGCCCAGAACCGGACTTATTCTCCATAATCCGGAGAGAATCGCCTAATGTGATCGTTCCGCTTATATCCAAAAATTCATATATATTAACAATTGTATACTTGACGATCGAAGCGCCGGTGTGATCTCTGCCTCGCCGGCAAGGAATACTTTTCATTTGGGGGGCTCCGGCAATGGCGACGCTTGTCCGATCCGGCTTTGGACTAGCAATCGGCGGGGCAGCGCTCGCCCTGGTTCTGGCAGCTGGCGGCGTGATCTATCAGGCCTATGAGGCCGGCGCGCCCGCGGGCGCGGTCCGCACGCCGAAGGAAAGAACCTATTCGGTCGAGGTCGGCACCCTGACCGCAGCGACCATCACCCCGGTCGTTACCTCCTACGGACGTCTGGTCAGCGGCCGCACGCTGGAACTGCGCAGCGCCGTCGCCGGACCGCTGATCGAGCTTTCCGGCAATTTCCGCGACGGCGGCACCGTGACGAAGGACGAAGTCCTGTTCCGCATCGATCCGACCAAGCTCGAAAGCGCCCTGTCCTTCGCCAAGGCGGATGTCACCGAGGCCGAGGCGGACCTTGCCGAAGCGCGCGCTTCCCTGGAACTGGCCAAGCTCGAAGCCGATGCGGTGCAAAAACAGTTCGACTTGCGCGACCAGGCCCTGACCCGGCAGCAGGATCTGCGCGCACGCGGCGTCACCACCGAGGCCGATGTCGAGGCCGCCACCCTGGCGCGCGCCGCCGCCGAACAGACGCTGGTCAACCGCCGTCAGGTCATCGCCGCCGACGAGGCGCGCATCGCCCAGGCCGAGATCACCGTCGAACGTCGGAAGACCGCGCTTGCGGACGCGCAGCGTGCCGTCGCCGACGCAACGGTCACCGCCCCCTTCGCCGGTGTCGTCAGCGCACCGGACGCCGTGGCCGGCCGGCTCGTTTCGGCCAACGAGATCCTCGGCACCCTGATCGATCCCACGGCGATGGAAGTCTCCTTCCGCCTGACCAATTCCCAGTTCGCCCGGCTGCTCGACGATGCCGGGCAATTGCGCAAATCCGAAGTGAACGTGATCGTCCAGAGCGGCAAGAGCAGCTCGGAAATCAAGGCCACGCTCGACCGTGCCGGCGCCGAGGTCGGTGACGGCCAGGTCGGCCGGCTCGTTTATGCCCGTCTCACCGATCCCAACGCCAAACTCGTGCGACCCGGCGATTTCGTCACGGTCAGGATCCCTGAAAATCCCATGGCCGATGTCGCCCAGATCCCGGCCTCCGCCGTCAGTGCCGACGAGCGCATCCTGCTGATCGGCGAGGGCAACCGGCTCGAAGAGATCAAGGTGACGCCGGTGCGCAATCAGGGCGACACGCTGATCGTCAAGGACGTTCCCTTCGGCCGGGAATATGTCCTGGCCCGCGCCCTGCAGCTCGGTCCCGGCATTCAGGTCGATCCGATCGCCATTGCCGTTTCGGAAACGGGCACGGATCAGGAAACGGCGCCCGCCGCACAGCCGGTGCCCGCCGAGCCCGAGGCGATCGCCCTCGACGACGCCCGCCGCGCCGCCATCATCGCCTTCATCAACGCCTCGGAGAACATGAAGCCCGAGATGCGCGAGAAATTCCTCGAAGAGCTGTCGCGTCCCGAGGTTCCGCTCGCCACCGTCGAGAAGTTCGAACAGAAGATGGCGGAGGCACAGTGATGTCCGGGGCACCGGGGGCGTCGGGCGGCATCCTGACCTATTTCACCCGTCACCGCACGGCGGCGAGCCTGCTGATGGTGGTGATGCTGATGCTCGGCCTGGTCGCCGCATCCAGGATCCGCTCGCAGTTCTTTCCCGACGTTGTCATCGATACGGTGACCGTTACGGTCAACTGGGACGGCGCCGGCCCGGAGGAACTCGACAATTCGGTCGTCGCCCTGCTCGATCCGGCCCTTTCCGGCGTCGAGGGGGTCACCGGCTCGGCGGCGGTCTCCAAGGAAGGCTCGACCACCATTACCCTGACCTTCGAGCCGGGCTGGGATCTGGCCCGCGCCACCGACGAGGTCAAGGCGGCGGTCGACAGCATGCGCACCCTGCCCGAC
>CAZKTH010000277.1:0-4606 GCA_964555575.1 uncultured Devosiaceae bacterium | reverse complement strand
ATCCTTCGGACCTCAGATCGTGCCACCGGCACGATCTGGCCCTTCGGGTCGGTCCTCGGTTGGCGCAAGACCGGGACCCTCTTTTGCCCACGATGCTCTAGCCCGGCCGCGCCGGCGGCGGGTACCGGCCACAGGGCCAAAGCGGGGACCGGCATGGCGACAAGGCCGGCAAGCCGCATCTCGGGCGGCAGCACCCCGTCATGCTGACCGCCCCAGGAAGGGCAGCCCGAGGGCGAGCAGGGCCTGGAAGAACATGAGCCCGACAAGAACAAGCGCCGCCGCCATGGCCGCGTAGCGAATGATCATGCGCCGTTCCCTTTTTGCGTCCTGCGCCGTTCGGCGCAGGGCTTTGTCCGGCTTCGGCCCGCCTTCCTGCGCTCTGTCCTATTCGACCCGGTTATGATGCAGAAGATTGCCGTCCGGCAGGAATCTGAGCGTCAGCTCGTTGAAGGTGAGATCGACGATACCGTAGCAGGACTGCTCGCCGGTCTTCTCGCTGACAAGGATGAGCTGAACATCATCGACCCCCGACCCGTCCGGGCAGGAGTTGTCGAGACGATAGTCGAAGGTGTCGACATATTCTCCGTCGTAGGTGTAGTCCATGGTCGAACTGTCGATGAAACCGACCTGCGAGGGCTCCTCGACGCTGGACCACCAGCCGATCAGCGCCTTGGCGATGCTGGCGTAGTCGTTGCTGCTGACCTGTGCCGGAGCCTGGCTGCCGCCGCTATTGGGCGAAGGCGAAATCCTCGTATCGCCGCTCCGGGACGAAGGCGAGGTCTTGGCATTGCCGATGGGCGTGTTCTCGTCGATCTCCTCCCACAGGGTGAAGGTGTACGAAGTCGCGGTGGCGCCGGTGTCGATTTCGGAAAAATGGGCCGTCTCGAAGCCGCGCGCCGCGCAGTTGGTGTCGCCGACGATGGTGAAAGGCTTGGTCTCGGTGCAGAATATGTAGTTCTCGTTTTTGAAGCCCGGGTCGGAGGCGTGGTAATAGTAGTAGCGCTGCTTGAGATCGCCGCCAACGACTGTCCTGCATTCGCGTGGATCGATGTTCCACCAGCCCTCGGACACCCAGTCGGCGCCGGAATTGTAGCCAATGGCGATGCTGAGCGCACGGTGCGTCTGGTTGCAGATCTGCAGCTCGGCGCGGGCCGGGCTGCTGGCGAGCAGGGCGGCGAACGCCGCCAGAAGCAGGGGAGTCGCCGCAGCGCCGATACGGCAAGGTCCGCCGAGCAGTTGGTTGGTGTGCATTTTTCCCTCCGTCGCAGCCGGTTCGGCCAGGCGGAAAGACTAGCAATCCCCGACAAGGTGCGACAATGCGACCTGTGGCGCGCCCGGCACGGCGGCGGGCAGCCCGGTTCAGCTGACCGGCGCGAAGTGCGCGCCGAGGAAATAGGGCCAGACAATGATGCCCAGAACCCCCATCCAGAAACCGAGCTTGAGATAGCCGATGCTGAACAGCCAGCCGGCGAACCAGATCATGCCGAAGCAGGATTCCTGGCGAATGTTGATGCGACGATCCATGTTGCCCTCTTGGGAAATACTGCCGCTCCACCGGAGCTTCGGTGAAAGCTCAGCAAGATGTCGGATCGATTGCCGGCCGTTCAAGACCGGGGATGACGAGAGGTCGCAGGCCGATGGCGGGGAAAACTCGGCTCGGACAAATGCAGCGGCGCTGGTGCGCGCGCGGACAACACTTTTTTCGGCCGTTTTTGCCGTGACTTGCGCTTCCAGCTCCGAATACATGCAAGTTTGCACACAATATGCGAATCCAAAGCATAAGATTGGGTAGTCTTGGGGTGATTCGGTATGCAGCGCACACCGGTCATCCCGCCAGCTGAAATGAGGCCTGAAAAATGCGGAAAACCCAAATGATCAACAAAGACCAGATTGCCGAACGTGCCTTCCAGATCTGGGAACGTGAAGGCCAGCCCCATGGCCGCGATCAGGAACACTGGCAGAAGGCCGAAGCGGAACTGCTCGAGTCCATTGAACGAATGAAGAACACTCCCATCAAGCGGGCCGCCAGGGCAGCAGCAGCAGCAAAGGCGCCGGCCAAGGCCGAGAAGGCGCCGGCCAAGGCTCCAGCAAAGACCAGCAGGGCCAAGTCAAGCAAGGCAAAGGCGAAAACCGACTGATCCATCCCCGGCGCGAGCCGCATTGAAGTTTGTCGGCGTGCATTCCGCCGCGTCGATCGCAAACTGATCTGCAACCGGATGATCCCTGCCGCTGTGGAGGACGAGGGGCGTCCGGTGCCTTTTTCCGGTCCGGCAGTCGCGATCCGGATCCACAACTCCAAAACCGCATGATGCCGGTACTGGCGCCGGCACTCGGCAACGGCAATGGCAAGAATTTCAGCATCCTCGAGACCGGTCGAGCTATCGGCCGACCAGGCGCGCGCCATCTGGATTGCGGCGCAGGCGCTTGACCGCGTCGCACCCTTCGGCGGCGGGTCAGAGGCGGTGGCGGCGGCTGTTGCCCATCTCGGCTATGTGCAGATCGACACGATCAATGTCATCGAGCGCAGCCACCATCACATTCTTTTCAACCGCATACCGTCCTATCGGCGCGCCGATCTCGCCCGGGCCCAGTCGGTGGACAAATCGGTCTTCGAATACTGGACGCACGCGCTTTCCTATGTGCCGGTGAGCGACATGCGCTTTTTCACCGGCACCATGAAGGCGCACCGCAAGGATCCGGCCGGCTGGGGCGGCGAGGTCGGTGCCCGCGACCTCGGCAGGATCCTCAGGCGTGTGCGCGACCAGGGACCCTTGGCCATTTCCGACATCAAGGACGACAAGCTCGTTGAAAAGACCCATCTCTGGGCCAGCAGGAAGCCGTCCAAGCGCGCGTTGCAGGCGGGGTTCTATTCGGGGGCGCTGGTGATCGCCAAACGCGACGGAATGCTCAAGACCTACGAGCTGACCGAACGTCATTTCGGTTGGGAGCGACTGCCCAAACCGGCTTCGCCGCGTGAGATCTCCCGCTACCATCTCGAGCGGGCCCTCAAGGCACAGGGCGTCATTTCCATGGCGTCGATCTGCTTCAACGCCACCTATGTCAAGCCACCCGTCGACAGGCCCGCCATCACCGGTCTGATCGAAAAGGAGGTCAGGGCCGGACGGCTGGTGCCGGTCGTCATCGCAGGGGCGGAAAACGTGCCGCACTGGGCCTGGCCCGAAACGCTCGATGGCGACCGGCCCGAACCGGGCCTCACCCATATCCTGTCGCCCTTCGATCCGCTGGTCATCCAGCGCAAGCGCACCGAACTGCTCTTCGGCTACGCCCATCTGTTCGAGGCCTATGTGCCGAAGACCAAGCGCAAGCTCGGCTATTTCACCCTGCCGGTACTACACGGCAAGGAGATCATCGCGGCGCTCGATCTCAAGGCCGAACGCGAGACCGGGAAATTGCTGATCCAGGCTTGGCACTGGGTGGGAAGGGGAAACGCCAAGGAACACAAACCGGCGATCGACGACGCCTTGGAGAAGTTCGCCGCCTTTCAGTTCGCCGAAGGTGCATAGGCGCGGATTAGCCTGGCGGTTGCCCGCAGGGCGCACAGCACTCCAAAAGACAACGCGGCGGTTTTGGGGGAACTGGATTCCGGCCTTCGCCGGAATGACGTCGTGTTTGAGGCAGGGTTTCGCCAAGAATTCGGCCGTCACCCCGGCGCAGGCCGGGGTCCAGAAGCCACATGCTTCAACGTTCTTTGTGGATTGCGTCGCCGCCCCGGATCATGTCCGGGACTCCCCGCATCGACGGCGGCAAACGGAGGGCCTCAGAAAACCGCCTCGCGCAACAGGTTGAGGCCCATGATCAGGAAGACGACGAGTACGGCCGAGCGGAAGCGGGAGGCGTCGAGGCGGCGGCGCAAGGCTTCTCCGAGCGCGAAGCCGACAAGGGTCGGAACGATCATCGCGCTCGATACGATGGCGAGACTGCCGGTGATCAATCCGTTGTGCACATAGCCGAGCGTGAGCGGCACCGAACCGGCAAGGAACAGGATGCCGGAAGCGCGGACGAACTCGTCCTTGTCGAGACGCCGGGCAAGAAAATAGATGACCATGGGCGGCGACCACATGGCGGTCAGCCCGCCGAATACGCCGGAGCAGATCCCGGCGACCACCTGACCGAGCCGATCGTAGCGTTCCGGCAGATAGGGCAGCTTGATGGCAAGGCTGGTCGCCGCGAACAGAACGATCACCGTGCCGAGCGTGGCCAGGAGCATTTCTTCGGAAATGATTTTGGCGAAGAAGGTCGTCACGAACAAGGAGACGGCGAGAACGGTGGCAAACAGCCCATAGCGCCGGATGGCGGGAAGCACGTCGCCGGAACGGTAGACCTGCCAGACATTGCTGAAAAGGATCGGAAAGACGGCGAGCAGAACGGCGGTGCGCGGCTCGATGAGCTGGCTCAGAATGCCGACCGCCGCAACCGGCAGGCCCATGCCGACCGTGCCCTTGATCGTGCCGGCAAGCAGGAAGACCAGAACACCGATCAGGACGAGATTGGGATCGAACGTCATTTCTTCATCATGATCGCTGTTTCCGCCAGTACGATGCCGGCGATAACGAGCGCGGCCGCGAGGAGGTGGAAGGGTTCGAGT
>CAZKTH010000276.1:0-4617 GCA_964555575.1 uncultured Devosiaceae bacterium | reverse complement strand
CGAATTCCATGAATCGCTTGATCGGGCGCTTTTCATGGATGATTTCAAAATCCGCCCGCTTTGCAGTTGTTACGATGGCCATACGGACATATTTCGACAATTCAGCAAGCGCCTCAACAACACCTTCGATCTCAATCGCTTCTGTTCTTAGGTAGTCCTGATAATAACTATTGCGAGCATCACGCTGCCTGCTGATGGTTTCCTCATCGACACCTGCTGCTTTGGCTTGTGCCCAAGTGCCCAATCCCTGACTCATGTCCCGGAGGTACTGGTCTTCGTCCAGAGTCAAACCAATCTCGGCCAGGGCACGTTCTCCAGCTTTGTAGTACCAGAATTCAGTATCTACCAAGACACCATCGTGATCGAAAAGTATGTATCTTTTCATCGTTTTATCCTTGCCAGCACCAGCGGTGACCAAGGCCTCGGGACATCGCCGCTCGACAATGCATCCATTTTCCTCGCAGAAGTCGATTATAGGTCCGTAACGCCGACTAATTTGTACGAAATCGGTCAGGTGCGAAACCATCCGGTACGGGCATTCCCACCACATGAATCGAACCGGAGGCTTTAAAATCGGAGCGCGAGATACCGATGACCGGAATCGGCCCCATTTCTGCCGTTCAGACAAATAGTCTGCCTGTTTTTAAGCGACTGATATCCCCGGCAGCAGCGCTACCGAGAAAGGACGGCACCTTTACTGGAGGATACACCTAAAACTCGAGTAAACGTTGAGATTCGTGTCGATTTTGTCCCAAAATCGGCCCTTGGGGGGACACAACCCTCCTATGCTTGCTTGGGGCTTTGTCGAGCCAGGATTTGGTGCGTTCCCGTGTCGCGATGATTGTCGTCGCATCGGCGCCGAAGCACTTTCGGGAAATGAACGATCATTGCACCCAGTCAGTTCTCTCATTTGGACCGGGTCCAACCTCGGAAAGCTGTATCTGCTCGGTTGTGGGCGACTGCCGCCCCAAAATCAGGCCGTTGGGGCATCCTCCAACTCTGCATGCCCATAGGCCTGAGTTTCCGTCAGTCGCCCCGATGTCGCCCCAGTGGCTAACGGACGTACTTTAGCAATTACTTATGTTATGATATTTCAGGTAGTTAGATGGTGATCCCGGCAGGATTCGAACCTGCGACCCTCAGATTAGGAATCTGATGCTCTATCCTGCTGAGCTACGGGACCACTTGAAACAGGATTGCAGATGCTGATACCAGATGGCGCGGCGTTTTGAAACCGCCTGCGAGACGGCTTCAGTCGCGATATTTGGCAACGAACGCGTCGGGCGTCAGGCTGCGCATGTCGGCGAGCCGTTCGGCAAGAAATTCGCGCGGCCAGTCCCACCAGCAAAGCGTCATCAGAGCTTGGACGGTCTTTTCGGCAAAACGGCGCCGGATCACCACGGCCGGCACGCCGCCGACGATCGTATAGGGTTCGACATCCTTGGAGACGACGGCACCGGCGCCGATGACCGCCCCGGTCCCGACCGTGACGCCGGCAAGCACCGTCGCGCCGTGGCCGATCCACACATCATGGCCGATACGCACCGTTTGCGATTTGCGCCAGTCGAAGAATTCGGTGTCGTCCGGTCCGAGGGCATAGGCGGCGGAGCGGTAGGTGAAGTGATGCTGGGTTGCCCGCCAATAGGGATGGTTGCCGGGATTGAGCCGCACATCCGAGGCGATCGAGACGAACTTGCCGATTTCCGACCACATGATGTTGGAGCGGTTCATGACGTAGGAATAATCGCCGAGGCTCGATTCGACGAAACTGACCTCGCGGCCGAGTTCGGTCCAGGCGCCGAGAACGGAGCCGCGCCGGTCGGCGGTCGGGTGGATGGTCGGCTTGACGCCAAGCCGGGTGGAGGGGTTTTCGCGATCGGTCGTCATCTGCGCATGCCTTCGTCCTCATCGCCTTCGGCCAGCGCGCAAAGGGCGGCAACGAAAGCGGCGATACCTTCGGCCATGGCGCCGGAATTGTCGATCCTTGTCACCGGCACGCCGTCGGCCAGCTCGGGCACTTCCCGCAGCAGCCGCCTTTCGATTTCGCCGGGCGTTTCCCGGCCGCGTGCCGCCAGGCGGGTGGCGCGGATGATCCTCAGGGCATCGACGAAAACCACCCGTGTGGCCGGATAGCGCGCCATGGCGTCGGGCACGATCCGGCGCGAGGCGTTGCACACCGCGATCTTGCCTTCCGCCACCGCTTCGGCCACCGCTTTCGGGACGACATAGCCGAGCCCGAGCGCTTCCCAGCCAAGGGCATAATCGCCGGTTGCGATCATCCTGTCGAAGTCCGCCCGGCTGATCGTGACGTGCGCTTCCGCCCGCGGCAGCGATTGCCGGGTGACGAGACGCGCCGGGAAGACGAATCGGTCGTCATCGGCCAGTTGCGCCCTGGCGCCGGCGATCAGCGTGTCCTTGCCGGCGCCGGAAGGCCCGACGACGAGAATGAAACGGCCGGGTCCGGTCATCGGACGATGCTTTGGCCCGGCCGCCGGACGACGCGGCACCGGGGCGGGACGTCCCCGGCAGGCACGAAAGGGGTGACGAGACGTTCGATCATGGTCTTCTGGCCTTGCCGGCGTTTCGAAGCGAGCCGGATAGCATGGCGCCGATGTCAGAAATTTGACGCCGGCCCTGCGCCACCCCGGCGCGGCTGCAGCAAACCGCATGTCATCGATGATGCGGCTGGCGAAGACCCGAGGCATTTCGGGATCACGGAAGACGCCGGGCAGGCCGACGCCCTTCGTTTTTTCGGCTAGAGAACGATTCGCCGGTGACTTCGCTACGGGCGCCGGGGCGCGGATGTCAGAACGAAACCTTGCCGGCAAGCCCGATAGCCGCCTGCGTACCGCCACCCTCGAAGTCGAAGTCGGCCTGCCCAAGATCCTTGACGACCGTCGACCCGCTCACCTGGGTCAGGGTCAACTGGCCGAGGGCGGACACAGAAGCCGCCACCGTCGGCCGAAACCACGGCTCATCGAAATAAGTGTCACGCGATTTCGCGTCAGCCGCGAACGCGGCAGGAAGAACAGCTGACATGAAGACTAGAACGGGCAAGGCGACGACAGTCATATTTCATGGGTGTCTTCTCTTATTTTGGTTTCCTTATTACTTGTGGCGCAGCTCGCCTTTTTGTTTGACAGGAACAAATGTAGATATACCATAATCTACATTAGTAGCGGGCATCCTCGCCGATGTCGGCACAGGCGATCGCGGTCGTTTCGGGCCTGAACGCTATCGCCGCGCCCGGATCGTCGAGGTGTGGCACGGGGCGGATGTCCCTGCCGGCGCGGGCGCGACGGTCACGGGCCGGAGGCGCGCCGTGCCGCGGTTTCGTTCGACGGCGGCGGGGACGGAAAGATTTTCGCCGCAATTGCATGGTGAAAGCGTCGGGCGACGGGCGGGCGTGGATTTGCTAGAACACACTCACATGCGGGCATTTTTGTTGCTCGTGGCTTTCTGGGCCGGGTTCGGGGACGTGGCGGCCTGCGATATGGTGAGCGATGTGCTTGAGGCCGATGCGATTAGCGCGCCGGACGGTGCGACCCTTGTTCTGTCGAATGGCGAAAAGCTCAGACTGAGCGGCATCCAGGCGCCCAAGCTCTATGCTCCCGACGCGGCGCTCAAGAACTGGCCGCTGGCCGACAGGGCGCGGGCGCTGCTCATGCAACTGGCACTCGACAGGCCCATTTCCCTCGCCCCGGCGGCAAAACCGCGCGACCGGCACGATCGGCTGATCGGGCAGGCCTATCTCGCGGACGGCACCTGGCTGCAACGGGAAATGATCGCGGCCGGGCTTGCCCGAGCCTATTCCTTTCCCGACAATCGCGCCTGCGCCGGCGATCTGCTCAAGGCCGAGGCCCAGGCACGGGCCGACAGGCGTGGCATCTGGGCCGATCCGTTCTATGCCGTGCGCGACGCGGCGCATCCGAAGGAAATTCTCGCCCGCACCGGCTTTTTCGAACTTGTCGAAGGCCGGGTGCTCCTGGCTGACAAAGCCGGCGCAACCATCTATCTCAATTTCGGGCGCTACTGGAAAGAGGACTTCACCGTGACCATCGACAAGGCGGCGCAAAAGCTCTTTGCCGCATCCGGTTTCGATCCGCTGTCGCTTCAGGGCACCCTCATCCGCGTGCGCGGCTGGGTCGAGGATCACGACGGGCCGCGCATCGCCGTCACCCATCCCGAGCAGATCGAGGTCCTGGCCACACCATGATCGGGCTCAAGCGCAATACGGTCCTGCGGATGACGCTTGCCGTCCTGGTGCTCACCGGCCTTGCCGCCTGTTCGAGCTTTCTGCCGGGCGGCGACATCTCGGTGCACCGCACCGGCGAGGGCGACATGGTGCCGGCGGTGCCGGCCGGCACAGATCCCGAGGACGTGGTGATCGGACGCCGCGAGCATCCGCGCATCGTTGCCGCCTATGGCGGCGTCTACAAGGACGAGCCGGCCGAAGTGATGATCGCCCGCATCACCGGCAAGCTGCTGTCCGCGGCCGACCAGCCGAACACGCCCTATACCGTCACCATTCTCGACACGCCCGTGGTCAACGCCTTCGCCCTGCCTGGCGGCTACATCTATGTCACCCGCGGCCTTCTTGCCCTGGCCAATGACGAA
>CAZKTH010000275.1:0-4648 GCA_964555575.1 uncultured Devosiaceae bacterium | reverse complement strand
AGGACGAGCAGCATGACAAGATGCATGCGGGCGCTGGTCATGTGGTCGGCCGCCTCCTTGAGGGCAATGGTCATCACGCCTTTGAACGGCGATCCTTCACGCTGCATTTTGCGCCTCCCTGAAAAAGAGGTTGTAGGCTTCCCCGAGACTGATGTGCCGCGCATCGAGATTGGTCAGGGCGCCGCCCGCTTCGACGACCTTCCTGGCAAGGTCGGAACGCACGTCTCGGCTGGCCGTGATGTGGCACAGTCCGTTCTCGAGGTGTGTCGTCGAGACGCCGGTGATGGCGCCGGCAAGCTTTTCGACATCGACGCCGTCGGCGCTGACCTCGATGTGGTAGGCGCCGTCGGACACCTTCGCGGCCAGGGCGTCGACCGTGCCGACGAAGCCGATCCGGCCCTGGTTGAACAGGGCGATGCGATGGCAGATCGACTGCACCACGTCCAGAAGGTGCGAGGAGACGACGATGGTCATGCCGTCCTGCGAGAAGGAACGGATCAGCGCCAGAAGCTCGGCGGTCGATTGCGGGTCGAGGCCGGAGGTCGGCTCGTCGAGTATGGCAATACGGGATTTGCGCATCAGCAATTCGGCCAGGCCCAGTCGCTGGCGCATGCCGTGCGAATAGGTGCCGACCCGCTTGTCGCCGACATCGGTCAGGCGGACGCGCTCGAGCGCTTCGGCCAGCCGTGCCTCGGTTTCCGCATTGTCGAGTCCGCCGAGACGGGCAGTGTATCTCAGATTCTCGCGGCCCGTCAGATTGTCGTAGAAACCGACGGAATCGGGCAGATAGCCGACATCCTTCTTGACGGCGAGCGGCTGGCGGAACGGATCCTTGCCGAGAATGCGCACCGTGCCCTCGCTGGCTTCGGTCAACCCTAGGAGCATGAGGATGGTGGTGGTCTTGCCCGCCCCGTTGGGGCCGAGCAGACCGACGACTTCGCCTTCGGCAACCGATAGATCGATGCCGTCGACGACCCGGGCCCTGCCGTATTTCTTGACAAGGCCCGTGGCTTCGATCACGGGCGCGTTCATCTGCGGCCATACCTCATCACGGCGAGGGCGAGGACGATCACGGCCAGACCGATGATGCCGATGCCGATGATGCCCCACATGGTCGAGGTGTCGACGGTGACCCGGAACTGGGCCGGGGTGGACGTGCCGTCGGCGGCGGCCCGGATGGTGACCATGTAGTCGCCGGCAATGGCCTTTTCACTCGGGGTGATGGCGACATTGATCGTCTGGTCGGTGCCGGCCGCCATATTGGGCAGGGCCTGGGGACTGAAGGTGATCTTCCAGCCGCTCGGTGCCGAGGAACTCAGCGTGACGTTGGTGGCTTCGGCGCTGCCGGTCGACTTGAGGGTGAACGGAAAGGTCGTGGTCTGACCCGCCACGGCTTGACCGCTCAAACGTTGCTGCGGGCCGGAAAGGGCAAGGTCGGCCGTTCCGGTGACCTGCAGGGCCAGTTGCGTCGAGGCGCTCTGGTCGCCGGCAATGGTCGCGACCTTGATCGGATAGGTGCCGGCATCGGCATTGGCGGGTGGCTTGACCTCGAGCGTGATGTCCTGGGTGGCGCCGGCCTTGACCGGCACGCCGGTGATTTGCTCGGTGCCGTAGCCCTGCTTGAAGTCGGTGGTGAAGCCCGGAGGGGCACTGGCGTCGAGATTGAACAGGGCATCCTGACTCGAGCCGTTGGTCAGCTTGAGCTTGTATTTGAAGGTGGTCTTGTTGGTGCCCCTCAGGCCCGGCAGATCGGGCACGAGCTTGGTCCCGGTCGAAGGCAGGTCGGCCAGGGTCACCGACAGCGGCAGATCGATCGAACCGCCAGCATATTTGGCGGAAAGATCGAGCTTGTAGTCCTGCTTGGCAGCCTTGGCGGCCGGATTGAGGGTCAGGGTCAGCGAGCCGGTGTCGCCCGGGGCGACCATGGCCGAGGTGACGTCGTAATTGCCGCCCTTCAGAGTGTAGGTCCAGTCCTTGGGCAGGCCGGCGAGGGCCAGATTGGCGCGCTCGGGCTGTTCGGTGTCGTTGATCAGCTGGAGCTTGAAGGTGATCGGATTGCCCGGCGCCACCTTGATCGCGGGATTGGGCGTCGTCAGGAAGACGCCATGGGGCGCGGGCAGCGTGGCGGTGGAAGCAGTCGAGGTGACCTGTGCAAAGGCGGCGGGCGAGCCGATCAGGGCGCAGGCGAGCAGGGCGCTCCCGATACAAGAGGTTCGAAACAGCATGGGGTTCCTCACGGAGTGAATGGTTCGGGCGGGGCCCGGATCGGGATCTGAAGCCGTTCGCCTTCCTGGGAGCGCGGCGCGACTCCAGTCCCGTCCTCAGATGCGTTTGCGGGAATTCAGAGGGAATCCGCCTGCTTGGGAAGGACGGACCAAAACCCGTAAACGCCAGAAAATGTCAGGAAAGTGCCGGCGGACCGCGGCCGGGCGGCAGATAGGCGAGGCAGGGCAAGGACCCGATGGCAGATGCGGCACAAGGCGCCGAGACCGCGATGCGGGTGACAACCGGGAGGGTTGGCGGCGCGTCGAACGGGGCGATGGCGCGATGAGGAGCACGGTCGAATTCGTCAAACGTCTCGGCCGGCAGGACGACGGCGACGGCATCGCTTTCCATGCTGACGGCAGTGTGGTCGGCCGGACGATAGACGAAGGAATCGGCGGCTTGCGCGCCGATCGTGCCGAGCGGCAGGGCAATGACGAGCGCGAGCGCGAGCCATGCGGAGATCAGCCGGTTCAGCATCCGGCTGAAGGCTACGAACCGCATTCTTGTCGGCTCCGATGCGTTCATGATCCCCTGATCCTTGGGTGGACGCCGCGTGCGGCCAGTCCCGGATGCGGACTGTTTTCGGCAAGTGCGGCGATTCTTAGGCAAGCCCGGCAAGAGTTCAGATGCTGCCGATCGTCTTGAGGCGGACCTGGGGATGGACCTCGTTCTGGCTCATCACCACGGTCTGAGGCCGGAAACGCTCGATGATCGCCCGGACATGCGGGCGGATCGGCGCCGAGGTGATCAGCACCGGCAGCTCTCCCGACTGGGCGGCGCTCTCATAGGCGCCCTGTACGCCGATGATGAATTTCTGCAGTTTCGAGGGCGCCATGGCCAGGTGCCGCTCATTGCCGTCGCCATGCATGGCCTCGGCGAAATCGCGCTCCCAGTCATGCGACAGGGTCAGGATCGGCAGCGTGCCTTCCGACCCGAGATTGGCGGCACACAGCTGCCGCGACAGCCTGATGCGCACATGCTCGGCCATCCATTGCGGCGAACGGCCGGTACCGGCAACCTCGGCAATACCTTCGAGGATGGTCGACAGGTCGCGGATCGACACGCGTTCGGAAAGCAGCGACTGCAGAACGCGCTGGATGCCGGTCACGGAGATCAGCGAGGGCACGATGTCCTCGACCAGTTTCTGCTGGTCGGCCGACAATCCCTTCAGGAGCGACTGCACTCCGGCATAGCTCAGAAGATCGGCGACATTGGCCTTGAGGATCTCGGTCAGATGGGTCGAGACCACCGTCGAGGGATCGATGATCGAGTAGCCGCGGATTTCCGCCTCGTCCCGCAATGCCGGATCGATCCAGGTGGCGGGCAGGCCGAAGGCCGGCTCGGTGGTGTGTTCGCCCGGCAGGGTGATCTGGTTGCCCTCCGGGTCCATGACCATCAACAGGGTAGGATAGACATTGCCTTCGCCGACCTCGATCTCCTTGATGCGGATCTTGTAGATGTTGGGGTCGAGCTGCATGTTGTCGAGAATCCGGACCGGCGGCATGACGAAGCCGAGATCGACCGCCAGCTGGCGCCGCAGGCCCTTGATCTGCTCGGTCAGCCGGTCGGTGCCGGTGCCGTCATCCTTGACCAGCTGCAGAAGGCCATAGCCGAGTTCGAGTTTGAGCTCGTCCATCTTGAGCGTTTCGGCGATCGGCGGTTCGGCAGGCTGCGCCGCCGCGCCGGGGGCTGCGCCTGGCATTCCCGGCTGGGCCCTGGCGGCGGCGCGCGCCGTTTCCTCGGCGATGCGATTCTTTTTCTTGCGCCCGGCCCGGAAGGCGACATAGGCCGCTCCGCCCGACAGGGCGAGGAAGGGCAGGGCCGGCATGCCAGGCAGGAAGGCCATGACCGCCATGACGGCCGAGGACATGCCGAGCGCCCGCGGATAGCCGGTGAACTGGGCCGCCAGGGCCTTGTCGGCGCTGCCGCTGACGCCGGCCTTGGAAACCAGAAGGCCGGCGGCGGTTGAAACGATCAGGGCCGGGACCTGGGTCACCAGGCCGTCGCCGACGGTCAGCAGCGTATAGTTGTTGCCGGCCTCGGCGAAGGTCAGGCCCATCTGGGCGACGCCGATGACGATGCCGCCGATGATGTTGATGAAGGTGATCAGCAGCCCGGCGATGGCATCGCCACGGACGAATTTGGAGGCGCCGTCCATGGCGCCGAAAAAGGCGCTTTCGTCCTCGAGATTGCGGCGGCGGGCCCGGGCCTCGGCCTCGTCGATGAGGCCGGCCGAGAGGTCGGCGTCGATCGCCATCTGCTTGCCGGGCATGGCATCGAGAGTGAAGCGCGCCGCGACCTCGGCGATGCGGCCCGAACCCTTGGTGATGACGACGAAATTGACGATGACCAGGATGCCGAAAACGATGATGCCGATGACGAA
>CAZKTH010000274.1:0-4654 GCA_964555575.1 uncultured Devosiaceae bacterium | reverse complement strand
CTGGAGGCCACGTCCGGATTCGAACCGGAGTACACGGATTTGCAGTCCGCTGCGTCACCACTCCGCCACGTGGCCCTCCAGAGACGAGGTTGCTATACGAAAGGTCTGCCGCTTGCAAGCAGTTGGCGCCGGCCGCAATAGCCAGCGTGAAAAAGCGGTCAACAAAGGGGGTTGGCCCCCGGGGCAGGGCTCGAACCGGCGACAGGAAATCGCGATGCGCCTGTGCAGGAAGCGGCTCCCTGATCCGGGGTGGCGGCGGATATGGGCAAGACAAACCGATCAGGCCGCCTCATTTGCATTTGACACTTGACCTTGTCCGAGAACCGGTAACCGGTTTACCCATGAACCCCCGAAACCGGTCCCGTCACGCTTGTGTCGTGCCGCAAGCACCGACCGGGCGTGCCTGAGAGTATATCGACCATGCTTCCCGTTTTTTATGCCACCCATGACGGCCACACCAAGCACATCGCACAGGCGGTCGCTGAAAGGCTGTGCGAACACGGCCTTTCAGCGGAAGCGGTCGATGTGAAGGCCCGCCCGGTCACGGCAGAGGAATTGGCCGGACTGCCGCTTGTCATTCTGATCGCGGCCATCCGCTACGGCTTTCATCTGCCGCAGGCAGGAAAGGCCCTGGAGGTTTATTCGGCCCTTTCCCGGAAGCCGCCTCTGGCGCTTGCCTCCGTCAACCTGACGGCGCGCAAGCCCGAAAGGAGCACGGCGGAAACCAATCCCTATCTTGCCAAATGGATTCGGCGCCGCAAACTGACCCCGACACTGGCGATGGCCTTTCCCGGCAAGCTGAACTATCCCCGCTACCGCCTGTGGGAAACCCTGGCCATGCAGCTCATCATGACGATGTCCGGCGGCGTCACCGACAGGTCGGCCGTCATCGACTATACGGACTGGGCCCGTGTCAGCGAATGGGCCGATCAGATCGCCGCCTATCTTGCCCGCGGCACAGCCGATTCCGCCGTCGAATAGGGGCGCACCGGTTCGACCGCAGACAAATGCAGGCAAGCCGCGTCGAACCCGTCATTTCGGGAAATAAATTCGAGATTGGCTCCCCGGGCCGGACTCGAACCAGCGACAAGTCGGTTAACAGCCGACTGCTCTACCAACTGAGCTACCGGGGATCACATTCGGTCCACGAATGGAGGGTCCGTTTAGCCGGTTTGCTTGGATTTGCCAAGACCCGTTCGGGCAAATTCAGACAGGCGGTGTCCGCAGCCGCATCAGGTCGGAAAGATCATTGAGCCCTTCGAACGGGTTGGCGGCAAGACTTCGAGCGAAATCGACGTCATGGCGCCGCGCCGCAACGATGAGCTGGCGCGGCCCCCTGCCCTGCGGCACGCCGCCAAGCGCATCCATCTGCGCCAGCAGGGTGGAAAAGCGCCAGAGGGCGTTGGGCGGATAGGCCTGACCGGCGAAAGCGGCAAAAACGACGTCGATTTCCGGTCGCACCGCCGCAACCAGCGCCCCGGGCAGGATTTCGGGCAGGCCGGGGCAGTCTCCGGCGACGCTGAGGAGCCAGTCGGGGGCGTGCCCGCCGGCGCGCAGATGTTCCGCCGCCGCGAAAATGCCGGCGAGCGGCCCCCCGGCCGGACCCGGCCGATCGGGAACAAGGGCATCGACGGCAAAGCCGGCAAAGCGTTCCGGCGCGATGGTCCCGATGGCGACAAGAAGCGGCGACACATGCGGCTTGAGAATGCGGATGGTGCCCTGAAGAATCGGGGCGCCGCCGACCCGCACAAGCGGCTTGACGACACCACCGAGCCGTCTGCCCTCTCCACCCGCCAGGATCACGCCCGCAATGCCGCTCATGCCCGGTTTGCCTCGTCTTTTGCGCAAAACTTAATGACCGGTTAACCCGGCCGGTGCATGCTTTCGTCGGTCGGGTTGCATCCCGATCCTCGCCTGGACGAAATAGGACGTTTCGCGTGGCAATTGGAAGTACGCAAAGTCTGACCGGCTACACGATCGGCGGCAAGGCGCTTGGTGTGCAGATTGGCAACAAGAGCGCGACCGAACTGCTCGGCGGCGGTTCGGCGGCAAGTCTTTTTGCGGCAACTCTGAACGGCTCTTCAGGCGGCATCACGGTCACCGCCACCGACATCGCCGTCAAAGGCATGCAGGATCAGATCGACCGCATCCAGGGCTACCGCACCAATCTGACCGTTGCCGAAAAGCAGGATCTCGCCGACTATCAGTCGAAGATCCAGCATTTCAACGACCTCGCCTCCGTGCGGGTCCTGACCAACGACGAGGTTTCTGATCGGGCCGATGCCTATGTCGAAGCCTACAAGATCCTCGGCAAGGAATATGTCGATTTCACCAATGACGCGACGGTCACCAACCTGTCGAGCCAGCTCGAGAAGCTGATCGCGACCAAGCCGGTAGGGCCCGAGGCCGTGCGCCTCGAGCGTTTGCAGAACACGCTTTCCTCCCTCGATTCCCAGATCAGCAATTCCGACAGCGGGTCGACCGAACTGATTACCTCGCGTGCCATTTCCGTCGCCAAGCAGATCAACAAGCTGACGGCAGCGCGCCCGATGGCGTCGCTGACGGCCGACGAACGCTCGCAGCACGACGATCTCGTCGAGCAGATCAACAACTATGTCGGATTCGATCTCGAGCTGACCAGCAAACAGAAGGAACAGATCGAACGGCTGCAGACCAATATCAGCCTGCTCCAGCAGGGCGCGAGTTCAAGCGGCGGTGGTATGTTCGTCTGACCACAGCATTCCGCGAACATGTGCGCAGGTGCCGGCAGACATGTCTTGCCGAAAGGATCTGGAAGGCATTTGCGCAAAAGTCTGGCGTAGCGTTACGCATTTTTCAAAGACGGATGCGTTATGCTCCTCGCGCCTCGGAAAGGAGTAGGACGATGTCGCACAAGGTTCTGATGCTCCAGACGATTTTCGTTCACGGCCAACTCGAGATGTTCTGGTCGGCGCTGACGCCCGGCAATGGTCCGAAGCGCTGAGGCGCTCGGAATCAGGCGATCTGTTCGAGTTCGATCAGCGTGCCGTCGAAATCCTTGGGATGAAGGAACAGGACCGGTAGCCCGTGGGCGCCGATTTTCGGGGTTCCGTCACCCAGTATCCTCGCCCCCTGTGCCTTGAGGCTTTCCGCCGCCGCCGCGATGTCGGAGACCTCGAAACACATGTGATGCATGCCGCCATCCGGGTGACGCTGCAGATAGGCGGCGATGGGCGAATTTTCGCCGAAGGGATGCAGAAGCTCGACCTTGGTGTTGCCCAGTTCGACGAAAACCACTGTCACCCCATGCTCCGGCAGATCCTGCGGCGGCGAGACCCTTGCCCCGAGCGCATCGCGATAGCGCGCCACGGCCCTGTCGAGATCGGGGACGGCAATCGCGACGTGGCTGAGTTTGCCGATCATGGTTCCCCCTCGTCCGGTACGGAGCCCGTCCTCGGGCGCTTCGCGACCCGTGGGCGCCACCTTCCCCCACGCGGGGGGAAGCAAAGCGTCGCGTTGTCTGCAATCATCTTGCCACAAGCACCACTTTTCCCTCTCCCCTTGTGGGAGAGGGTGCCCGAAGGGCGGGTTAGGGGGAAATGCGAATGCATCATCGGTTCGTCAGCCTCCCCTCGATGCGGTCCAGCACCTTGTTGGCCGCTTCGAGCACGTTTGTCCCCGGCCCGAAGATTTCAGAAACACCGGCGGCGTAGAGGAAATCATAGTCCGTTTCCGGGATGATGCCACCGATCACTACCGGAACGTCGCCAAGGTCCATGCCGCGCAACAGCTCGATCAGTTCGGGCACCAGCGTCTTGTGCCCGGCGGCAAGGGAGGAGACGCCAACCGCGTCGACACCCATGTCGCGTACATGCCCGGCCACTTCCTGGGCGGTGGCGAAAAGCGCGCCGAAATGGACGGCAAAGCCCATATCGGCAAAAGCGGTGGCGATGATCTTGGCACCACGATCATGGCCGTCCTGGCCCATCTTGGCGATGAAGATCGCCGGCGCCCTGTCCTCCCGGACATGGAACCTGGCGATACGGTCACGCAGGGCCCTGTATTCCGGGTCGGCCTCATAGGCCTTGTCGTAAACCCCGGTGATCAGGCGGACTGCCGCCGAGTAGCGCCCGAAGGCGTCTTCCATCGCCGTCGAAATCTCGCCGAGCGTTGCCCGCGCCCGCGCCGCCTCGACCGCCGCCGCAAGAAGATTGCCCTCGTTCATGGCGGCGCATTGCCTGAGGCCGGCAAGCGCGGCTTCGCAGCGCGCCGCGTTGCGTGTGCGTCGCACCTCTGCGAGCCGGGCGATCTGTTCCTCGCGCACCTTGGCATTGTCGATCTCGCGCGTCTCGATGCGGGTTTCCTCTACGAGCCGGAAGCGGTTGACACCGACGATGACGTCCTCGCCCCTGTCGACGCGCGTCTGGCGCATCGCCGCCGCCGCCTCGATTGCCATTTTCGGCGTGCCTTCCTGCACCGCCCGCGTCATGCCGCCCTGCTCCTCGACCTCACGGATCAGCGCCCCGGCCTCGGCGACAAGCTGCCCTGTCAGCGCCTCGACATAATAGGACCCGCCCAGGGGATCGACGACGTCGGTCACCCGCGTCTCGTGCTGCAGGTGCAGCTGCGTGTTGCGGGCGATGCGGGCGGAAAAATCGGTCGGCAGCGCCATGGC
>CAZKTH010000273.1:0-4694 GCA_964555575.1 uncultured Devosiaceae bacterium | reverse complement strand
GCCGCCGAGGCCGAACAGGGCCGCCGGCAGCACCGCCTGCGCCATCATGCGGGTGAAGGCGTCGACCGGTTCGATCATCTTGAGGCCGGCCAGATTGCCCAGAAGCCCGAGACCGATGCCGATCAGCAGCGGATTGGAGACGATGCGCTTGATGGCCGTGAGCGCCACCCGGGCCGCCGGCGCGCCGTCGCGGCGGGAGATCTCCATGGTGATCACGGCGACGGTCATCAGCGTCGGGGAGTGGAAGCCGATGATCGAATACATCACCGGCAGCGCCTCGCCGCCCCAGGCGCGCTGCACGATCGGCAGGCCCAGGAGCACGGTATTGGAGAACATGGCGCCGAAGGCGGTGGCGACAGCCTCGCCCGGCCTGTTCCGGAAGACGGTGCGGGCCAGAACGATGCCGAGCACCATGGCGAAAAGCGCCGTCACATAGAAGCTGGAAATCAGCAGCGGATTGAAAACCCTGGAGAAGTCGACGTCGAGCATCGCCCGGAACAGCAGGCACGGCGTGGCGAAGCTGTTGACGAAGGCGATCAGCCCCGGCACCCCGGCTTTCGGATAGGCCCGGAACCGGACCGCGAGATAACCGGACGCAACCAGCGCGAAAACGGGCGAGACGATGTAGAAAATATTCAGCATGACAGGCGGGGCGTCATATGGGAACTTCCACAAGCACAGAACAGTCGGCTTCGGTCAATGCGCAAGCCGGAAAAACGGAAAGCCCCCATTGTCTGACCAGCAAATGATCGGCCCTGAAGTGCGGGGGATCACGGAGTTTCGGCATGTCGAACACGGAATATGATCTTTTCATTGTCGGTGGCGGCGTCAATGGCTGCGGCATTGCCCGCGACGCGGCCGGACGGGGCTATTCGGTGTGTCTGGCCGAAATGGACGACCTCGCCTCGGCGACGTCCTCGGCCGCGACCAAGCTCATACATGGCGGCCTGCGCTATCTCGAATACTACGCCTTCCGTCTGGTGCACGAGGCGCTTGGCGAGCGCGAGGTGCTCTGGGTCATGGCGCCGCACATCATCCATCCCCTGCGGCTGGTCCTGCCCCACTACAAGGGGCTGCGGCCGGCCGTCGTGCTGCGGACCGGGCTGGCCATCTACGATCATATGGGCGGACGCAAGAAGCTGCCGCCAACCAGGACCATCAACCTCAGGCGCGACCCGGCCGGGGCGCCCCTCAAGCCCGAATTCGGCCTCGCCTTCGAGTTTTCCGACTGCCGGGTCGACGATTCCCGCCTCGTCGTCCTCAACGCCCGCGACGCCGCCGACCGCGGCGCGACCATCCTGACCCGCACCAGCGTCGTCGCCGCCCGCCGCGACGGCGATCTCTGGCAGGTGACGGTCAAGAATGCCCGCACCGGCAAGAAGCGCGACATCGCCGCCCGCATGCTGGTCAACGCCGCCGGGCCCTGGGTCGACATCGTCTCGTCCTTTGTCACCGACGCCGACATCCCGCACCGCACCCGCCTGGTCAAGGGCAGCCATATCGTTGTCAAGCGCCTGTTCGCGCACGACAAAAGCTATTTCTTCCAGAAACCGGACGGACGCATCTTCTTCGCCATCCCCTATGAGGGCGATTTCACCCTGATCGGCACCACCGATCTCGACTACCAGGGCGATCCGGCCGACGTCGCCATCGCGGCCGACGAGATCAGCTATCTCATTGACGGCATCAACGACTATTTCGACGAGCCGGTGACGCGCGACCAGGTCGTCTGGGCCTTTTCGGGAGTCCGTCCGCTTTACAACGACGGCGCTACCAAGACGCAGGAGGCGACGCGCGACTATGTCCTGAGGATCGAAACCGGGCCCGGCGAACCACCCCTGCTCAACGTCTATGGCGGCAAGCTGACAACCTTCCGGCGCCTGGCCGAGCGCGCACTGGACAAGATCGATACCGCACTCGGACGTCAGACGAAGCGCTGGACGGCCGACTCGCGCCTGCCCGGCGGCGACTTCGAGGTCGACGGCCTCGAACGCGAGGTGCTGAAACTGCAGGCCGCCTACACCTTTCTGCCGCCCGAGACGGCTGAGCGTCTCGTCCGTCTTTACGGCACGCTCGCCGGCAAGGTGCTGGGGAAGGCGACGTCCCGCGCCGATCTCGGCGAGGATTTCGGCGCCGGCTTGACCAGGGCCGAAGTCAACTATCTGATCGACAATGAATGGGCCGAAACCGTCGAGGACATCCTGTGGCGGCGCACCAAGCTCGGCCTCAAGCTGTCGGAACGCGACGTCGCGGCGCTCGAGCGCTATTTGAAGGAACGGCGCGCGGCAAAGTAGTCAAGGGGTGCACGGCACCGCAGGGGAGAGGACATCAATGCGTGATCATGTGCTGGCCATCGATCAGGGCACGACATCGAGCCGGGCGATCATCTTCAACGCCCGCGGCGCCGTCATCGGCATGGGACAGGACGAATTCACCCAGCATTTCCCGCAATCGGGTTGGGTCGAGCACGAGCCGGAGGACATCTGGCAATCGGTGCTTTCCGCCTGCCGCACGGCGATGGCCAAGGCCGCCATTCCGGTCGGCGACATCGCCGCCATCGGCATTGCCAACCAGCGCGAGACGGTGCTGGTCTGGGACCGCGCGACCGGAGAACCCATTTCCCGCGCCATTGTCTGGCAGGACCGGCGCACCGCCGCTTTCTGCGACAAGCTGAAGAAGCAGGGTCACGAAAAGACCTTCAGCAAGCGCTCGGGCCTGCTGCTCGATCCCTATTTTTCCGGCACAAAGCTCAGATGGCTCCTGGACAATGTGCCCGGCGCCCGCAAGAAGGCGGAGCGTGGCGAACTGGCCTTCGGCACGGTCGACACCTTCCTCATCTGGCGGCTGACCGGCGGCAAGGTGCACGCGACCGACGCGACCAATGCCTCGCGGACCCTGATGGCCAATATCAAGACCGGCGACTGGGACGATACGCTGCTCGACCTTCTCGGCGTGCCGCGGGCCATTCTGCCCGAGATCAGGGATTGCGCCGACGATTTCGGCGAGACCACACCGGAGATCTTCGGCGCGCCGCTGCCGATCCGCGGCGTCGCCGGCGACCAGCAGGCCGCGACCATCGGTCAGGCCTGCTTCGAGCCGGGCATGATGAAATCGACCTATGGCACCGGCTGTTTCGCCCTGATCAATACCGGGCGCGACATCGTCCGTTCGAAGAACCGCCTCCTGACCACCATCGCCTATCGTCTTCATGGCGAGACGACCTATGCGCTCGAAGGTTCGATCTTCGTTGCCGGCGCCGCGGTGCAATGGCTCAGGGACGGGCTCGGAGTGATCGGAGCGGCCGGCGAGACTGGCAGAATGGCCGAAGAGGCCGATCCCAACCAGACGGTCTATCTGGTGCCGGCCTTTGTCGGCCTGGGGGCGCCGTGGTGGGACGCCGAGGCGCGCGGGGCCCTGTTCGGTCTGACCCGCAATACCGGGCCGAAGGAACTGGCGCGGGCCGCGCTCGAATCGGTCGCCTACCAGACTTCGGATCTGCTGGACGCCATGCGCAAGGACTGGAAAACGAACCGGGACACGGTCCTGAGGGTCGATGGCGGCATGGTCACGTCGGACTGGACCATGCAGTTCCTTGCCGAAATGCTGGAGGCGCCGGTCGACCGGCCGGCGATCCTCGAGACCACGGCGCTCGGTGCCGCCTGGCTGGCCGGTAACAAGGTCGGCGACTGGCCCGACCGCAAGGCCTTCGCCGCCAACTGGGCCCTCGACAGGCGGTTCACGCCGCAAATGGGCAAAAAGTTCCGCAAGCTCAAGCTCGGGGGCTGGCGGAAAGCGGTGAAACGGACGCTGAGCTGAGCAAATACGCATCGCCAAATCGGTAGCGCCGGCGCCGGTTTCGATGCCGTCTGGATTCCGGCTTTCGCCGCAATGACATCGTGCCTGGTGCAACTGGGCAGCCAAAACACGGCCGTCGCCCGGGCGGAAGCGGGGGTCCGGGTTTCATGACAAAACCTTCGGATCGTCTTGCGGTGTCGCGATATCGATCGGAGCCAGCCAGCCCTACGGCGTTGCCAGGAAACGCGCCGTATCGCCGCCATAGATCGTTGCCCAGTAGACCTTCCATTTGCTGTCCGGCCGGGTGACGACGGCGAAGCCGAATTCGGTGAATTTGGGATTGAGCATGGTGGCGCGGTGGCTCGGCGATTTGAGCCAGCCCTGGATGGCCGCTTCGAGTGTTTGCTGCCCGCCGGCGAGGTTCTCCCCCACCGCCTGGTGGTAGCCGGCGGCACTGACCCGCGCCCTCAGACTCTCGCCAAGCTCGTGGGAAATACTGTCCCTGGCCGCCATGAGCCCGGCCTGCCGCCGCGCCGCCACCTCGAGCCGCACGTCGTAATGGAGCGGCTTGACGAAATTGGCGGCGCGCACCTGGTTGATCTTGTCCAGAACGAGGTCGCGGGTGGCAGCGGCCGGCGAGGTTGCTCCCTCCGGCACGAAGCTGGAGCAGCCGGCAAGACCAAAGGCACAGGCGCCGGCAAGAAAGACGCGACGGTCCATCATGCCGGGAACGCCATGCCGCAAATGTCCGCTCTCCCGGTTCCGGATTCTGTCAATGCGCTATGTCCGAACGGCTGGAGCATTTTCCGTTCTGACGGAATCAGAACGGAAGCTCCAGGTTGTTGAGTGGTCGCGTTTTCGAACCGGTATCCACTTCGCCTGAAAACGCTCTGGAGCGT
>CAZKTH010000272.1:0-4710 GCA_964555575.1 uncultured Devosiaceae bacterium | reverse complement strand
CGATCCGTCTACCTTTCGAGGCCCATCAGGTCGGCACCTCGGGATGAGGGCACGGCACAAGGTCGACATCAGCCGATCAAAGGAGCGGGATCATGGCCTACAGGATTGCCTATCAACTCTATTCGTCGCGCAAGTTCCCGCCCCTCGAGGCGCAGTTCCCCATCCTCAGGCAGATGGGCTATGAAGCCATCGAACCCTGGCTGCCGGCCTACGAGGCGAATCCGAAGGGCTTTCGACAAGCGCTCGACCATGCCGGGCTGGCCTGCTGGGGCTTCCACATGCCGCTGGACGGTCTCGTTCATGAAACCGAACGCTTCGCCGACATCGCCGAAACGCTCGGCGCCACCTACATGATCCCGCCCTGGGTCGAACCGGAAAGGCGCGGCACCGAAGCCGGCTACTGGCAGGGCCTCGGAGAAAGCCTCGCCGCCGGCGCCGAAAAGGTCGCCCGACGCGGCCTCAAGGTCGTCTGGCACAATCACGACTATGAATATCGCCCATTGCCCGATGGCAGCCGTCCGATCGATCACATTCTTGCAGCCGCCGGTCCCACCGTCGGATTCGAGATCGACTTCGCCTGGGTGGTGCGCGGCGGCGCCGATCCGGTGGCCGAGATCACCCGCTATGCCGACCGCATCCGGATCATCCAGCTCAAGGACACCGCGCCCCCCGGCACGATCGAGGATGGCGGCTGGGCCGCGACCGGCGACGGCATTGTCGACTGGAAGGCGCTAGCGCCGCTTTTCGCCACGACGTCTGCCGACCACCTGGTTGCCGAACACGACGATCCTGGCGATTGGCAGCGCTTCGCGCGCCGCTCGATCGATTACACGCGATCGCAGGGGCTCTGACATGACAAAGTCATGAAAAGCAATACCGGAACCATTCGGAGGTGATCGCCGACATGCGCGGGGCGAAGAATGACAGGCTCCAAGCGGCCGTCCGAGCCTAGGCTCGGACGGTTTTTTCGAATGGGGACCAACGAAACCCCATTCTTCCCTGGGAGGAAACAGCGGACTACCGGTAGCGCACCTGGTTCCACCGATGTCCAAGCAGCGACAGAATGATGATCAGGCCGTAGAAGAACTGCACGTAAAATCCCGAAAGACCCGCGCCGACGACGCCGGTTTGGATAAACGAGACAGTGAGGGCACCGATGGCCCCGCCGACCACCGTGCCAATTCCGCCCCAGGTCGGCGTGCCGCCGACGAAGACCGACGCGATGACCGGCAGGAGGTAGCCGTCGCCGGAGGTCGGCCACCAGGTGAAGTTGATCATGGTCGAAAAGACCCCGGCCAGTGCCGCGCCCAGGCCCATGAAGGCGAAGACCTTCACCCTGACCCAATTGACGTTGATGCCCATCTCGTTGGCGCTGTCGGGATTGTCGCCGATGATATGGACATGGGCACCGAAGCGATTGTGACTGTACAAGAGAGCGCAGAACGCCACGAAGACGAGGGCCCAGAAGAACTGGATGGGCAGGCCGAGCACGTTGGACGAAAACAGCTTGTAGGCAGCGCTGTCGGCCAGGCCCGGCATGGCGATGGATTTGGACTGGGTGATGATGAGGATGGCGCCGCGCAGCATGAAATTCATGCCGAGCGTCGCGACCAGCGATGAAAGCCCGCCATAAACGACCAGGGCGCCGATGCCGAAACCGAGCGCGATGCCGGTCAGAACGGCCGCCGCCATGGCGAGGAACGGATCGATGCCGGCCTGGACGCAGGCGGCAAAGACCAGCGAGGACATGCCGAACACCGCCGGAAAGGACAGATCGATCTCGCCGGCCGTGACGACAAAGACCAGGGTCACCGCCATGAACAGCGCCACTGGCAGCGTCGTCATCACCGAGGCGTAGAGATTCCAGGTCGAGAACACCCGCGGATTGGCAACAAAGAAGATCAACAGCATCAGCATAAACACCGCCAGCGAGCCGATCGCGGCGCGGTTGGCCATGAGGAAACGGCGCAAACGGCTGTCGGACGGGCGCGCGCCGGCGGCGGAGCCGGAATTGTCATCGATCTGGGGGGTCATTGTGCCGGTTCTTTCAGCTCCGCGTTCTGGGGACGCGCCAGGTTTTCCATCAGTTCGATGAGGTCCTGCGCCGAGGCAAAGTCCGATTTCTTCTGTTCCGCCGCCAGCTTGCCGCGATCGATGATCACGAAGCGGTCGGCAATGTCGTAGACGTGGTGGATGTTGTGGCCGATGAAGATGATCGAACGGCCGGACTGGCGCACCTGCCTGACGAAATGGAACACCTTGGCGGTTTCGGTCAGCGACAGGGCCGTGGTCGGCTCGTCGAGGACGATCAGATTGGCTTGTTTGAGGATGGCGCGGGCGATGGCGACGCCCTGGCGCTCGCCGCCCGAAAGCTGGCCGACGACGGAGCGGATCGAGAACACCTTGGAGGTGAAACCGATCTCGCGCATCAACCGCTCGGCCTCGGCGATTTCCCTATTGGTGTCGAGCCAGCCGAAGCGGTCGGCCAGTTCGCGCCCCATGAAGATGTTCCGGACGATGGTCTGCTGCACGGCGAGGGCGCGGTCCTGGAAGACGGTCTCGATGCCGGCATCGCGCGAGCGCGACGGATTCCAGTTGCTGACCTTCTTGCCGGCAACGAGGATCTCGCCCGAGGTCGGCTTGATGACGCCGGCCAGGATCTTGATCAGCGTCGACTTGCCGGCGCCATTGTCACCGATCAACCCGATGACCTCGCCCGGATCGACGTGGAGACTGACGCCGCCAAGGGCGTAGATGTTGCCGAAGGACTTGGTGATGTTTTTCAGTTCGATGAGATGCTCAGACATGGTTCGTCCCGTCCGGGGGAGCGCCGTCGGCACGGGGCCGACGGCGCCTTCTCTTAGCGCAGGCCTTCCTTGGCGAGGTTGGCAACCGCCTCGTAATTGTCGGCGGTGACGAAACCGGCGCCGGTATCGACATTCATCGGGGCCAGGCCGTACACAACCTGCTCGCACAGGCTGAGGATCGGGATGTAGCCCTGCTGGAAGGGCTGCTGGTCGGCCGCGAGCTGCACCCAGCCATCCTTGAAGTTCTGCACGATCTGCGGGCTGGTATCGAAGCCGACGGCGATGATGTCGCCGGGCTTCTTGCCGGCCGCCTGCATGAAGGCCGGCACGTTGCCGAGCTGCTGGCCGCCCGGATAGACGATGACCTTGGTGTCCGGCTGATTGAGCAGGGCCGCGGTGATCGTCGGGATCAACAGGTTCGGGTCGGCGGCGCTCTCGGCTGGGGCGACGAGCCGTGTCACCTTGAGCCCGGCGTCTTCGAGCGCATCGGCGGTCGCGCCTTCACGGACGTAACGTTCGGGCTGCTGGTCGAACGGACCGAGCACGAGCGCCACATCGCCCGGCTCGAGGCCGAAGCGGCGGACGGTCTCCTCGCCGAGCGCCTTGCCCTGCGGCGCCTGCTGGGCACCGACATAACCGCCGCCATATTTGGCGACGACACCCGGCAGCGGCACGTTCTGGTACATCATCTTGATGCCGTCCTTATAGGCCTGCGCGGCCAGCGGCATGATCGCCGCCTCGCCGGGATGGCCCATCATGGCGATGCCGTCGGGCTTGACGGCGACGGCTTCGCGCAGCTGCTGCACCATCAGTTCCGCCTTCCAGCCGGAAAAGATGTAGTCGACCTGGGCGCCGAGATCCTTGGCCGCCTGCACGGCGCCATTATAGACAATCGAGGCGAAGGCGTCGCCTTCGGCGCCGCCGACGAAGAACCTCAGATGCACGTCGCTGCACCACTTGTCGCGCAGGGTCTGCGCATCAACCGCGCTCGCCATGGCCGCGAGGGCCACACTTGCCAATGCCGCCGAGGCAAGGGTCTTCAGAAAAGTCCTGGTCATGAGCTTCCTCCCTTTCGAGCTCTTGCACGTTTTGCACACCGGAATTTCGAGGATCCGATGCGCCTGCCGGCGCTAGCCGGCGGAAAGGGCAAGCCGCAGCGACGGCCTGCCCTCGATCAGCGTTCCCCGTTCGGTGGATGTCGCTTCACTCTGCTCTGAGACCACCTCCCGTCCGACCACGAGCAGATGCCATGGTTGGGCGCCCTCGGCGGTGACGATGATGTCCTGTCCTTTTCGCCGCGCGGTGACGGCGAGCCCTTCGCCCTGTTCACCGGACACGGTGCAGCTTGCCGTCTGGCCGTCGCCGAGGGCGTAGAGTTCGAGGGTGACGCCGTCGGCAAAATCATATTCGACCGTGTCGTCGCGCGCGCCGACGGCCAAAAGCGTGTTCTCGCGCACGTAAAGCGGCAGCGAGAAGTAATCGTGCTCTTCCCGGTACCAGCCGCCGGTCTTTTCGACGCCGCTGAGAAGATGGGTCCAGCGCCCGGGTGGCAGATAGACCTCGACCGCGCCGTCTGCCGAAAAGACCGGCGCCACCAGCAGCGCGCTGCCGAACATGTATTGCTGGTCGAGGCCGAACGTGCCGGGATCCTCGGGGAATTCGAGGAACATGGCGCGGAGCATCGGAACGCCGGTGCCGGTCGCTTCCTTGGCCACCTCGTAGAGGTAGGGCATGAGGCGGTATTTGAGCCTGGTGAAATGCCTCAGGACGTCGACCGCCTCCTCGTCGAAATTCCAGGGGACGCGATAGCTTTCCATGCCGTGCAGCCGCGAATGACTCGACATCAGACCGAAGGCGCACCAGCGCTTGTAGAGATCGGGCGAAGCCGTGCCCTCAAAGCCGG
>CAZKTH010000271.1:0-4748 GCA_964555575.1 uncultured Devosiaceae bacterium | reverse complement strand
ACCGGCTCGGAAGTGACACCGGTGGCGGTCATCGGCGATCCGCAGCGCGACATGAAGGTCGGGATTTCGAGCCCCCATCTCATCCCCGACGCTTCCATCTGCGATCCGGAACTGACATTGAGCTGCCCGCGCGGACTGACGGCTATTGCCGGCGCCGATGCGCTGACCCATGCCATCGAGGCCTTCACCGCCATCAACCAGCCCGACACCTCCGACCTGGCGATCCGGCAGGTCTTTGTCGGCAAGAACGTGCTGAGCGATGTCTTCTGCCGTGCCGCCATTGCCAAGCTGGCGGCGAATCTGCCCCTGGCCGTCGAGAATGGCGGCAATATCGCGGCCCGTGAGGCGGTGATGGCGGGGGCATTGCTCGCTGGTCTCGGCTTCGGCGTGGCGGGTACGGCAGCGGCGCATGCGCTGCAATATCCGGTCGGGGCGGCAACCGGCACGGCGCACGGGCTCGGGGTTGCCTGCCTGATGCCCTATGTCATGCGCTACAACCGGCGCGACATCGACGATGAGCTGCGGGAAATCGCCGTGCTTTGCGGCGCGGAGGCCGACGCCGATCAGGGCATCGCCGCGATCGAACGGTTGCTTGCCCGTATCGGCATTCCCAAGACGCTGGCCGAGCTCGGCGTTACCGCCGACCAGCTCGACGGCATGGCCGAGCAATCGCTGTCTGCCGCCCGGCTCGTCAACAACAATCCACGACACCTCGATCTCGCCGGTGCCAAATCCATCCTCGCGGCCGCTTTTTCCGGCGACGCGCGCCAACTGAACTAGGAAACCGAAATGCCCGATTTCAGCCAGATCAAAACCGATCTTTTCATTGCCGGCAAATGGCAGGACGGGTCGCGTCCGAACCGCATCGACGTGATCGATCCCGCCACCGGCCAGAGTCTGACCAGCATCGCCAACGCCAGCGCCGAGGACGCCATCCGCGCCGTCGACGCCGCAGAGGCCGCCGCCAAACCCTGGGCACGGACGCCGCCGCGCCAGCGCGCCGAAATCCTGCGCAAGGCCTTTGAACTGATGACCGCCCGCGCCGAGGAACTGGCCGAGCTCATTGCCTACGAAAACGGCAAGGCTCTGTCCGATGCCCGCGGCGAGGTGGCCTATGCCGCCGAGTTCTTCCGCTGGTTCGCCGAGGAGGCGGTGCGGCTCAATGGCGAGGTCTACCTGGCACCGAGCGGGGCAAATCGCATCGTCGTCGAGCATCAACCGATCGGCATTTCCGTTCTGATCACGCCGTGGAATTTCCCGGCCGCCATGGCGACGCGCAAGATCGGACCGGCGCTGGCCGCCGGTTGCACCTGCATTCTCAAGCCGGCAACCGAAACGCCTCTGACCGCTTTCGCCATGGCCGAAATCCTCGCCGAAGCCGGGGTGCCGGACGGGGTTGTCAACGTCATCACCACCAGGACCGCCGGTGAGGTGGTCGGCGCCATGCTGCACGATCCGCGCGTCCGCAAGCTCTCCTTCACCGGCTCGACGGAAGTCGGCAAGGTGCTGCTCAAAGAGGCGGCCGACCAGGTGATCAGCTGTTCGATGGAGCTTGGCGGCAATGCGCCCTTCGTCGTTTTCGACGATGCCGATATCGACGCCGCCATCGAGGGTGCCATGATCGCCAAGATGCGCAATGGCGGCGAAGCCTGCACGGCCGCCAACCGTCTTTATGTCCAGCGCGGGATCGCCGACAGATTTGCCGACATGCTGGCGGCCAGAATGGGCGCACTCAAGGTCGGGCCGGGATACGAGGACGGCGTGCAACTCGGGCCGCTCGTCAACGCCGCCAGCCGCGACAAGGTGATCGAACTGGTCGGCGACGCGGTGGAAAAGGGTGCCAAGACCCTGACCGGTGGCCATTCCCATCAGGGGCCAGGCTTCTTCTTCGATGCCACGGTTCTGGTCGGGGTGCCGAAAAACGCCAAGCTGGTGCATGAGGAGATCTTCGGACCGGTGGCCCCGGTCATCACCTTCGACACCGAGCAAGAGGCGATCGCTCTGGCCAACGAAACCGAATACGGGCTCGTCGGCTATGTCTATACAACCGATCTGGCGCGCGGTCTTCGCGTATCGGAGCAGATCGAGGCGGGGATGATCGCCCTCAACCGGGGGCTTGTGTCCGACCCGGCTGCACCTTTCGGCGGCATGAAGCAAAGCGGTGTCGGTCGCGAGGGTGCCCATGTGGGTCTGCTGGAGTTCACCGAGACCAAGTATATCGCCACCAACTGGTGATCAGCCATCGACGCCGACCGGCTTGGAATGACAGGGAGCAGCCCCCGATGACGATCCTCGGGGCGCTGCGGCAACGTGATTGCCACTGAAGCATCGTGCGAAAAGGTGGCGGCCGGTGTTCCTCGAATGGCAGGGGGGCGTATCGTCAACCCGAATAGCGCAGGCCTTCGCTCGCGAATTGATGATGCATTCATTGAAGAACGCGCCGGCCCTGTGCCCGACGGATCGATCCGAAACCGATCGAACCCCTTTGCTGGAGACCTGTAATGACAACACGGCTGGGCTGCATTGCCGATGACTTCACCGGTGCGACCGACCTGGCGGCGATGCTGCGCCGCAAGGGGTTGAGCGTAACGCTCACCAACGGCCTGCCCGAGAAGGGGGACTCCGTCAAATCCGATGCGCTGATCGTGGCGCTCAAATCGCGCACCATCCCGCCGGAGCAGGCCGTCGCCCTGTCACTCGGGGCGTGCCGCTTCCTTCGGGACGAACTGGGCGCGCGAGCCATCTACTTCAAGTACTGCTCGACCTTTGATTCCACCGACCGCGGCAATATCGGGCCGGTGCTCGATGCGCTGATGAACGAACTCGGTGTCGACAGGACCATCGCCGCGCCGGGCTTTCCCGAAAACGGACGTCGGGTTTTTCTCGGTCATCTGTTCGTCGGCGACCGTCTGCTGTCGGAAAGCTCGCTCGCCAGCCATCCGTTGACCCCGATGACCGATCCGGACCTCAGGCGGGTGTTGTCTCGCCAGCGGCGCGGTCCGGTGGCGGTGATCGACGTCAATGACATTGCCGGCGGCACCACCGCGATCGCCGCCAAGATCGATGCCGCTCCGGCAGGAACGGTGTTCATCTGCGACGCCGTGTTCGAACGCGATATCGACACGATTGCCGCAGCCCTGTCGGACCTGACCCTGACGTCGGGCGGTTCGCCCATGGGCGCGGCGGTGGGCGCAGCGCTGTACCCGCACCGCGCGAATGTCGCCGCGGAAAGTTTCGCGGCCGGACTTGAGCCAACGCCATTGTATCTGTCCGGTTCGGGATCGGAGATGACCCGGCGGCAGGTTCGCCATGCCCTGGCAAACGGGTTTTTCGGCATCAAGGTCGATCCGGTCTCGGTTGCCGATCCGGACGCGCCGAAAAGGGTTCTCGATGAAATCGTCGCTTCCGGCGCAACCCGGCCCCTGGTCTACGCCGCGTCCGAACCCGATGAAGTGGCGGCGATGCGCGACAGGCTCGGGCGCGAGGAGGCAGGAAGCCGCCTTGAACGGTTTTTCGAGGCGTTGGCGCCTCTGGCGCGCGCCGCCGGCTTCAGCGCGTTCGTGGTGGCGGGTGGCGAAACATCGGGCGCCGTGACCCAGGGACTGGGCATCGGCGTCATGCAGGTGGGACCGGAGATCGCTCCAGGCGTTCCCTGGATGCGGTCGGGCGAGATGCTGCTTGCGCTCAAATCCGGCAATTTCGGCGCCGAATCGTTCTTTTCCGATGCCATGATGGCACTCTATGTCGAGGGAGGTGACTGGTGAGCGATACCAGACTGCGCGAACAAATGTGCCGGATCGGGCATTCGCTGCACGCCCGCGGGCTGACGTTTGGCAGTTCGGGCAATCTTTCGGCACGTCATCCGGACGGCGGCTGGCTGGTCACTCCCACCAATGTGTCGTTGGGCGATCTCGATCCGGCCGGACTCTCCCGTCTTGATGAAAACGGACGGGCGCTGGAGGGGCCCAAGCCGACCAAGGAAACCTTTCTGCACGCAGCGATGTATGGTGCGCGGACGGATGCCGGCGGGGTGGTGCATCTTCATTCCACCCATGCGGTCGCGGTCAGCATCCTCCGGGACATCGATCCGGAAGACGTTCTGCCGCCACTCACCGCCTATTGCGTCATGAAGGTCGGCAAGCTTCGCCTGGTCCCGTACTACCCGCCGGGCGACGAGGCGCTCGGCACGGCGGTGGCACAATATGCCGGTCGGCATCACTCGCTGCTGCTGGCCAATCACGGACCGGTGGTGGCAGGGCGCGATCTCGTCTCGGCGCAATACGCCATCGAGGAACTTGAGGAGACGGCCAAGCTGTTCCTGATGCTGCAGGGTCACAGGATCAATCCACTGACAGAGGTGCAGGTGGACGAACTCAATCGCAGGTTTGCCAGATGAACGAGAATGCGGGGATGTATGTCGTCGTCGTCACCTTCAGGGTCGCATCGGAGGCCGTCGAGCGCTTCCGCAAAAGGGTCATCGAACAGGCAAGAATATCGGTTGAATCGGAAAGCGGCTGCGTCCGGTTCGATGTCTGCGAACCCGAGGATGGTGCCGATTTCCTGCTCTATGAAGTCTATGCCGATCGCGCGGCCTTCGACGTCCATCTTGCTTCGGACCATTTCCGCCAGTTCGATGACGAAGTTAGGCCAATGGTAAAAGACAAGCAGGTCACGACCTGGCACCGCGTTTTCGGCTAGAGCATTTTCCGTTCCGATGGAATCGGAACGGAAGCTCCAAGTTATTGAGT
>CAZKTH010000270.1:0-4757 GCA_964555575.1 uncultured Devosiaceae bacterium | reverse complement strand
GGCGCAGCCTTTTTCCCATCGACGTGTCGGATTTCCCGCCTCCCGCCGGCGATGCCCCTCTGACGCAGCTTCCTGCCGCCGCCCTGATGGCGAGCCTTGGCGCCGACTATCTGCATGCCCTGATCTGCAAGGCGGCCCTTCATGCCTTTGCCGCCGAAAACCAGGCGCGCCTGGAAGCCATGACATCGGCAGGCAGCCAGATCGCCCGCGAGCTCGAGGAATTTCAGGCGGTATTGCGGCGGGTCCGGCAGGAGGCGATCACGGCCGAGATCATCGAGCTTGGAACGGGTGCCGGATCCGGGTAGAGGGCGTTGGTAGATCTTGCCCGGCCCGTTCGAGCCGGAGCCTTTGCTGTGGACCCGGTCCATGACCATAGCCTCATCAGGTCGAATGTCCGCAATCCCTTTTCGTTGGCCAGAACCTGCCCGTCGGGAAACGGCCCTGCAGCAGTCGCCGGAACGGGGCGCGTCTTTTTTGATTGTGCTGGCGCACGCCATTCTGACGAATGGAGCATCCAGACCCTGGTCGCCGTTGAAGGCCATCGCTGGGCGATCGAAAACAGCGTCGAGACCGCCAAGAACGAGCCCGGCCTCGACCACAACGAAATCCGATCCCGGCATGGATGGTACCGCCACGTCTTTCTGGTCATGCTGGAGACGCGCACATCAAGCCGCTGCCCGTCGCGCTCCGGAGACCTCGATCCCCGCCCCACAACGCCTATGCCCGGTCAGCGAAAATCTGGCTTCCGCTTGGAGGCCGTGCTACCAAGGCGCGGCGCTGAAGCAGCAAGCGTTGCGAGTGCATCGCAACATTCGTCCCACCCTTCCGGTCACGAAAAAGACGCCATTTCCCTCTCTTAAGCCGCTCAATTAAGGACCAGCCAGTGACGCAGCGCCAACTCAAGTCGATCGCTATTATTTCGAGCGGAACGGCGGAGGCCGATGAAGCGGCCGAGCAATTGCGTCCGCGCTACGCCAACGCGTCGATCGAGGAGGCCGATGTGGTCGTCGCGCTGGGCGGGGATGGGCTGATGCTCGAAACCCTGCACCAGGTCATGCCGCGCCGCACGCCGGTCTATGGCATCAATTACGGCTCGATCGGCTTTCTGATGAACGAACCGGACGACCGCGACCTCATCGAAAAGCTGAACGCCGCCATCGAGACCAAGATCTACCCGCTGCTGATGCGCGTCACCGATATTCACGGTGCCGTGTTGTCCGCCCATGCCTTCAACGAGGTTTCGCTGTTCCGCACCACCTATCAGACGGCAAAAATCAGGGTCGAGGTCGACGGCCGGGTGCGGCTCGAAGAGCTGTTCTGCGACGGCGTGCTGGTTTCGACCCCGGCCGGATCGACCGCCTACAACCTTTCAGCGCATGGGCCGATCCTGCCGATCAACTCGCCGCTTCTGGCGATGACGCCGATTTCCCCCTTCCGGCCGCGGCGCTGGCGCGGCGCCGTCCTGCCCAACCACGCCAAGGTGGTGTTCACGGTGCTAGAAACCGCAAAGCGTCCGGTCAGTGCCGTCGCCGACAAGTTCGAATATATCGACGCCGAGAAGGTGGAAGTGCAGGAAGACCGCAGCCATTGGGTCACCCTGATGTTCGACCCCGGGTTGGGGCTGGAGGAACGCGTGCTCAAGGAGCAGTTCCAGTATTAGGTGAAGATTTCCCGTTATCGCTTTGCAGCTGTTGCGGATCAGGCCGCTCCGGCCAGAGCCGTCGAGATCGAGCGGGTGATGGGCATGGGTTTGCTGCCGCCGGCTTCGCGGGCGAAACCCGACATGACGCCGCGCGCCGCCTTGCGCGCCAGCATGACGTTTTGTTCGTTGAGATAGGCGAAGGCCTCGGTCAGACCGGCAGGGATTTCCCCGTCATGCTCGATTACCAGTTCGTCTATGACGACGGTGACGACGAAATAGCGCGCCGCCAGATCGTCGCCGACGTCGGCCATGCGGGCATGCAGCACCAGTCGGATCATCAGGTCGGAAAGGGCCGGAGCGAGCCCGGCGCGCTCGAACAGGGCCATCAGGCTGGCGCGTCCACCGTTTTCGAGCAGGGACATGACCCGCGTTTCCGGCAGACCGACGAGCAGCGCCATGGCGGCGGCAAAGAAGCGGATGCGCCCGGCAATCAGGGACTGCAGCATCAGCCGCGTCGACAGGGCGTCGTTTTCACTCAGATGATCGAGCACCGACTGACCGCCGGCCCTGAGTTCGGTCTCGGCGATGGCGGTCGCCGTGTTGTCGGCACCGTTGCGCATCAGCCTGTTGAGCCGGCGCGGCGCGATGGCGCCCTTGACGATGCGCGTGGCCATCAGGGCGGTGCGCACCTGTGCCGCAAGATCGAGCCGCACCCTGGGCGGCAGGTCGGCGCGCCGCAGGAGCACCCCGCGCAGGCCCGCATCCGTTTCGGCGCGACGGGCCAGCGCGACAAAGCTCTCGGCGGCGGGCGCGATGTCGTGGCGGGCCAGAAGCGCAAGCACCACCTCCCGTTCCCGGCGTTCGAGCAGAAGGGAAACGATGCGCCTGCCGATATGGACCCGCGCCGCGATGGCCCGCGCCATCAGTTCGTCGGCGTCGTCGAGAACAACCACGAGATCGGCGTCGATCAGGGTCGGAGAATACTGGGCGACGGCCCGGGCGATGACCGGCACATCGCCCAGAAGCGCCAGCATCAGCGGCCGCGGTGCCCGGTCGCAGTGCAAAAGCCCATAGGCCAGCGCCGCCCGGACCTTGACCGAAGGATCGTCGAGAAAACCCATGGCGGCGGCATAAAGCGCCGCCTGTTCGGCGTCGGGCCCGTCATGGGCGGCAAGGGCGCTGGCAACCAAATGGGCCGCCTGGCCACGATCGGCGCTATCGGGCGAATTCGCCAGTGCCATAAAGTCCCGATAGGAGATCATTGAGGGCCTCGCAACGCATGCCAGGCAAACCTATCGGGCAAGCCTTAAGGATTGGTTCACCATAAAGCCGGCGATCCGGGCGCGCCGATCAGTTGGAATAGAGCTGGGCAAAGAAACCGGCATTGACGGCGGGTTCGGCGGCCAGAGGCGATTTCCTCTGCCCCGTCGTCTGGCTGAAAAGATCGGCGAAGTTCATCGGCATGTCCGCGTTGCTGCCGGTCGTGACCACGGCATTGCCCCCTGTCGCGGCAACAGCCGCCGTGGTGCCGAGCGCTTCATGCTGGGCCACCAGCACGCGATAGACATCGCGAATGGTGCGCGCCTTGCCGTTCTTGTCGTAGAAAATGGCCGGATTGGCTTTGGCCTGGGCGGGAAACAGCTTGGCGGCAATCTGGTCGGGATCGCTCAGGCCGGCGTTGAACAGCTTTTCGGCCCCCTTCGCCCCGAGAAAATGGGCGATGTAGAGTTCGCCCGGACTCGGCATGCGCCCGAATTTCTGCTTGAGATAGGCGCCATTGTTGCGGGTGAAGGCGGCAGCGAGGTTGGCCGCGACCTCCGGGTTTTCACGTAGTTCGAGAACTTCGGCCCGCAACTTCTTGTCCGATATGTCGAGTGTGCCGTCGGCCTTGGTCTCGATGGCGTCGGCATAGCGCTTATAGCCGAGCCGGGCGCCGTCCGATTTCATCACCTCGAACCAGGTCTGGTCGAGAAACTGGAACAGGCCCGTCGCCGAACTGGTGCCGGCCCTGGCGGACGGATCGAGGCTCGATTCGCGAATGGCGGTCTGCAACAGATAGTTGAAATCGACGCCGCTCTTGTCACCGGCGCGAGTGAGTATCAGCGCCAGTCCGGGCGGGATGCTGATTTCGGACACGGCCATGTCGCGACTCGCTTGTTGACGGCTCAGCCAAGCACGGCTTCGTTAACCAATGCTTAACCTTCCCAGCGCGTCGTCACTTCGTCGAGTTGCGGCCGTTCGCGCTCATCGAGCCGTTTGGTCGGCGTACCGATGTGAACGAAAGCGACGAACTGCTCGCCTTGCTTGGCACCGAGCATCCGGGCCGCTTCCTCGTCGAAAGCGTACCAGCGCGTCACCCAGTGTGCGCCGAAACCGAGGGCGGAGGCACCGTGAACGAGGTTGAAGGCGACGTTTCCGGCCGTAAGCACCTGTTCGAGTTCGGGAACCTTGGGGTGCTGCCTGGGCACGAAGAGCACGCCGACGGTCAGAGGCGCCGGCAGGAACTGGTTGCGCTCCCGGTCGAGCCTTTCGGCATCGGCGCCGGGCTCGCGCGCCGCCACGATCGCGGCAAGCTTTTCGCCGGCGCGACGGCGGGCCTCGCCCTCATAGGTGATCAGCCGGAAAGGGGCGAGCTTGGCATGATCGGGCACGCGGGTGGCGATGGTCAGGATGTCGTTCAGCGCGGCCGCATCGGGACCGGGCTCGCCCAGAAAAGGCAGCGTCACCGAACGGCGTGTCAACAGATAGTCGCGAACCTCGGTAAGAATCGGCATTTTCGTCTCCTGCGGGGGCAGTCCCGCCATCTTTCGGTCTGGTTTGCGCGATGGGTTCGAAAGAAGTCAATCCCGTATTGACGGCGGCAATATGTGTCTGCCGGCTCTGCTTGACCTCGACCGGAAGTTCGTGCGTTGAAGTTGCTCCAAATGCGTCATCTCCTGATTCTTGCCGCCATCGTCACCGGCCTCGGACTTTTCCCGGCCCTTGCGCAAACCACCGATCCATACCCGAGCCCGGCACCGGTGCGGGACGAAGCCGGGCATTTCGTCGGACCCGCGGCCAAGGCAACGGCCGAAAACGGTACCGAGGCAGCGCCGGACAGCGCCGGACAACAGGG
>CAZKTH010000269.1:0-4769 GCA_964555575.1 uncultured Devosiaceae bacterium | reverse complement strand
TACGGTCGAGGCGACCGGCGATCCCGTCATGGTGCCGGTCGGCGAAGCGGTGCTCGGGCGGCTTCTCGATGTCATGGGAGAGCCGCAGGACAACGGGCCATCCCTGCCCCCGGACACGCCACGCCGTTCAATCCACGCCGCACCGCCGCTCCTCAGGTCGCAGTCCACAGCTACCGACGTTTTCGAGACCGGGATCAAGGTCATCGACCTGCTCACGCCTATGGCGCAGGGCGGCAAGGCGGCGATGTTCGGCGGCGCCGGCGTCGGCAAGACGGTTCTGGTCATGGAACTCATCCGCGCCATGGTCGAAAAATACGAGGGCATTTCGGTTTTTGCCGGCATTGGCGAACGCTCGCGCGAAGGCCATGAACTCCTGACCGAGATGCAGGGATCGGGGGTGCTCAAGCGCACGGTCCTGGTCTATGGCCAGATGAACGAGCCGCCGGGTGCGCGCTGGCGGGCCGCCCTGACGGCCCTGACCGTCTCGGAATATTTCCGCGACCAGAAACACCGCAACGTGCTGTTGCTGATGGACAATGTGTTTCGCTTCGTGCAGGCGGGGGCGGAAGTTTCGAGCCTTCTCGGACGCCTGCCATCACGCGTTGGCTATCAGCCGACGCTTGCCAGCGAAGTTGCCGGGCTTGAGGAACGCATCGCCTCGGTGGCGGGCTCGGCCGTGACTGCCATTCAGGCGGTCTATGTGCCCGCCGATGATTTCACCGACCCGGCCGTTACGACGATCTCATCCCACATGGATTGCGTCGTCGTCCTGTCGCGGGCGCAGGCGGCGGAAGGGTTCTATCCGGCGATCGATCCGCTCGCCTCCTCTTCGATGCTGCTCGATCCGCTGGTTGTCGGTGAGGATCACTACAAGACAGCCGAGGACGTGCGCCAGGCGTTGGCGCGGTTCCGGGAATTGACCGACATCATCTCGCTTTTGGGCGTCGAGGAACTTGGCGCCGTCGACCGCCAGATCGTCAAGCGGGCGCGGCGGCTGCAACGTTTTCTGACCCAGCCCTTCATGGTGACGGAGGCCTTTACCGGCATGCCTGGCGCCAGTGTCGCGCTCGCCGATACCATTGCCGGCTGCCGCGCCATTCTCGACGGAGAAACCGACGACTGGGCGGAAAGCTCGCTCTACATGGTCGGCACGCTGGCGGACGCCAGGGCCAAGGAAGAAAAAGCCAACCGCAGCGACGAGGTCCACGCATGAGGCTGACCGTTGTGACACCGCTGTCCATTGTCGTCGATGAAGAGGTCGACAGCGTGCGTGCCACCGATGCGAGCGGCAGTTTCGGCATCCTGCCCGGTCATGCCCCGTTCCTGACGGCGCTGGCGATTTCCATCGTCAGTTGGAAAACCCCCGAGGGCGAGCGCTTCTGCGCCGTTCGCGGCGGCGTGCTGACGGTCAATGATGGCGCGCGTGTCGCCATTGCCAGCCGCGAAGCGGTGGCCGGCGACAATCTCGCCACGCTCGATAGCGAAGTGCTGGCCCATTTCCACTCGGATGAAGAGGCCGAAAGGGTCGAGCATACCGAGAGCATGCGACTGCAGTTGACAGCCATACGCCGCATGATCAGTCGGCTCCGGCCCGGAGGGAACAGACAGGTGTTCCTGTGATCGACAAGAAAAACGACACCGACCCGCTGGTGAAGGAGGTCGAGCGCGAACGCGAACGACGCAGCCGCTGGGAACGTGAGGGCGACATGTCGGTCGGGCGCCGCCTGGCGCAGATCGGCGTGCTCGGCTGGATTTTCGTCATCCCGACGCTTGTCGGCCTGTTCCTCGGGCGATGGCTCGATGCCAGCCTTGGCACCGGCATCTTCTGGAGCGCCCCGCTGATGATCGTCGGCTTGTGCATCGGTGGCTGGACCGCCTGGAAATGGATGAACGCGCGATGATCGATCTTCAAGCCCTGCCACTCTCATTGACCCTGCCGTCCTGTCTTGTCGGCGGTCTCCTGCTGGGCTTTATCTATTTCCGTGCCCTGCGCCTGACCGCCGATCTGATCGTCGGCCACGGCAATCCGCTCTTCGCACTGGCGCTGGCGCTCGGGCGTCTGGCTCTGCTCGGCATCGGCTTCTACGTCGCCGTGCTGATGGGCGCCCTCGCCCTGCTGGCGGCGCTTGCCGGGGTCCTGGTGGCAAAATTCGTCATGGTCCGCTTCGTGCGGAAGGTCGGCACATGAACTCTCCCCTCGAATCCCTGCCGCTGTTTTTTGTCGGACCGGTGCCGATCACCTCGGCGGTGATCACGACCTGGGCGATCATGGCGGTGCTGGCACTCGGAGCATATTTCCTGACCCGACGCCTTTCCCTTGTCCCCGACAAGCTTCAGGCCGCGATGGAGCTGATGGTCAGTGTACTGGACAGTCAGATCCGCGACACCAGCGGCGCGACACCGGCGCCCTATCGCGGCTTCATCGGCACGTTGTTCCTGTTCATCCTGGTGGCGAACTGGTCCTCGCTCATTCCCGGCGTCGAACCACCGACCGCCACGCTCGAAACCGACGCGGCGCTCGCCGTCCTGGTCTTTTTGTCCGTCATCTGGTTCGGCGTCCGCAGCGGCGGGGTGCGCGGCTATCTCAAATCCTTCGCCGCCCCCAATGCGATCATGATCCCATTGAACATGCTCGAAACCATCACCCGGACCTTTTCGATGTTCGTCCGTCTGTTCGGCAACGTCATGAGCGGGGTGTTCGTCATCGGCATCGTCGCCTCGCTGGCCGGCCTGTTGGTGCCCATCCCGCTGATGGCACTCGATCTGCTGACCGGACTTGTCCAGGCCTACATTTTTGCGGTGCTGGCGATGGTCTTCATCACCGCCACCGTCGAGGACGGCAAGCCGGACCCGAAAAACGCGGCACCCGCGTCTCCCACAAATGCAAAGGAAACCTGATGGATTATCTCAGCCTTGTCAGCATCTTCTCGGCTGCTTTCGCCGTCTCCTTCGGCGCCATCGGCCCGGCCCTTGCCGAAGGGCGTTCCGTTGCCGCCGCCATGGACGCCATCGCGCGCCAGCCCGAGGCCGCAAACACCATTTCGCGCACCCTGTTCGTCGGCCTCGCCATGATCGAGACCACCGCGATCTACTGTCTGGTCATCGCGCTGCTTCTGCTCTTCGCCAACCCGCTGCTGGGATGACCCCATGACAATCGACCTCTGGGGGCTTGGGCTGCAGGCGCTCAATGTCCTGATCCTTGTCTGGCTGTTGTCGCGCCTGTTCTGGCGCCCCGTCGCCGCGGCCATCGCGGCGCGTCAGAAGGCGGCCACCGTTCTTCTCGACAAGGCGAAGGCAACTGACGCGAAAGCCGAAGCGGCGCGCGCCGATCTCGTCAAGGCACGTGCTGAAATCGCCAGGGAGCGGGCAGCAACATTGGCGGCGGCAGCAAAGGACGCCGAAGCCGCGACCGCCGAAGCCATGGCGGCGGCTCGAAAAAAGGCCGACAAGCTCATCGAGGCAGCGAAACTGGCCAGTACCCGTGAAGCTGCCGCCACAAAAAAGCGCCGCAATGCGCAGACCGCGGATCTGTCCGTCGATATTGCTTCGAAGTTGTTGGGTCGGTTGGACACACCCGCCGTCCACTCCGCTTTTCTCGACCTGTTGGTCGCAGCTCTTGCCGCAATGCCGGAAAAAGACCGCGCAGCCTTGCGCGCGGCGGACAAACCTATCGATCTGGTCAGCGCCACCGACCTCGCACCCGCCGAAAAGACCAGCGTAACCAAGGCCATTGGTCAAGCGCTTGGCCAAATCCCTGACCTCAACTTCGTTTCCGACCCCGGCCTGATCGCGGGGCTGGAGCTGCGCACGGCGCATTTTGCGGTGCACAACAGCTGGCAGTCCGATCTCGACGCCATCAGGAAGGACCTCGACAATGTCCTCTAGGGACAGCGACTGGCTGGTGGCAGCGCACGAAACGGTCCACTCGGCGTCACTCGGCACACGGGTCGAACAAAAGGGACGGGTCGAGGAGATCGGCGACGGCGTCGCGCTCATCTCCGGGCTGCCCGATGTCCGGCTCGATGAGGTTCTGCATTTTGCCGGCGGCCAGGTCGGCTTTGCCCGGGTGCTCGATGCCGATCTCATCGGCTGCGTTCTCCTCGATGCCGCAACCACTGTCGAAGCGGGCGAGGCCGTTTTTGGCACCGGAGAGGTGGTTCAGGTCCCGGTGGGCGAAGCGCTGCTCGGGCGGATCGTCGATCCGCTGGGCCGGCCGCTTGACGCCAGAGGACCGGTAGAAGCCGAGGCACAGCTGCCGATCGAGCAACCCGCTCCTTCGATCATCGAACGCGACCTCGTTACCGAACCGGTGCAGACCGGTCTTGTCGTGCTGGACACACTTTTTGCCCTCGGGCGCGGGCAACGCGAACTGATCGTCGGGGATCATTCCACCGGCAAGACGACGCTCGCCATCGACGCCCTGATCGCGCAAAAGCACTCCGACGTGATCTGCATCTATGTCGCCGTTGGCCAGAAGACCTCAAGCGTCCGCCGTGCCATCGACGCCCTGCAAACGCAAGGCAATTTCAAGCGTTGCATCGCGCTGGTCGCGGGGTCGGCCTCGGCACCGGGCCTGCAATGGATCGCCCCCTATGCCGGCATGACCATGGCCGAATATTTCCGCGACAAGGGCCAGCACGCACTGATCGTTTTCGACGACCTCACCAAGCACGCCGCCACCCATCGCGAGATTGCGCTCCTGACCCGGCAATCACCGGGGCGCGAAGCCTATCCGGGCGACGTTTTCTATATCCATGCCCGTCTGCTGG
>CAZKTH010000268.1:0-4788 GCA_964555575.1 uncultured Devosiaceae bacterium | reverse complement strand
GTCAGGTTTTGTCTGAAGCGGTGCCACTTGCTTCCCTCCCCCTTGTGGGGAGGGCCGGTGAACAGGACTTAGCCCTTGCTAAGTCCGTCGTGAGCCTGGGTGGGGGGCTTGCGCCGGCGCTCGTGGCCCCACCCCACTTGACCCGGCTGCGCCGGGCCACCCTCCCCATCGAGGGGAGGGAGAAGGAATGACCGATCCCCTCATCCTTTTCGCCCTCGGCGGCGTCGGCCTTGTGGCCGGGTTCGTCGATGCCATTGCCGGCGGCGGCGGGTTGATCACGGTGCCGGCTTTGCTATCGGTCGGCCTGCCCCCGGTCGCGGCGCTCGCCACCAACAAGATGCAGTCCGTCGTCGGCACGACCATGGCGGCCATGACCTTCTGGCGGAAAGGCTTTGTTTCCATCAGGCAGATGCTTGTGCCGATGGCCGCGACCTTCGCCGGCTCCTTCCTCGGCGCCTTCTCGGTCAAGCAGCTCGACACCTCGCTGCTCGCCTCGATCGTTCCCGGCGCGCTGGTGCTGATCGCGCTCTATTTCCTGTTTGCGCCCAAGCTGACCGATGCCGACCGGGCGGCGCGCCTGTCGTTCTCGGCCTTCGTGCCGGTGCTCGGTTTCGTCATCGGCTTTTATGACGGTCTGTTCGGGCCGGGCACCGGCTCGTTCTTCACCATTGCCTTCGTCACCCTGTTCGGGTTGGGGCTGACCCGCGCCGCCGGTCACACCAAGCTCTTGAACATGACCTCCAACTACGCGGCGCTGGCGCTGTTCATTCCGTCCGGGGATGTCGTCTGGCCGGTGGCGCTCTCCATGGCGGCCGGCCAGCTTGCCGGCGGCTATCTCGGCGCCCGGACAGGTATCCGCTTCGGCGCCAGGGTCATCCGGCCGCTGGTCATCATCGTCTCGATGGCGCTGGCGCTGAAGCTGTTGTTCTTCAGCTAGGCGCCTTCTCCCTCCCCTTGATGGGGACTTCGCGCCGACCCGAAGGGTCAATGGTGCCAGTGGCACTATTGAAGGCAAAGAAGGCCCGGCAAGGCCGGGTCGGGTGGGGTGGAGTCCCAAGCGCCAGCGCAGTTACCCCCATCCTCAATCCCTCCCGCAAGGGGAAGGCCGCCCTCAGGCCCGCGCCGGGTAGAGGCGCCAGGCGTTCGGGCGGAACATCAGCTTCATGCCGCGCCTGGGACGGAAACCGTTTGGCAGATCGACTTCGGCCGCCGTTCCTTCGGTGCCGGCGGTGAGCGTTGCCCGCCAGATGCCGCCGATGCGGCGGATCTCGGCGGCGATACCGGAAATGCCGGTACCGTTCTCGACGAGTCTTGCATCGTGCGGGCGGAAACAAAGGCGCGCCGGCCCGTCCGGCACCTCGTGGTCGGCCAGCCCGGTCGTTTCGCCCTCGAAGAACAGCTCGCCCCCTTTGACGTCGACCTTCAGGGCGCTCGATTCACCGACGAAACGGAAGACGAATTCGGTGGCCGGCTTGTCGTAGATCTCGTCGGGGGTGCCGACCTGCTCGATCTCGCCCTTGCCCATGACGACGACGCGGTCGGCCAGTTCCAGCGCTTCCTCCTGGTCGTGGGTGACAAAGACCGTGGTGTGCCCGGTGCGTTCGTGCACCTCCCTGAGCCAGCGCCTGAGTTCCCGCCGCACCTGCGCATCGAGCGCCCCGAACGGTTCGTCGAGCAACAAAAGCGTCGGTTCGATGGCGAGCGCCCGGGCCAGCGCCACGCGTTGCCGCTGGCCGCCCGAAAGCTGGTGCGGAAAGCGCTTTTCGAGGCCGGACAACTGGACGAACGCGATCAGTTCGAGCGCCCGGCGGCGGATTTCCGCCTTGGCGGGGCGCTGCCCGCGCGGCCTCACGCTCAGGCCGAACCCGACATTGTCGAGTACGCTCATGTGGCGGAAAAGGCCATAATGCTGGAAGACGAAGCCGACATGCCGCTGCTGCACCGTGCGGCGCGAGGCGTCCTCGTCGCCGAAATAGATCGTGCCCTGGGTCGGGAAATCGAGCCCGGCGATCAGCCGCAGCAGCGTCGTCTTGCCCGAGCCCGACGGGCCGAGCAGGGCGATCAGCTCGCCGGAACGGATGTCGAGCGAGACATCGTTGAGGGCCGGATAAAGGTCGAATTCCTTGCGGATATGGCTGATGCTGACGTCCATGGGGAACCTCCGGTTCAGCGTGCGCCTTGAACGGCCTCGTGGCCGCCGACGCGTTCGAGGCCGGTCTTCAGAACGAGCGTCACCAGTGCCAGAAGGGTTAAGAGCCCGGCGACGGCGAAGGCGGCGACGAAATTGTATTCGTTGTACAGGATCTCGATTTCGAGCGGCATGGTGACGGTATGGCCGCGCAGCCGCCCGGAAACGACCGCCACGGCACCGAACTCGCCCATGGCACGGGCGTTGCACAACAGCACGCCATAGAGCAGGCCCCATTTGATATTGGGCAGGGTGACGCGCCGGAAGGTCTCAAAGCCGCTGGCGCCGAGCGAGATCGCCGCTTCCTCGTCGGCGGTGCCCTGATCCTGCATCAGCGGGATCAGTTCGCGCGCAACGAACGGGAAGGTGACGAACATCGTCGCCAGAACGATGCCGGGGATGGCGAACAGGATCTGGATGCCGGCGGAGCGGAAGCTGGCGCCGACGACGCTTTCGGCGTTGAACAACAAGACGTAGATCAGGCCGGCAATGACCGGGGAGACCGAGAAGGGCAGATCGATCAGGGTGATGAGGAACGCCTTGCCCTTGAACTCGTATTTGGCAATGGCCCAGGCGGCCGAAACGCCGAAGACGAGGTTCAGGGGCACGGCGATCGAGGCGGTCAGAAGCGTCAGCCGGATCGCCGACAGCGTGTCGCGCTCGGCGATGGACAAGAGCGCCGCCATGACGCCGTGTCTCAGCGCCTCGGCAAAGACCGAGGCCAGCGGCAGGAAGAGAACGAAAGCGAGGAACAGCCCGGAGATGCCGATCAGGACGAGCCGGATGGCCGGCGATTCCTCGGTCGGTCCTTTGTAGCGGACCGTGCGTCCGGGCGAAGTGTCAGCTTGTGTGGCCATGGCGCATGCGGCTCCATGCCTGGATGAGGTTGATCAAGAGCAGGATGACGAAGGCAAAGGCGAGCATCAGGGCTCCGATCGCCGTGGCGGCCGGATAGTTGTATTCCTCGAGCCGCATGACGATCAGGAGCGGCGCGATCTCGGAGACATAGGGCAGATTGCCGGCGATGAAGATGACCGAGCCGTATTCGCCCAACGCACGGCCGAACGCGAGGGCGAAGCCGGTGAGGATGGCCGGTGTCAGCGCCGGCAGAATGATGCGCGCAATGGTCTGCAGCCGGCTGGCCCCGAGGGTTGCCGCTGCTTCCTCGATCTCGTGCTCGAAATCGGCCAGCACCGGCTGCACCGTGCGGACCACGAACGGCAGTCCCACAAAGATCAGGGCGATGACGATGCCGATGGGGGTATAGGCGATCCGCAGGCCGAGCGGCGCGAAGAACTGGCCGATCCAGCCGGTCGGGGCGTAGAGCGCGGTCAGGGCGATGCCGGCGACGGCCGTCGGCAGGGCGAAGGGCACGTCGACGGCGGCGTCGATGAGCCGGCGGCCGGGAAACTCGTAACGCACCAGCGCCCAGGCGGTAACGACGCCGAACACGGTGTTGACGATTGCGGCGATCAACGCCGTCCTGAAACTCGTCGACATGGCGCTCATGACGCGCCGGTCGGTGGCAAGCCGCCAGAACTCCTCCCAGCCCAGGGCTGCGGATTGCCAGGCGAGCCCGGCCAGCGGGATCAGGACGATCAGGCCGAGATAGGCGAGCGAGAAGCCGAAGGTGATGCCGAAGCCGGGGATGATGCTCGGCCTTTTCCAGCCCCCGGGGCCCGAGGCGGAAAGCCGGCGCATGACATCACCCCCCCGGCTGATAGATCTGGTCGAAGATGCCGCCCTCGGCAAAGAAGGCCGGCTGCACGTCTTTCCAGCCGCCATAGGCATCGACGCTCACCAGTTCGAGCGGCGGGAACTGGTCGAGCAGCGCCTTGTCGGTGACAAGCTCGGGATGGGCCGGCCGGTAGAAATGCCGCGCGATGATGGTCTGGCCGACCTCCGAATAAAGATAGTTCAGATAGGCGGTGGCGAGGTCACGCGTGCCGTGGGCATCGACCACGGCGTCGACGATGGCGACGGGCGGTTCGGCCAGGATCGAGATGGGCGGCACGACGATGTCGAAGGCGCCCTTGCCGAGTTCCGCAACGGCGAGAAACGCCTCGTTCTCCCAAGCGAGCAGCACGTCGCCGATGCCGCGCTGGGCGAAGGTCGTCGTCGCACCACGGGCGCCGCTGTCGAGCACCGGCACGTGGCGGTAGAGTTCGGAAACGAACCGGCGGACCCGTTCGTCGCCCTTGCCGTACTGCTTTTCGGCCCAGGCCCAGGCGGCAAGGAAATTCCAGCGCGCCCCACCCGAGATCTTGGGATTGGGCGTGATCACCTCAATGCCGTCGCCGACAAGATCGCCCCAGTCGTGGATATCCTTGGGATTGCCGTGCCGGACCAGGAACACGATGGTCGAGGTGTAGGGCAGATTGTTGTTGGCAAGGGTCCCGCGCCAGTCGGCGCGGATCTTGCCGGTCTTTTCGACGATGGCGTTGATGTCGGCCTCGAGCGCCAGCGTCACCACATCGGCTTCCAGGCCGTCGATGATGGAGCGGGCCTGGGCGCCGGAACCGCCATGGGTGACCTGCACCTCGATCGGCGGGTTGCCCTTTGTCTGCCAGAAGACATTGAAGGCGTCGTCATACTCCCGG
>CAZKTH010000267.1:0-4808 GCA_964555575.1 uncultured Devosiaceae bacterium | reverse complement strand
GACGAGGCGCAGAACACCACCTCGATGCAGATGAAGATGTTTCTGACCCGTCTCGGGGAGAACTCGAAAATGATCGTCACCGGCGATCCGACCCAGGTCGATCTGCCGCGCGGCGAGCGTTCCGGCCTCATCGAGGCGCTCGGCCTGCTCGACGGCGTCGAAGGTGTGCATATCACCCGTTTCTCGGACCGCGACGTGGTGCGCCATGCCCTGGTGGCGCGCATCGTCAGGGCCTACGAGACGGCGGGCAGGTCGGGGACATAGGTGTCCGATCCCGAGATTTCCGTCGATATCCGTATCGATTGCACGGGCTGGCCGGAAGAGGTCGAAGAGGTCACCACGCCTGCCGTCACCCGTGCCCTCGCCGCCGCCGATGTCGAGATCGGGGGGCTGCTGGAGCTATCGGTGCTTCTGACCGGCGATACGGAGCAGCAGAAGATCAACCGACAATGGCGCGGCATCGACAGGCCGACCAATGTCCTCAGTTTCCCGCAATTCGCGCCTTTCGAGCCGATGCACGGCTTCATCGGCGATCTGTCGCTGGCGCTGGAAACGATCGGCCGCGAAGCCGGGGAGCAGCAAAAATCCTTCCTTGATCATTTCAGCCATCTTCTTGTCCACGGCACGCTGCATCTTGTCGGCTACGACCATGAAAACGAGGACGAGGCCCTTGTCATGGAGCGGCTCGAAACCGAAATACTGGCCGGACTCGGCATCGCCGATCCCTATGACGATCGGGATTGATGCCCCGAGCTGACCGAATCTTGACGCCGGAAAGGATCACGCCCCACAATTCGGGGCAAGGATGATGAACCAAACCGACCAGTCCAGCACCGCGGCCATCGGGCCGCATCACGACGGCGAAGCCGAAACCGGCGCCGCGCCGGAAGACGGTCCGACGCCGTTTGCCGGCATCGTACCTCCTGACGAGACAGTGCCGCCGGTCGTGCCCCGGCCGAAGAAGTCGGCAGGACAGAGCCTTCTCGCCTGGCTGCGCGAGCTTTTGACCAATCGCGGCAAGTCGACCATCCGCGCCGACCTCACCGAGGCGCTCGAGGACATCGGCTCCGCCTTGCCCGACAGCTTCACCGCCAGCGAACGGGCGCTTTTGCAGAACGTCCTCAATTTGCGGGAACTCAGGGTCGACGATGTCATGGTGCCGCGTGCCGATATCGACGCGGTCGACGCCGACGACACCATCGCCGATCTGATCCTCAGTTTCAGGAACGCCGGCCATTCGCGCCTGCCGGTCTACGAGGATACGCTCGACAACATCGTCGGCTTCATCCACATCAAGGATGCATTGCAGCGTCTGACCGAGGAAAGTCCGGCCTCGGACGAGACGCGGAAATCGACCGTGCCGGTCAAGATGCTGTCCAATGCGTTGCGGCGTCGGATCGGCACCGAGCATCTGGCCCGCAAGGTGTTGTTCGTGCCGCCCTCCATGCCGGTGCAGGACCTGCTGCAGCAGATGCAGGCCACGCGCATCCACATCGCTATCGTGGTCGACGAATATGGCGGCACCGACGGGCTGGTCTCGATCGAGGATCTGCTCGAATCCGTCGTCGGCGACATCGAGGACGAGCATGACGAGGACGACGGTCCGCTGGTCAAGAAGACCGCAGAGGGGATCTTCATCGCCGACGCAAGGGCCGAACTGGCCGAATTGCAGGCGGTGCTCGGCTCCGATTTCGATCCCGGCGAACATATGGAGGACGTCGATACCCTCGGCGGCCTGCTGTTCGATCTCGAGGGACGGGTACCGGTCAGGGGCGAGGTCATCACCCGCTTCAAGGGTTTCGAGTTCGAGATCCTTGCCGCCGACGCCCGCCGCATCAAGCAGGTGCGCATCTTCGTCAAGAAGCGGGCGGCCCGTGCCCGCCCCCAGGTACAGGCGCCTCAAGGCGAATCCGGGCCGGAAAAAGGCGCAGGCTGATTGCGTTCCGATTCCATCGGAACGCAAGCGCCGTGTCCTTTTGTCGTGGCGTTTTCGAACCGGCGAACCGGTATCCACTTCGTCTGAAAACGCTCTAGAGCATCGTGCGCAAAAGTGGGCACCGGTTTTGCGCCAACTGAGGACCGACCCGAAGGGACAGATCGTGCCGGTGGCACGATCTGAGGTTCGAAGGATGCGACAACAAAAACATAGAGCGGCGAAGCGATTCAACTTGAACGCGCGCCGCTCTAGTCTCTCCAAAACGGAGTGATTCGGCGGTTCATGCAGCGTTTCGTCCATTCCATCATGCTGGCGCATGGCTGGCGCCGCATCGTCATGCTTGTCGTGGCCGGTGCCATCGCCGGTCTGTCGGTGCCGCCGCTTTTCATCCTGCCGGCCCTGTTCGTCGGCTTTCCGGTTCTGGTCTGGTCGCTCGATGGTGCCGAGACGGGCACAGGCTGGCGGCGTTTTTTCGGCGCCGGCTTTTTCATCGGGTTCTGGTTCGGCCTGGGCTATTTTGTCGTGGCGCTCCACTGGATCGGCGTCGCCTTTTTCATGGAAGGCAACTGGATCCCGTTTCTGGCCCCGTTGGCGGTGCTGCTGCTTGCCGCGGTCCTTGCCCTGTTCTGGGGATTTTCGACGGCGATGGCCCATCTTTTCTGGTCCGAATCCGGCTTCCGCATCGTCGTCCTCGCCGCCGCCCTGGCGCTTGGCGAATATCTGCGCGGGCACCTGTTCACCGGCTTTCCCTTCGATCTTCTGGGCTACGCCCTGACCGCCAACGAACAGATGATGCAGGCGGCCGCACTCATCGGCGTTTATGGCCTTTCCTTTGTCGCCCCGCTAGTTGCCGCGACGCCGGCGCTGATCTGGCCTTCGGCCAGCCGCTCGCTGCCGCGACAGCTCGGTCCGTTCATTCTTGCCCTCGGGCTTCTGGCGCTGCAGCTCAGTTTCGGCGCCTGGCGCCTCGCCACCACCGAGATCGCAATGCGCGACGACATGCGGGTCAGGCTGGTGCAGCCCAATATCGACGAATCGGACGAATGGCAGGCCAGCAATGGCAGCTTTGTCCTGGACCGGCTGATCAGCGCCTCCGAAGCGGTGACCGGCCCCGACTCCTCCGGGCTTTCGGGCGTGACCCATCTGATCTGGCCGGAATCGGCCTTTCCCTTCTATCTGAGCAAACGGCCGGAGGCGCTGGCCCGTATCGCCCGGCTGCTGCCGCCCGGCACCCTGCTCATCACCGGGGCGCCGCGGCTCGATCCGGAAGACCCGCTCGACAGGACGGCACACAATTCCATCCTTGCCATCAATTCGGACGGCGAGATCGTCGCCTCCTACGACAAGAGCCATCTCGTGCCCTTCGGCGAATATCTGCCGTTCACGGACTTCTTCGCCCAGTTCGGCATCACCCAGTTCGTCCCCGGCAATGAGGGCTGGGCGCCGGGCGGACCGCGCCGGCTGATGAAACCGCCCGGAACGCCGGCCTTCCTGCCGCTCATCTGCTACGAGGCGGTGTTTTCCGGCGATCTCGGCCCGGTGGCGGATGCACAATTCCTTTTGAACGTCACCAATGACGGCTGGTTCGACGGCTCGATCGGCAAGGCCCAGCATTTCCACCACGCCCGCCTGCGCGCCGTCGAGGAGGGCAAGCCGATGCTCAGGCTCGGCAATACCGGGCTTTCGGCCGTCATCGATCCGCTCGGGCGCCTGACCGCTTCGCTGGCCCCCGACGAAGTCGGCGTCCTCGACACCGTGCCGCCAGCGCCGATCGCTGCGCCGCCCTTCGCGACATGGCGCCATTGGCCACTCTTCATCGTCATCGCGCTGGTTTTTGCCGGCGCGCTTGTCGGCAGGATCAGGCGTCGGCGCCATTCCGGCCTGGATGCAGGAATATAACGAAAGCTTTATATCCTTCTTGACCCGGGACGGGTCGGCTGGCAAAACAGCGCGGCGCGCGCCCGAAGGCCGGACGCATTTAGGGCCTATCAGCAGTATTGGGGAAAGACGTGACCAGAGCTTCCTATCTGTTTACCTCGGAATCGGTGTCCGAAGGTCATCCCGACAAGGTGTGCGACCGCATTTCCGACGAAATCGTCGATCTCGTCTACAAGGAAGCCAAGAAGACCGGCACCAATCCCTGGAACATCCGCGTCGCCTGCGAGGCGCTGGCGACAACCAACCGCGTCATCATCGCCGGCGAAGTCCGGGTGCCCGAAACCTTCCTGAAGACCGACCGCTACGGCAAGAAGGTCGTCAATCCGTCCAAGTTCAAGTCGGCCGCCCGCCGCGCCATCAAGGCCATCGGCTACGAGCAGGCCGGGTTCCACTGGAAGACGGCCAAGATCGACGTGCTCCTGCATTCCCAGTCCGCCGATATCGCGCAGGGCGTCGACAATGCCTCCGACCAGCAGGGCGAGGAAGGCGCGGGCGACCAGGGCATCATGTTCGGCTATGCCTGCAACGAGACCCCGGACCTGATGCCGGCGCCGATCTATTACGCCCACAAGATCCTGGAATTGCTGGCGATCGCCCGCAAGAAGGGCGAGGGCGACGTGGCCAAGCTCGGACCCGACGCCAAGAGCCAGGTCACGGTCAGGTACGAGAATGGCAAGCCGGCCGAGGTGACCCAGATCGTGGTGTCGACCCAGCATCTGGACCCGTCCTGGGATTCGACGAAAGTGCGTTCGGTGGTCGAGCCCTATGTGCACGAGGCGCTGGGCGATCTCAGGCTCGCCGGCGACTGCAAGTGGCACGTCAATCCGACCGGCAAGTTCGTCATCGGCGGGCCTGACGGCGATTCCGGCATCACCGGCCGCAAGATCATCGTCGACACCTATGGCGGCGCGGCCCCGCATGGCGGCGGCGCCTT
>CAZKTH010000266.1:0-4813 GCA_964555575.1 uncultured Devosiaceae bacterium | reverse complement strand
GAAACAGAGTTCTTTACTTCTTCCTGCAGGCCGGAAATGTTGTCCTTGTCGTGCTCATCGCCCTGGTTGAAAGCCGCCGTGCCGCCGCGGAACGCTACTGATCCAAGAAATGCTCCTGGCCAAGGCGATGCTGTCCTTTTTCGCCGGATGCGGCAACACCTACCCGATGCCCTTGCCCGAAACTGACGCCTTCCGCAGGAGTGAACTCCCATGAGCGAAGAATCATTCACCCTGGTCGTCGGCGTCGTTGTCCTGATCGTTTTTCTCGGCTTCGGCTTCTTCTTCGTTTTCAAGCTGATGCCCCGCATGCTCAGGACCGCTTTCGAACTGGGCGGCACCCCGTTCGGCGGCGGCTTCAACCTCTCGCAGGTGACCCGCGGCGGCGGCTGGAGCAAGCTGGCCGAAAGCTGGCAGACCTCGGCGCCGCCGCCCGTGCGCCTCGTCAAGCGCCAGTCGGTCAGGGTCGGCGCCGTCATCTACCGCCGTTCGACGACCATCGGCGCGAGCGAGGACGGCCTTTATCTCGAGACGAGCGGGTTCAGCAGTCTTTTCGGCCTGCCGCCGCTCCTCATTCCCTGGTCGGCGATCCTCGACCACCGGCCGGCGCGGCTCTACTCGATGCCGGCGGTGCAGCTGAACCCTGCGCCGCCGGCCGACATTCCCATTGTCTTTTACCAGAGCATCCTCGGCAAGCTGGGGATGCCCATCGAAAAGGAAGAACGCCCATGACCGCAAGCCACATTGCCAGCGTTTTTTCGCTTGCCGTACTCCTTGCCGTGCCGGCCGGCGACGTCGCACACGCCCAGATGTTCAACTGCGCCGGAACCTGGACGGTGCAGACCCGCCTGGTGGCCGCCTCGGACGCGACGAACCAGACCTATCGTCCGGGCGATTTGCGCGTGGACCAGTGGTACATCCAACAGTCCGGGACCGCGCTTCAGCTGACCTCGAACGCCGGCACCGTCGCGGGTCAAATCGGCAACGGCTACACCATGGTCTTTGCCGGCGCCTGGGACACCGGCCTTGGAATCACCAGCGACATCCGCATCGAAGGGCAAATGCAGTCGACCGCATCAATGGTCGGCACCATCAAGGTCAATTACTATTCGGCGCAGTTCGGCTACAAGGTCGGCCTCGACGCCTGGACCTTCCAGGCGATGCGCTCCGGCAACTGACGGAACGCGGCCCGTGCCGTGACAGGGCAAAAGCCGATCAGTCCAGCATCTGACGCCATTGCCGCGCATAGGCGCGGAGGGCCCCGGCATCCGCTAACGGAACCGGCACGGTGGCCGGCTCGTGCCGGTCGGCCAGAAGCAGAAGCGCGGCGCCGATGCTGGTGCCGGTCACCGAGCGCGCCAGCCGTACCCCGTCCGGCCTCAGCGCCGCCAGCATGGCGCAGTAATCGGCGTTGTCGGCGAACGGCCCCTCGACGATGGTCGGGCCGCTCGCCCCGGTGAGGGTCAGGCAGGTGTCGGTCATCAGGGCGAGATAGTAGGAAAGGGCGACAAGACGCTGGCCGTCGCTTTCGGGCGTGCTCGGAAATCCGCCCTTTCTTCCCTGAAACGGACCCGAACTCGGCACGATCGATGGCAGCACCATGATGGGGCCTGCAAGAACCGCCTGCCGGTCCGCGGCGGTGGGCACCGTCCGGTGATCGCTGCTGACGATTTCGTATTCCCGTCCGCCCATGAAGCGGGCCGAGGCCACCGGTTCGCCATAGGCATTGACATTGACCAGGGTATCGCGGGCCGGATCGAGATCGGAGCGGCCGGCGCCGACCGCCATGCAGATCACCCAGGTCCCGGTCGAAACCACCGAGAATGGCGCCGAATGTCCGAGCAGGTAGGGGAGCAGCGAGGCATTGGAATCATGGATGCCGCAACTGACCGGCGTTTGCTCCGAAAGGCCGGTGGCGGCGGTGACGTCGCCGGACACGGTGCCGAGAATATCGAAGGGGCGCCTGGCCGGCGCCATCTTGGCGGCGATCCCGAGCCGGTCGACGAGGCTTGAGAAGCGCGCCTCCCACGGATTCCACAGATCGGTGTGGCAGCCCAGCGAGGTTACGTCCGTTGCCAGCGCGCCGGTCAGGCGATAGCCCCAATATTGCGGATAGGTGAGGATATGCGCCGTCCGCGCCTCGAGGTCGGGATCGGCGGCGAACTGCCAGAAAAGCTGCGCCCCGACATTGAGACCCATGCCGAGCCGGGGCGAGCCGGTTTCGGCAAAAGGCGGACGGATGCGGTCATAGTCATCGGCGAGGTCGTCAGGGCCGGTGTGTTCATAATCGAGCATCGGGGCGGCGAGGTCGCCCGCGGCGTCGAGAAGGACGGCACTTGCGCCGTGGGTCGTCACCGAGATGGCGTCGATGCCATGGTCGCGGTGGAACGCCTCGAGCTTGTCCAGAATGAACTGCCAGTGCCCCTCGAGATCGAAATGCGGCCAGGGCGGGCCGGGGGCGACGATGTTGGGACGCTTCTCGACGGCGATCTCGCTGAGGCTTTGCGCATCGACAAGCGCTACCTTGGCATTGGTCTTGCCGATGTCGAGAACGGCGATGATCTTCGGGTCGGCCATGGTCTAGTTCATGTGAAAGACGGTCTTAAGCGGCGTCGCCACCGGCTCGTTGTCCGGATGGGTTTCCATGATGTCGGCCATATGGTCCCACCATCTGCGCATCAGCGCGGTCCGGGACAACGCATCCATCGTATGGCCGGTCTTCCGCCACATTACCGCGAACAGGATGTTCGTCTCGGGATCGAGATGGATGGAATAGTCGCGCACCCCGGCCTCGCGCAATGCCGCTTCGAGTTCGGGCCAGATTTCGTCGTGCCGGCGTTTGTATTCGGCCTGCATGCCGGGATTGAGCTTCATTCTGAAGGCGTATTTTTCTTCACTCATTTCGCAAGCCTTTCGCGTAGCCAGCCAATCAGGATCGGCAGCGCGATGACACTGATCAGAAGGGCGCCGATGAAGATCGATATCACGATGCCCGGCACGTTCAGAAGGCCGAGTCCGAAAGTGACGAAGCCGATGATGATCGCGGCGAGAACGACGCCCGGAATGGATCCGGCGCCACCGAGAATATTGACGCCGCCAAGGACGACCATGGTGACCACTTCCAGCTCCCAGCCTTGTGCGATCGAGGGGCGGGTCGAGGCGAGACGCGAGGTCAGAAGCACCGAGGCGACGCCGGCCATGAGGCCGGTCAGACAGAACAGGACGAACTTGATCTGCCTGACCCTGACGCCCGAGAAGCGGGCGGTAACCTGATTGTTGCCGATGGCGAAGATGCGCCGCCCGAAGCTCGTCTTGTGCAGGACCACATAGAAGATGGCGGCCAAGACAAGGAAGAGAACGAATTCGAACGAAATGACCCACCAGACATAGCCCTGTCCGAAAAAGGCGAAGCTTTCCGGATAGCCCTTGAAGGCGTGGTCGCCGAGCACGATGAAGCTGAGGCCGCGGAAAAAGCTCATCGTGCCGATGGTCACGACGATCGAGGGCAGCCCAAGCCCGGCGACCAGGGCGCCGTTGAACATGCCGGCGGCAAGCCCGGTCAGAAGGCCGACGGCGACGATCACCGGCGTGTCGGCGCCGAACTGCAGTGACAGTCCCATCATGGTCGAGGCGAGGGCGATGACGCCGGCGATGGAAAGGTCGATCTCGCCCGAAATGATGACCAGGGCCATGGCGAAGGCGATGATCGCCTTTTCGGTGAAGTTGAAGGTCGCGTCCGAGATGGTCCAGGGCGTCAGGAAATAGGGCGAGGCCAGACTGTTGAAGATGAACACGGCCACGGCCACGGCCGACAGGAGCACCGGCCAGGACAGGAGAACGGCCGAAAGAGGGCGGTCGAGCCGGTCCGGGATCTGCCGCGTTGCCGCATGCTGGTCGCTCATTGCGTCATCTCCGCCTGCTTGAGGATGACGCGGTTTCTGGGTCCGCTCGAACGGGCATTGAGAATGACCGCCAGGATGATGGCGCCGCCCGAGATCGCCATCTGCCAGAACGGCGAGACGTTGATCACCGGCAGGGCCGAATTGATGGTCCCGAGGAACAGGGCGCCGAGCACGGCGCTGGCGACGGTGCCGACGCCGCCGGCGATGGAGACGCCGCCGATGACGCAGGCGGCGACGATGCTGAGTTCATAGCCGCTCGCCACCTCGACCGAGCCGATGACGTAGCGCGACACCCACAGATAGCCGGAGAACCCGGCCATGGTGCCGGACACGCAGAAGGCGAGGAAGGTGGTGCGCCCGACATCGATGCCGGTATAGACGGCGGCGGTCGGGTTGATGCCGATGGCGTAGAAGGCCCGCCCCAGGGTGGTCCGCGTCATCACCAGGAAAAAGCCGATGATGATGATCACGGCATACCATGTCAGGAGCGGCAGGCCGAAAAGCTCGATGCGGGTATAGGCGACGAAATCGGGCGACATCTGGTCGGCATTGACCCATTTGCCGCCGGCGATCAGGAAGATGATGCCGCGAAAGATCGTCAGGGTGCCGAGGGTGACGACGATGGCCGGTATGCCGACCTTCCACACCATCAGCCCGTTGAAGATGCCCAGGGCCAACCCGATCAGCATCGCCAGCGCCATCAGCAGCGGCACCGGCACGCCCGGATAGGCGGCGTTGATCAGCGCCACGATCATGCCGGAAAGCGCCAGGCCGGACGCCATCGACAGATCGATCGAACGGGTGATGATCACCACCATCTGGCCGAGCGCCAGGATCATCAGGATGGCGTTGTTGTTGAACAGGCCGGCAAGATTGCCCGGCGTACCGAAGCTCGGAGACCTGAGAGTGGTCAA
>CAZKTH010000265.1:0-4814 GCA_964555575.1 uncultured Devosiaceae bacterium | reverse complement strand
CATTCACCTGTTCGCAGCGGCGATCCTGGCGGTCGCGGCAAGCGGTAGTGCGGCGGGTGCGGCGGGCCGTGTCGTGCAGATCGCGCCCGGCCTTGTCCCCAACAACAATATCGCCGGGCAGTTGCAGGCCGTCCCTACCAACCAGTTGCGCCGTTGTCAGAACCACAGGTGGTACGGCAAGGCCGAACTGTTCGAGAATATCGTTGGCTCGCCGCTTGACGTGCCCGACTGGGTGAAAAACAAGCTTCTTCCCGAGGCGCTTCATGGCTGGGAGCAAACCGTCCGGCGAGATCTGGGCGGCGACTGGGCGGTTGCCGGCAACGCCAGAAGCGTTCAGACCCAGGTGCAGTTCGATAGTCAACGGCACGTGTGGTGGGCAAACTGGTCAGCCATTCCGTGCAGGAAATAGCCCAAATCGAAAACGACACATCTGCGGGCGGTCGGTCAGCCCGGCTGCCAGCCGGGCGCCGCCATCTCGAATCCTTCGAACGCGAAGCCGGGTGCGACCGTGCACCCCACCAGCGTCCAGTCGCCGCGCGACGCGGCGGATTGCCAATGGCCTTTCGGCACGACGATCTGTGGCAGTTCTCCGCCGGCGATATCGGAGCCCAGGATCAGGGTCTCGATCCGTTTCCCGTCCGGCGAGAGTATGAGTTCAAGCGGCGAACCGGCGTAGAAGTGCCAGATCTCGGCGGCATCGACGCGATGCCAGTGCGAACGGTCGCCCCTTTCGAGCAGATAATGGATCGCCGTCGACACGGCCCGCCCGTCATGCGTGTCGGGATCGCGGAAGCTCTCCTTGAACCAGCCGCCCTCGGGGTGGCGTTCCATGGCGAGCGTTTCGATGATCGTTTTCGCGTCCATCATTGCGCCTCCTCGGCCTGCGCCGCCTCGGCCTGTTCGAGTTCGGCGCTTTTCACGAGCCAGTCTTCCTCGAGTTTCTCGATTTCGGCGGCAAAGCGTGCCTTGTCCTTGCCCAGGCGTATCGCCTCGTCCGGGTGGCCCTCATAGAGCCTGGGGTCGGCGAGGCGGTTCTCGATCTTGTTCAGTTCGGTGCCGAGGCGCGCCATCTTGTCCTCGATCCGGCGGACCTCCTTCCTGAGGGGGGCGAGAAGGGCCCGCCTTTCCGCCGCCGCCTGGCGCTGTGCCCGCCGGTCCGAGGTACTGCCGGCGCCGTTCTTCTGGCTGCCGCCCGAATTTTGCGTGCCGGCGAGCAGCCGCTTTTCGTAGGACTCCATGTCGCCGTCGAACGGCCTGATCGTGCCGTTTTCGGCGATCCAGATCTGATCCGCCGTCGCTTCGATCAGATGGCGGTCATGGCTGATGATCAGCACCGCGCCCTCGTAGTCGTTGAGGGCGGCGACCAGGGCATCGCGGCTGTCGATGTCGAGATGATTGGTCGGTTCGTCCAGAATGAGCATGGAAGGCCCGGTAAAGGCGATCAGCCCCATCAGAAGCCGTGCCCGCTCGCCGCCGGAGAGATTTTCGGCCGGAGTTTCCATCTTCTGGGTCGAAAGCCCGATCCGGGCGACACGCGAGCGCCGCTGTGCATCGGTCGAATCCCACATCAGTTCTTCGACATGCTGAAGGGCGTTCCATTTCGGCTTCAGGAGTTCGAGCTGGTGCTGGGCGAAATAGGCAGTCTGGAAACCGCGTCCGCGCCTGATCTTGCCGTCCATCGGCTTCAGTTCGCCGGCGATCAGCTTGGCGAAGGTCGACTTGCCATTGCCGTTGATCCCGACCAGGGCGATGCGGTCGTCCGGCTCGATCCTCAAATTCAGGCGCTTCAGCACCGGCTCCCCGGTATAGCCGACCGAGACGTCCTCGAAATCGAGCATGGGCGAGGCCATGGCCCGTTTCGGGTTGGGGAAGGAAAAGGGCAGGGCGGCTTCCTCGTTGAGCGCTTCGGGGGGACGCATCTTGTCGATCATCTTGATGCGTGCCTGCGCCTGCTTGGCCTTGGATTCCTTGTAGCGGAAGCGGTCGACGAAGCTTTGCAGATGGGCGATGCGTTCGAGCGCCTTTTCCCGGGTCTTTCCGGCCAGCTCGCGCTGCAGCCGGCGGGTGTTCTCGAAGGTGTCGTAATTGCCGCGATAAAAGCTCAGCTTGCCCTGGTCGAGATGGATGATCGAAGTGACGGCACGGTTGAGAAGGCCGCGGTCGTGGCTGATCATCAATACCGTGTAGGGGTAGCTCGCCAGATAGGATTCGAGCCACAGCGTGCCTTCGAGGTCGAGATAGTTGGTCGGCTCGTCGAGCAGCAGCAGGTCGGGCTTGGCGAACAGCACCCCGGCTAGCGCCACGCGCATGCGCCAGCCGCCCGAAAGCTCCGAGCAGGGCGGCTTCTGGCGCTCGTGGCCGAAGCCAAGTCCTCTGAGGACGCTCGAGGCACGGGCCTCGGCGGAATGGGCATCGATGTCGACCAGCCTTGCATGGATTTCGGCGATGCGGTGGCCGTCGGTCGCCTGTTCGGCTTCCCTGAGCAGCCGGTCGCGCTCCCTGTCGGCGCTGAGCACCATGTCGAGCACGCTGTCATCGCTCGCCGGGGCTTCCTGCGGCACGGTGCCGATCCGCGCCTTGGGATGCACCTCGATATCGCCTTCGTCGGGGATGATCTCGTGCATGATCAGGCGGAACAGCGTGGTCTTGCCCGAGCCGTTGCGCCCGACGAATCCGGTTTTCGAGCCGGCCGGCAGCACTACGCTCGCCTTGTCGAACAGCAGGCGGTTGTCGATCTTGTAGATGAGATCGGAAATGGTCAGCATCACGGACAAGGGTCGGTTGGCTGTTCGCCAGAAGTGAACAATCTGTCAGGCGCCCGGCGCCTGGCGCCACAGGCCTTACCGCACTCGGCCACATTTGTTCAACCACTGCATCCGAACGCCAAGCAAAAGCGGAAAGTCACCCTGGCGTGCGCTAGGAACATTCATGATGCCTGATGCATTGAATGTGCGCCCGCGACGCGAATGTGCCTTCTTGCTCAATGGCATGTCTCCACCCAACTAGACCGCCCAACCAAGGCGATCCATGCAAGGAGACAGACATGACCAGACCCAGGATTGGCATTATCGTTGGCAGTGTGCGCGAAAACCGCTTTGCCGAAAAGGCACTGGAATGGTTCCTGCCCATTGCCAGGTCCCACCCCGATCTCGATTTCGAGGTGGTCGATCTCAAGGATTATCCTCTGCCCTTCTTCAACGAAGCCATTTCGCCCGGATTTGGCCAGCCGGCCCGGAACGCGACCGCCAACAAGTGGCGCGCCAAGCTCAGCGAGTTCGACGGCTATGTCTTTGTCACGGCGGAATATGACCATGGTCCGACCGCCGTTCTGAAGAACGCCATCGAATGGGCCTATGTGGAATGGGGCCACAAGCCGGTGGCCTTCCTCGCCTATGGCACCGTCGGTGGCGCCCGCGCCGTCGAGCAATTGCGGACCTATGTCGTCGAACTGCAGATGGCCTCGGTTCGTCAGGCCGTTCATATCGGCGGCTCCGATTTCATGGGCATATTGATGAACGGCAAGTCGATCGACGACTTCCCCTATTATGCCGACAACGCCAGGACCATGCTCGATCAGCTTGCCTGGTGGACCGAGACTTTGAGAAAAGGCCGCGAAAAAGAGGCAATAAGGAACGCTGCGGCGTGATCCTTTTCGACACCCTCCGGTGGGGCGCCCACGTCTTCCGGCGTGGCGCCCCGCTCGCGTTTGCGGCCAGGCCATGTTGATCGTTGACGGCAGCGACTTGCAGCCGTCACCCATCGCGGCTAAAAGCGCGCCAGTTTCCACACCCGACATTCGGACAAGACAATGGCCATTGAGCGCACCTTTTCGATCATCAAACCCGACGCCACCCGCCGCAATCTGACCGGCAAGATCATCGCCAAGTTCGAGGAGAGCGGCCTCAGGATCGTCGCCTCCAAGCGCGTCCACATGACCAGGGTCGAGGCCGAGGGCTTTTATGCCGTCCACAAGGGCAAGCCCTTCTTCGACGAGCTGGTCGAATTCATGATCTCCGGCCCGGTGGTGGTGCAGGTGCTCGAAGGCGAGAACGCCATTGCGAAGAACCGCGAGATCATGGGCGCCACCAATCCCGAAAAGGCCGATCCCGGCACCATCCGCAAGGAATTCGCCGTCTCCTTCACCGAGAACTCGGTGCATGGCTCCGACGCGCCGGAAACCGCCGCCCAGGAGATCAAGTACTTCTTCTCCGATATCGAGATCGTCGGCTAGCCTTTGATGAGCCGGAACATGCTTTACGCCATCATCGGCGCGCTGGTCCTGGTAGTCATCGTTCTGGGCTTTGCCTGGTACCGCGAAGCCAACAGGCCCCAGGGGGTCAATGTCGAGTTCGGCAATGGCCACATCTCGATCGACCATAACGGTGTTTCGGTCGAAACGGACTGAGCTTGCCGCACGGCAACGAAAAGCGGAATGGGCCGCCTTCGGGCGGCCTTTTTGCCCGTGCGTCCCGGCGCCGGCCAAACTTGCTGTGTTCTTTTGCCCGCCGCACTTGCCTCGGCCGGGCGGAAGGCGTTTGAGTGGCGCCAAAAGGAGACGCAAATGCCATACGTCAATGTCCGCATCACCGACGACAATGTCTCGGCCGAAAAGAAGCTTCAGGTGATCGCCGAGATTACCGATGTGCTGGTCCGGGTGCTCGGCAAGAGCCCGGATGGCACCTTCGTCGTCATCGACGAGGTGCCGACCGACAATTGGGGCTTCAAGGGCACTTCGGTCACCGAACTGCGCAAACGGAAAACCTAGAGCGTTTTCAGGCGAAGTGGATACCGGTTCGCCGGTTCGAAAACGCGAC
>CAZKTH010000264.1:0-4820 GCA_964555575.1 uncultured Devosiaceae bacterium | reverse complement strand
CGCATCGATCACCACGCCGGCGGAATTGGGAGAATCCCAGACCTCGAGCTTCAGGTCGATCGAGAGCGGAGCGCCGCCGAAGGCCGTTCCTTCCATGCGGATGTGGGCGAACTTGCGGTCCCTGAGCCAGGGGACATGGTCGCTGGGACCGACATGGATGTTCTCCTCGGCTATCCCCTCGTCGAGCTGGCTGGTGACGGCCTGCGTCTTGGAGATCTTCTTGGAGGTCAGCCTTTCGCGGTCCAGCATGTTGAGGAAGTCGGTATTGCCGCCGAAATTGAGCTGATAGGTGCGATCGAGGGTGACGCCGCGATCCTCGAAAAGACGGGTGAGGGTGCGGTGCACGATGGTTGCCCCGACCTGGCTCTTGACGTCGTCGCCAACGATCGGAAGGCCGGCTTCGGCGAACCGCCGCCCCCAGTCGGGATTGGAAGCCAGGAAGACCGGAATGCAGTTCACATAGGCGCAGCCGGCGGCCAGTGCCTGTTCGGCGTAGAATTCGCTGGCCTTCTGCGAGCCGACCGGCAGGTACGACACGACGATCTGGGCGCCCGAGCGGCGCAGTTCGGCGGCGACGTCGATCGCGGGCTCCGGGGATTCGGGGATCGCGTCCCCGAGATAGGGGCCGATTCCGTCCAGGGTCGGGCCCCGCTGCACCCGGATACCGGTGGCCGCGACCTCGGCGAATTGCAGGGTGTTGTTCGGCTCGGCGCGGATCGCCTCCGCGAGGTCGGCGCCGACCTTGCCCGAATGGACATCGAAAGCGGCGACCACCTGCATGTCACGAATGCGATAGCCGCCCAGTTCGGGGTGCATCAGGCCAACGATGGGCTCGTTGGTCGGGACATTCCGGTAAAAGGTCAGGCCCTGAACGAAAGAGGACGCGCAATTGCCCACGCCGACGATGGCAATGCGGATGTTCTTGTCTGTGTTGCCGTTCAAGTCTGCACTCCATGAAAATACGGTTCTTGCGGTCGGATCAGGTGCCCTGGTCGACAGGACGGCGTGTTGCCGCGGCGCCGACCAGAGGATGGAGATCGTTGATCCTTCGAAATTCGTACCCCAGTTCCCCGAGAATGCCGATGGCATCCTCGAGCGATTCCAGCGCGCCGTTCCCCGTGTTGAACCGACAATCGATCGGGATGGGTTCCGCTCTCATGTCGACGAACTCCCAGGGGTGAAAGAACAGGATCGGGGGCGGGCGGAGGCGCGCGAGGACGAACCGTCTGACACCTGCCGGCAGGCGGATGGCGGACGGCGTCGTCGAGGCAGGCAGCCGCCACAGCTCGCCCTCACGGCGTGGTGAGGCGAACAGTGCACCCGGCTTGTAGCGGGCCAGCGAGGCGTCGCGACGATAGCCGTTTTCGCTAAGGACCGAGAGGAGACGGACCGGCAGGTCGAGATTGGGGGCCCTGAAGCTCGTTACCGGCGCAAACAGGCGCAGCGTGCGGCTGGCGGTCTCGATTTCCACCCGCGCCTCGGCGTCGGTCATGCTCGAGAAGCGCCGATGGCTGTCGCCGTGACTGCCGAGTTCGTGCCCGTCGGCGACAAGCTCGGAAATCATTTCGGGAAACCGGCGCGCCACCTCGCCGGTGGCAAAGAACGTGGCATGGACACGTTTGCGCCGCAGCAGTTCCAGAACAAGCGGCAGCCCGTCGCGCATGCCGCGATAGCCGTCGAGAAAAGGGGGGCAATCCTGTTCGAGATCGAAAGTGAGCGCGGCGTGACGCATGGCGGTCCTGACGGCGTCGGCGGAGGACGTTATGTTCTGGTTGTGACGGCGCCCAAAAGGCTATCACATAAACGGGCCGGTTGTGCAAAGCGCACGCCGGGTCCCGCCCTGAAAATTGCCGCATCGACGTGGTGGAGAGCCAGAAACCATGCACATTGTTCTGATCAGCGACTGGTTCAGGCCACGCGCCGGTGGCATCGAAGGGCAGGTATCCGACCTTGCCCGGGCGCTGACCGCCCGAGGTCATGACGTCGAGATCGTCTGCGCCACGCCCGGACCGTCGCTGTTCGAGGACGTGCCGGTCCACCGGATCGCCGAAGAGCGCCTGCTGCCGCACGTCGACGCCGCCTGGCGCCCCGCGACCTTTCGACGCCTCCGGCGGATCATCGAAAACGGGCGGTTCGATCTCGTACACGCCCACTCCGCCTATTCGCCGCTCGCCCTTGGCGCATGCCGTATCGCGCGCAATGCCGGCATTCCGAGCCTTCTGACCGAGCATTCCCTGTTCCGCGGCGGCGAACGCGTGGCCATGCGCATGCTCGACGCCGGCCTCGGCTGGAGCACCTGGCCGAGCCATCTGACCGCCGTCTCGCGTCGGGCAGCAGACGATCTTGGCGTCATCAGCGGCCGGGATGTGGAGGTTCTGCCCGATGGCCTGGCCGTCGGGGACTGGCCGGTCCGGGACGCCGCAAGCGGTTCGCATGTCGTCTCGGTGCTGCGGCTGATGCCGCGCAAGCGCTGCGGGGATCTCGTTGCGGCCATGCCGCACGTTCTTGCGGCGCGGCAATGGACGAATGCGCCGCATCTGGTGATCGTGGGCGATGGCCCCGAGCGCCGGCGGCTGCAACGGCTTGCGGCGCGCCTCGGGGTGGCCGAGGCCGTCACCTTTGCCGGCCGCCTGGAACACGCCGACATCCGAATGCTCTACGCGGATGCCGCCCTTTTCGTTCTGCCGACCCGCAAGGAGGCGCTTTCGGTCGCCACGCTCGAAGCGATGGCAAGCGGGCTGCCGGTCGTCGCCATGGCGGGCAGCGGCGTCGACGATCTCGTCGAGCCGGGCCGAGAAGGGTTTCTTGCGACCGACCGGCACGGTCTGGCTGCGTCGATCGTGACGCTTCTCGAAGATGCCGCTCTCAGGACACGAGCGGGTGCGTTGGCCCGTGAGAAGGCCGAGCGCTTCGACTGGTCGCTGGTGCTGGACCGCTACCTTGCCGCCTACGACCGGACGATCGCCATCGAGGCCGCCCGAACCCGGTCGCAGGCCGGCGCGCTCACGCCGCGATCGCGCGCAGGAGAAGGGCCAGCCCGAGGCTGAGCGCTCCCGCCAGCAATCCGGCCAGCACATCGTCGGCGAGAATGCCCAGACCGGCAGGACGCAGCCGTTCGACAGCGGCGATCGGACCCGGCTTCACAATGTCGAACACCCGGAACAGAACCACCGCCACGCCCTGCACCGCCAGGGACTGGTCGCGCACCAAGACGAGCGCGAGAAGAACTCCGAGCACCTCGTCGACCACGACGATCTGCGGGTCGTCGCGATCGAGACGTTTGGCCACCCGGTCGGCGGCATAGCCGCCGGCCACCGCAACGACGCCGATCATGCCCAGATGCAGCAGGATCGGGGTCAGGAGCAGCAGGGCATGCAGAGGCAGGGCCGCCAGCGTTCCCCATGTGCCCGGCGCTTTTGGCGCATATCCGACGCCGAACCAGGTCGCCAGGGCAAACGCGGAGCGCTCGCGCCGGCTACGGGCTTCGGTCTGGATCCGGGACGGCGCCGAGCCGTCAGGGATTGGCATGCTGGGCGTCGCTTTCGTCGGCGGCCGTCATCTTGGTTCCCGTCATCCGGGATGCCTGCCGCCGCATGTGGTTCAGCACCATCAGGCCGCCGAAAGCGGCGATCAACAGCCCTGCCTCGACCACGAGCGGACCCAAGGCATGCCAGAGACCGAAGCGTTGCCAGGCATGGATGATGACGATGATTCCGTAGATGGTGCCCATGACCGCGATCGCCGGCATGCCGAAGGGGAACCGCAGGCGGACGAAGCGTGCCCGCGGCTTCCAGATCGGTTCGCAATAGACGCCGAGCGGCAGCGAGCCGATGTTCAGCAGCACGTAGAAAATACCGGCGAATACCAGGTAGAGCCCTGCAAAACCGACCGTTGCCCAATACGACACCGGCTCCGCTCGCATCGGCGGTTCAACGCCGAAAATCCGATAGGAGGAGTTGAACAGTTGTTCGTGCCAGTTCAGGTTGCTCAAAGCTGACGCGCTCCAGCTGATGCGATGAGGTCCGTGCCATAGTAGTGATCGGCGACCACCGCACAAGGGCTATCGGTGGCCCCAAGACTCTTTCTTGCGCTGGATCAAGGACTTTTCCTGATACCGGTTTCCAATAATGTCGGGTGAGATTGATAGTGGACAGTCCAGCGGAACGTGCAATGGGCCCCATTCCGGCGAACGAGCCTCCCGTCGTAGGTGTGGATGTCGGCTCGACCACGGTGAAGACGGTCGCGGTCGACGCCTCGAGCGGTGAGATCGCCTGGTCGCGCTATCAGACCCATGAGACCTATCAGGCGCGCACCGTGCTCGACCATCTCAAGCAGTTGAGAGCCGATCTCGGCTTGCACGGGCAAGCGCCGATGCGCGTCTTCGTGACCGGCTCCGGCGGCGCCCCGCTCGCACCCGTTCTCGGCGCCAAGTTCGTTCAGGAAGTGAACGCCCTGACCCTTGCGGTCGAGGCCCTGCGCCCCGATGCCGGCAGCGTCGTCGAGCTTGGCGGGCAGGATGCCAAGATCATCATCTACAAGCCCAATCCCCGGACGGGGGAACGTCAGATCATCTCATCGATGAACGACAAATGCGCCTCGGGTACCGGCACGACCATCGACAAGTGTCTTGCCCGGCTCAATCTGCCCCGGGAGGAGATCGCCGCGATCGGCTGGGACAGCTCGGTGCTGCATCACGTGGCGGCCAAGTGCGGCGTCTTTGCCGAAACCGACATCGTCAATCTGATGAAGGGGGGCGTGGCGCGCAACGAGATCGTCTGTTCCCTGGCCGATGCCATCGTCACGCAGAACCTTTCGGTTCT
>CAZKTH010000263.1:0-4846 GCA_964555575.1 uncultured Devosiaceae bacterium | reverse complement strand
AATAATACCCCATACCAGATATCTAGATGTCAATTTAGAACAAAATAATCCACTACCCATCCCTTACAACCCCTTCGCCGTTCTCGCCGATCGTGCCCGCAAGCCTGAAATAGACGCCCTGGCTGAACAGGGTGTCGGAAACGATGGAATAGGGCGAGGTGTCGCCGTCCACATCGTCAAATCCGACGATGCCGATGGACCGGCCGCCGCCGATCGCCGCCGAGGCGGTGTAGCCCAGGCCGGCGGTCATGCCGTTGCCGAATTTCTGGCTGAGGCCGAGCGAGAAGTCGACCATCGGCACGAAGCCGAAGCTATTGTAGCTGACATCGCGGGTCGAAACGGTATTGGCCGGCAGATCGGTGGCCGTGTCGGTCCGGTTGAGGTGGAAATAGGATAGGAGCGCCGAAGCGGAGGCGCTGGTCGACAGGGTCAGCCCGTCCATAAGCGCCAGATCAAGGCCGCCACCAACGGTCGGACCGGCGCCCCACATGGTCGAATTGAGGCTGACGTCGAAGCGGTCGGCATTGCCGGATTCGAGGTTGACGAGGTTGAGGTCGCGCTCGGCATCGGCATAGGCGCCACGTATGCCCGCCTGCCAGAAGCCGCTCAGCACACCGCCCGAACCGATCCTGCGACCGGTGACGAGATCGGCGCTGTGCTGGCCGGTCTTGAGGCTCTCCGACGCGTAATCGAAAAAGCCGTCATCGGCGAAGCTGTTGATGGTGTCATCGGCCAGGGACCGATCGAAGAGGTTGGCGTAGATGCCGTTGACGTCGGTGGTGGCGTCTCCGGCGGTGCTTGAGCCGCTGGACAGGAAACCGCGATAGAGCAGCTTGGCGTACCAGTCCTGATCGAAACTCTTCATGACCGAGACCTCGCCGCCGCCGCCCCTCAGATCGGCGTAGCGGGCGTCGATGACATAGTTGCCGGTCGTCGTTCCCGGCGGTGTCCGCGTGCCGAAGCCGAAATCGCCGGCATACTGGCCGAAGGTGTAGTAGGCGGTGGCGGCGATCTCGAGTTCGCCCTCGCCCGACATCAGTGTATCCGCCGGCGATACTTCAGCTGCGCCGTCGCCACCGATCGTGCCTGTCAGGCTGAAATAGAGGCCGTGGCTGAGAATCGAGTCCTGCATGATGGCGTAGGGCGCCGAATAGCCGTCGACGTCGTCGTTCCCGACGGTGCGGATGGTTCGGCTGCCGCCAATGGCGACCGAAGCGGTGTAGCCAAGGCTTGCCATCAGCCATCTGCTCAGCTTCTGGTCGAGTCCGAGCGAGATATCCACCATCGGCACAACGCCATAAGTGGTGACGGTGGCATCGCGCACCCCGGTCTGGGTGGGCGATCGGGCGGTATCGGTGCGCGTGAGGTCGAAGACGGAAAACAGGGTCGATGCCGATGCGGCGGCGGACAGCGACAACCCCTCGGTGAGTGCCAGCTCGAAGCCACCGCCGACGGTCGGGCCGGCGCCCCACATGCGCGATCCGAGACTGACGTCGAAGGTGTAGAGATCGGCGCCTACCAGATTGACAAGGTTCAGATCGCGTTGGGTCCTGGCATAGGCGCCGCGAACGCCGGCCTGCCAGAAGCCGCTGAGCGGGCCGCCCATGTCGAACCGTCGACCGGCCAGAAGGTCGCCGCTATGCTGGGCGATGTCGACGGTGTCGGAGGCAAAATCGAATATGCCGTCATCGGCGTTGCTGTTGATGACGATATTGGCCAGGGAGCGATCGAACAGGCCGCCATACACACCGTTGGAATCGACGGTCCTGTCGCCTGCGGAGGCGCTGCCGCCGGTATGAAAGCCGCGATAGAGCATTTCGGCGTACCAGTCGTCGCCGAAACCCCGCGATGCCGAGATTTCGCCGCCACCGCCCCTGAGGTCAGCAGCGACGCCGGAAATGACATAGCCCGAGGCGGCAACGCCCGGCGGCGTTATGGTGCCGAAGCCGAAATCGGCGTCATACTGGCCGAACAGGTAATAGGCCTTGGCCGTTATGTCCCATTTGTCGGCAGTTGGCGGAATTGAAGCGAAGCCGTCATCCTGTGCCAGTGCCGGCGTCGGAAGGGTGGCAAACGCCACCAAGGCGGTCGTTGTCATCAAGGCCGCAATCGGGCCTGATTTCGTAAAATGGGTCATGACGCATCCTGCCCTCTCGCGCGTCCCAAAATAGTTAAGTGCAAATTAATATCTGATTAACTTTTGAGCAACCATGCCTGACATACGTGCCGGACCGCAGGCTCCTGGCGGACAGCCGAAGGTCTTGCGGCAGGATGTGCTGTCGGCCATCGGGACGACCGATCGGACGTTGCGGTCACCAGCTCGCACGGAACGTCGATTTCACCGGCATGACGGTGACCGGCGCATGCCGATCGGCGCGGGCCATCAAGAAATTCCTCGCGAACAGCGGCAATCAGGGCAATGTCGTGCTGCTGAAGGCGAAATAGCACCAGGACAACCGATTCAGCATTCCGGCCGGACGCCCAAGACACGTGCCGGCCGGTCTTCTGTCATTGCGGCTGAACCTGATCGGTTCGGACTTGTTTTGATAAGCGGCATGCGCCAGTCTCGCGCCCCTCAGTTCGAAAGGTTCAGGACATGAAAGTCGGCATCATCGGCGCCGGCATGGTCGGCAGCACCGCCGGCTATGCCATCGCGCTTTCGGGTGCGGCGAGCACCATCGTGCTCGTCGACATGAACGCCGACCTGGCCCACGCCCAGGCCGAGGACATCCGCCACGCCGTGCCGTTCGCTTCCTCAAGCACGGTGCTTTCGGGCGATTATTCCGATCTCGCAGGCGCCAGCATCGTCATTATCGCCGCCGGTGTTGGTCAGAAGCCGGGCGAAACGCGCATTCAATTGCTGTCACGCAACGCAGCCGTTTTCGATACCGTCATTGGCAACGTCTTCAAGCACGCGCCCGATGCGCTGCTGCTGATTGCCAGTAATCCGGTCGACATCATGACCCATGTGGCGACGCGCCTGTCCGGCCTGCCGGCAAGCCGGGTGATCGGCTCGGGCACGATCCTGGACACGGCGCGCTTCCGCACGCTCCTTGGCAATCATCTCGGCATCTCGCCGCATTCGGTCCACGCCAATGTTCTGGGCGAGCACGGCGACAGCGAGGTGCTGGCCTGGTCGAGTGCCGTGGCAGGCTCCGTGCCGCTCTCCTCGTTTGCCGCGCAACGCAACGTGCCGCTGACCGAAGCGCTGAGGAACGAGATCGACGACAATGTCCGCAATGCCGCCTATCGCATCATCGCCGGCAAGGGGTCGACCTATTACGGCATCGGCGCCGGGCTGGCCCGCATCGTCGATGCGGTCAATCGCGACGAACAGACCGTGTTGTCGGTCTCGAGCATCACCCCGGAAATCGAGGGTGTGACGGATGTCGCCCTGTCGCTGCCACGCATCGTCGGCGCCAGGGGCATCGCGGCGACGCTGGTTCCCGATCTCGATTTTGGCGAGCGGCAGGCCCTGCGCAAGAGCGCAGAAATGTTGAAATCGGTTCAGGATTCTTTGACGCTTCCGCAAAGCAGCACTTGAATTATAGGGCTTTTCCTATAAATCCTACCGAATGAACGATATCGCCTCCTTCCGTAATGCTGTCGAGGCCTTTCTGGGCCTGCACAATCTGTCGCCGTCGCGTTTCGGCTCCGAGATCGCCGGCGACCCACAATTCGTCTTCGACCTGAGGGAGGGGCGCGAGCCGCGCAGCGATACCCGCGCCCGCATCCTCAAGGCCATGCAGGATTTCGTCGATGCCCGCACCGGCGCGGTGGCGCCGTTCCGCATTGGCGTGGCCGGCCTGGGCACGGTCGGGGCGGCGCTGGTGAGGATGCTGCTCAACGACCAGGAGACCATTCAGCGCCGCGGCGGCCGGCCGATCCATGCCACCCATGTGGCGGCGCGTTCGCGCACCAAGGACCGCGGCGTCGATCTTTCCGGCTCGATCTGGCTGGACGACGCGGTGGCGCTGGCCCGCGACGCCGAGATCGACCTGTTCGTCGAACTGATCGGCGGCGAGGACGGACCGGCCTATGCGGCGATCCGGGCGGCGCTCGAACGCGGCGTGCCGGTTGTGACGGCCAACAAGGCGCTTCTGGCCAAGCACGGTGTCGAACTGGCGCGCATCGCCGAAGCCTCCGGCTCGACGCTTGGCTTCGAGGCGGCCGTGGGTGGCGGCATTCCGGTGATCAAGACGCTGCGCGAGGGTCTCGGGAGCGCCACCATTACCCGCGCCTACGGCATCATGAACGGCACCTGCAACTACATCCTGACCCGGATGAGCGAGGAGAATATCGGATTCGCGGCCAGTCTCAAGGAAGCCCAGACGCTCGGCTATGCCGAGGCCGATCCGACCTTCGATGTCGAGGGGTTCGACACCGCGCACAAGCTCGCCATCCTGACCAGCCTGTGCTTCCAGACCGAAATCGCCCCCGAGGCGATGCTGGTCGAAGGCATTTCCGGGATCACCGAGGTCGACATCAAGGTCGCCGCCGATCTCGGCTACAGGATCAAGCTCCTGGGCATTGCCGAACGCAAGCCGGACGGGGTCGAGCAAAGGGTGCATCCGACTCTTGTCCCCAGGCATTCGGCCATTGCCGGGGTCGACGGCGTCCTCAATGCCATCGCCATCGAGACCGATCACGTCGCCGAACTGCTGCTCGCCGGCCCGGGGGCGGGCGGCGATCCGACGGCGGCCTCGGTCCTGTCCGACATTCTCGACATCGTGCGCGGCCACAAGGTGCCGCCGCTCGGGGTGCCGGCCGGGCAGTTGAAGCCGTACAAGCAGGCGGCGATCCGCGCCCATGCCGGCGGCTACTATATCAGGCTGCAGGCGCGCGA
>CAZKTH010000262.1:0-4847 GCA_964555575.1 uncultured Devosiaceae bacterium | reverse complement strand
TGCGGATCGTCATCTCGAACACGTCGGGGCTTTGCCACTTGCTGTCCGAGGCGAGCCAGGGCGTGTATTTGTCGGTGATCGGGTTGTACTGATAGAGCGTCTCGTAGGCGAAGCCGACCGTGTAGGTGGCGAAGGTGCCGGCATAGGGGTTGAAGCCGACGATGTTGCCCCATTGGGCGCCGGAGGAATAAAGCGTCTCGTTGCGCGGGTAGGACGTGGCGGCAAGGGCAGCGTTCGGTGCAAGGGCGGTCACGCCGAGGGCCAGGGTCAGGGCCAGGCCGGCGAGCGGACGCCGGGCACGATTGGCACGCCCGAGCACGGAGGCGGACGAAACGGAAGCGGATGTCATGGATATCCTCCCTGAGATAGGGTTGATGGAGAATCCTGGCCGGGACCGTTCTGTGACGCGTCAAAAAAGCCGCAAGCGGGCCCGGTCGGTTATGCCAGTAGCTTACGCATATCGTGTGCCAGTCCCGGCGCGGAGCGCCGACGACCCGACCGGCATGGGGCTCGCATATGAGAAACCTTACAAGAATTCAACAGGTTATCGGTAAAGCCACGAGGCATGTGCGGTTTGCAGCATTCCGCCCGCAAGAAGCATTTGCCCTTTCGGGATGCCTCGCGGATCCGGCCGGCGCAGCGTGGTGTGGGGGATATCCACCGTGTACTGGCCCAAGAGAACCACCGCGCATCAGGATTTCTGCGGAGGGGCCCGGTCGGCGCCCGCTGTGAGCGGAGTCGCCGGTCTCGTCGGTCGGTCAACGGCGCGCCCATCGCATATGGCGCGACACTTCAGTTCGACTGACGGCGACACCTCTCCCTTTCGGGGAGAGGTGAAACGGCTGGAAAACACAGCGCGCCATGAGGGCGCATCATCGTATGGGAAATGCGGCGGCGTCCTGAAGCGGCGCCGCCGGTCCGGTCCTATGCGGCCTTGACGATCTTGAAGCCTTCGACTTCCTTGACGACCGGCAGGCCCTGCCAGCGATCGGAATCGTGGATCAGGAGCAGCTGCTTCTGGTCCCTGCCGATTTCGTCGTTGAGCTTGTCGATGGTCTTGAGCTGGTCCCAGACGTCGCCGGTAGCGTTGTTGAGCGGTGCGTAGACGCCGTCATTGTCGCGCCCCAGCACCTGGCGGCGCGAATAGACGCAGTCGCCCGAGACCACCAGCCTGCCGCGTCCGGTTTCGGCGACGATGAACTGGTGTCCGGGGGTGTGGCCGGGGCCGAGCCGGGCATGGATGCCGGGCAGGATATTGTCCTTGTCGCCGTCGATGAGGGTGACGCGATGCGCGATCGAGGCTTCGAGCGCGGTCCTCAGATTGTCCGGATCGATGATGGCCGTCATGTAGCCGAAGCGCTTGGGCAGGGCGATGAACTCGTACCAGGCCATAAGCTCGCTCTTCTGGATGAACAGGTTGGCGTTGGGGTACTGGCCGATCGAGCCCATGTGATCGAAATGGGCGTGGGTGATGACGATATCGGTGATTTCCTCCGGCTTCACCCCGAGCTCGGCGAGCATGCGCACGGGCGAAATCCAGTAGGGAATGCCGAATTTCCGCGAGAAGCCGGAAGACTGCTCGTCCTGCATGAAGCCGGTATCGATCAGCACCTTCTTGTCGTCCTTCAGGGCGAGCACGAAGGAGAAGGGCAGATCGACGACGCCGTCCTCGTACATGCCGCTGATCAGATCGACCCAGGGCTGCTGCTTGGAGCGGGCATATTCGATGACGTAGAGATCCCAGGTGTCAGGCATTTGCTAGTCCTCTCAGCTTTCGGCGATCATCCGGCCGAGGCTCGAAAGCGCCACGGCGACGATCAGAATGGATCCCTGGAACACGTATTGGCTGAAGGTCGGGGCGCCGAAGATGTTGAGGCCGTTGAAGCCGATGGCGATGATCAGCGCACCGACAAAGGTGCCGAAGACGTGGAACTCGCCGTCCCTGAGCGTCGCCGAACCGAGGAACACGGCCGCAAAGGCGGTCAGCAGGTAGGAATCCGCGGCGCTGGTCGTGCCGCTGCCCAGGCGCGAGGCCAGCAGGATGCCGGTCAGGGCGGCGCATATGCCGGAAATGATGAAGCCGAGCGTCTTGATCCGGTCGACATTGATGCCGGCCAGCCGGGCCGCGGCAGCGTTGCCACCGACCGCCTGGATTTCCTGGCCGATCGAGGTGCGTTCGACCAGGAGCCACAATCCACCCAGCACCAGGGCCATGACGACGATGTTGTTCGGAATGCCGAACAGCCAGCGTCCCAGAGAGAGCTGGAGGAAAGCTTCCGGGACGCCGGCCACGATCGGCACACCGGCCGAATAGGCGAAGGCAAGACCGGTGAGGATCGTGCCCACGCCCAATGTCGCGATCACCGAATTGACCTTCATCTTGGTGACGATGAAACCGTTGACAAAGCCGATCAGGGCGCCGAAGGCCAGTACGATCAGGATGGCCAGCGGGATCGGAATCTTGTCGTGCACGATCAGGCCGGTGACCAGGATGCCGTGCAGGCTCGCCGCCATGCCGATCGACAGATCGAGCTCGCCGATGATGACCGCCAGGGTCAGGCCGCCGGCGATGATGACGGCAAGCGAAGCCTGGTTGAGCACATTGGTGAAATTGCCGACCGTCGGAAAGGCGCGCGGCGACAGGATCGAGAACACCAGGATCATCGTCGCCAGCCCGATGATCGTGCCGTAGCGGGCGAAGATGCCGAGCGCTGCCTTGGTCTTGGGCGACAGGCGGCGGCTGCCAAATGTGATGTCGGTCATGCTGGCTCCTCCGAAGCCGGTTTCTTGCGTTCGGCATAGCTGGCCGCAACGATGGTGTGGCGTGTGACATCCGCGCCGCCGAATTCCTTGACGATCCGCCCTTCCGCCATGACGAGCACGCGGTCGCACACCGTCGGCAGTTCCTCGGGTTCGGACGAAACGACGAGCACTGCCATGCCCTTGGCGGCGACATCGCGGATCATGCGGTGGATTTCGGCCCGGGCGCCGATGTCGACGCCGCGCGTGGGTTCGTCGAGAATGAGGACGCGCGGCATGCGCTTGAGCCAGCGTCCGATGACCACCTTCTGCTGGTTGCCGCCGCTCAGACGCCCGACCGGCGTTGTCACGTCCTGCGTCTTGACCTGGAGCTCCGCGACCACCTCCTGGGCGAGCGCCGTCCGGGCCCGGCCGTTGATCAGCGGCATGGCCGGGCTGAAGATGATGCTCCTGAGATTGGCAAGGCTCAAATTGAAGGCGACGCTCTTGGTCAGGAGCAGCGCTTCGGCGCGCCGTTCCTCGGGCACGAGCCCGAGGCCCGCCTTGACCGCCACATGCGGCGAGGAGGGCGCGAAGGGCTTGCCGTCGAGCGTCATGGCGCCGGAATCGGCGCGATCGGCGCCGTAGATCACCCGGATGAGTTCGGTGCGGCCGGCGCCGACCAGACCGCCGAGCCCGAGCACCTCGCCTTCATGCAGGTCGAAACTGACATTTTCGACGCGCGGCGAGCGGGTGAGCCCTTCGACATGAAGCACGGTCCTGCGCCCCTCGATATTGCGTTCGAACGGCTTTTCTTCCGGCGGCTTGCCGCCGACGATGGCCTCGACCAGGCTCTGGCGGGTGATGTCCGCCTTTTCCAGAAGCGCCGTCGACTGCCCGTCGCGGAAGACGGTCACGCGGTCGCACAGCGACAGGATTTCGTCGAGCCGGTGCGAGACATAAAGGACGGAAACGCCGGATGCGGACAGATCGCGCACGATGGCGAACAGGCGTTCGCTTTCGCTTTCGGACAGCGAGGCGGTCGGCTCGTCCATGACGATCAGGCGTGCCTTGCGCACCAGGGCGCGGCAGATGTTGATCAGCCAGTTCTCGGCCGTGGACAGGCCCTTGACATTGGCGCTGAGCGGCGCGGTGACGCCGACGCGGCGGGCGATCGGCTCGACCTCGCGGGCGATGGCGCGCCAGTCGACCATGCCGAAGCGCGTGCGTTTGGGAATGCCGAGCATGATGTTCTGCAGAACGCTCATGCCGGGAACGAAGGAGAGTTCCTGGTGAATGAAGCTCATTCCCAGTTCGGTCGATTGCGTCGGGGTTTCGATGGAAACCGGTTTGCCGTCGATCTCGATGATGCCGGAATCCCGGTCGACCAGTCCGGCAATGATCTTGATCAGGGTGGACTTGCCGGCGCCGTTGGCGCCGACAAGCCCGTGGACTTCTCCGGGAAGAATGTCGAGCGAGACATCCTTGAGCGCCTGGGCGCCGCCGAAGGACTTGACGATGTTTTTCGCCGCCAGGAGCGGGGAAACCGTCCGGTTCCCCGTTCCGTGCAGTTGAGGTGCAAATGCTTGGTTCAACACGGCAAAACGTCGCTTGCTAGAGTTGGACGGGGTCCTGACGGAGCCTACTGGATCGCGTCCGGATGCTCCTTCAGGAAGGCGTCGATATTGTTCTTGGTCACCAAGACGGCCGGAACCTCGATCGCCTTGGGCGTCCAGGACGCGCCGGCGTCTTTGATCTGCTTGAACAGGTGCACCATGTTGTAGCCTTCGGTGAAGCTGTCCTGCCAGGCGGTGGCGGTCATGAAGCCGTTCTTGATGTTCTCAAGGGCCTGGGCGTTGCCGTTGACGCCATAGACCTTGACGTCGTCGCGGCCCTGGCTCCTGAGGGCGCCGATGGCACCGATCGCCGGATCGTCCCAGCAGCCCCAGATGGCGAGGTTCTCGACCCCGGCCGGATGGCTGGCGAGCCAGGCATTGGCATACTGCGCACCGTCCTCGAAATAGCCCGGGATGCGCACTTCGTTCTTGGTGACCTCGATCTTGGGATAGGCTTCCATCGCCTTGTCGAGTTCGATCTCGCGATTCCGG
>CAZKTH010000261.1:0-4883 GCA_964555575.1 uncultured Devosiaceae bacterium | reverse complement strand
CATGGGCTTGGCAAACACTTGTTCATGGGGTTTGACTGTCTTGCCGAAATCCTCGAACCGGCCAATCGCCGCTACCGCTACGCCTTCACCAACTGCACCAATTGCGGCCCGCGCCTGTCGATCATCAGGGCCATTCCCTATGACCGGGCCCAGACCTCGATGCAGGTCTTCGAAATGTGCCCGGACTGCGCCAACGAATATGCCGACCCTTCCGACCGGCGCTTCCACGCCCAGCCCAATGCCTGCCCGGTCTGCGGCCCGAAACTCTGGCTCGAGGACGCACAAGGCAACCGGCTCGACGGCGACCCCATCGCCGAGGCGGCACGACGGCTGAAACAGGGCAAGATCGGCGCCATCAAGGGCATTGGCGGCTTTCACCTCGCCTGCGACGCGACCAGCAAACAGGCGGTCGCCGAACTCAGGCGACGCAAGCACCGGCCGAGCAAGCCGCTGGCGCTGATGGCCGGCGATGTCGCCGGGGTCAGGCGCTTCGCCGAAGTGAACCAGGCCGAACAAACGCTGCTGCAATCGAGCGTTGCCCCCATTGTCCTCCTGGAAATGGCGGGTGAAAAGCTGGCACCCGGCATCGCGCCGGACCAGCGCCGCGTCGGCTTCATGCTGGCCTATACGCCGCTGCATCATCTGCTGATGGTCGAACTCGACCGGCCCATTGTCCTGACCTCGGGCAATCTCTCCGAGGAACCGCAGGCGACAGACAATGACGAGGCCCGCCAACGACTCGGCGCCATCGCCGATTTCTTCGTCATGCATGACCGGGCGATCGTCAACCGGCTCGACGATTCGGTGATGCGGGTCGACGCGCCGGGCATTCAGGTGTTGAGGCGCGGCCGCGGGCTGGCGCCAGCGCCGCTGCGGCTGCACCAGGGCTTCACGACGGCGCCGCGCGTGCTCGCCATGGGCGGCGGCCTCAAATCAGCCTTCTGCCTGATGCGCGACAACGAGGCGGTGCTTTCCCAGCATATGGGCGATCTCGAAAACGCGCCGGCCTTTGCCGATTACCGCAAGTCGCTGAGGCTCTACCGCGATCTCTACCGCTTCGATCCCGAAGTGATCGCCGTCGACCGGCATCCCGACTATTTGTCGACCCGACGGGGCGAGGAACTGGCCGCCGAAACCGGCGCAAGGCTCGTACGGGTGCAGCATCACCATGCCCATCTCGCCTCCTGCCTGGCCGACAACGGCGTCGCACCGGGTGCGGACAAGGCAATCGGCATCATCCTCGACGGGCTGGGTCTGGGCGACGATGGCACCGTCTGGGGCGGCGAAATCCTCGTCGGCGGCTATTCGGGCTTTGTCCGCGCCGGCTTCTTCAACCCCGTGCCGCAGCCGGGCGGCGACAGGGCCCAGCGCGAGCCCTGGCGCAATCTGGTCGCTCATCTCAATGCCGCCTTCGGATCGGACTGGTTCGAAACCGTCGCGGACACGGGACTCGCCGCTCCGCTCAAGGCCAAGCCGCTCGATCTTCTCGCCTCGATGATGGCGCGCGGGGTCAACGCCCCCCTCTCCTCCTCGGCCGGGCGGCTGTTCGACGCCGCGGCGGCAGCGCTCGGCATCAGCTTTGAAATGCAGGACTTCGAGGGCCAGGCGGCGATGGCGCTGGAAGCGCTGGCGACGCCGTTCGCCGCCACCGCCGGCGCCTATCCCGTTGCCATCGACAGGCGCGGCGAGGCGCATTGCCTTGTCTGGACGCCACTCTGGCAGGCGCTCACTGCCGATCTCGGAAAGGGCACGGAACGGGGCATCGCCGCCGCGCGTTTCCACAACGGACTGGCTGAGGGACTGGTCGAACTGACGCAAATCGTCGCCGGGAAGACCGGCCTTGCCCGCATCGCCCTTTCCGGCGGCGTCATGCAGAACCGGCTTTTGCTCGAAACGCTTTGCGCCCGCCTCACCGCCTTGGGTTTCGAGGTGCTGGTGCAGCGCGACGCCCCGGCCAATGACGGCGGGCTGGCGCTCGGCCAGGCGGCGATCGCGGCCAGCGCATAAGGTATCCCATTCCATGCGGATGCCTGCCTCCCGTCATTGCGAGCGTCCGCAGGCACGCGCGGCAATCCGGACGACTGGAATGGCATGAATTCCGATTGGATTGCTTCGTCCCCCGGATCAGGTCCGAGGGGCCTGGCAATGACGGATGATGTGTTTGCGCCCTATTTCCCCCAGTTCAGGGCCACCAGATCGAGTTCGCCGGCAAGCTGCAGCAATCGCGTCCGCGTTCGTTCCGACAGCGGTTTCAGGGGATGGCGGACGTGGTCGGAGCGGATGACGCCGCCTTGCTTCATCACCGCCTTGGTCGCCCTCAGGCCGCATTGCCGGTTCTCGTGATTGATCAGCGGCAGCACCCGTTTCCACTGTGCCAATGCCGCGTCGTGATTGCCGGCAAGCGTGTCGATGACGATCGGCCGGATGTTCTCCGGCTGCAGGGCCGAGGTCATGGTGCCGGTGGCGCCGGCATCGAGATCGGCCAGCAGCGTGACGGCTTCCTCGCCGTCGAACGGCCCGATGACGGCATCGCCGCCTTCGGCGATCAGGGCCGCCAGCTTGTCGGCGGCGAAGGGCGTCTCGATCTTGAAATATCTGAGGTTTTCAAGTTCGCGCGCCATCCGCACCAGAAGCGGAACGGGGAGTGAAACGCCCGAAAGCGGCGCGTCCTGCACCATGATCGGGATGGAAATGGCGTCGCTGACCGCCTGATAGTGTTCGAAAATGCCGGTTTCGTCCGGCACGAGTCCGACGCCGTGATAGGGGGGCATCATCATCACCATCGCCGCTCCCATCGCCTCGGCCTCCTTGGCGCGCGTCACCGCGATTGCGGTCGAGAAATGGGATATGGTGACGATCACCGGCCTGCGCCCGGCGACGTGTTCGAGGCTCAGCCGCATCAGACGTGCCCGTTCCTCGTCCGACAAAAGGAACTGCTCGGAATAATTGGCGAGAAGGCAGATGGCATCGACGCCCTGGTCGATCATGCAGTCAAGGACACGGCGCATGCCCTGTTCGTCGAGCTCGCCGTCCTCGCCAAAAGGCGTCGGCGCCACGGGCAGAATGCCGCTAAGGGGGTCGGTCATGGACGTCATGTTCTCCTTGTGGCGGCATTGCGGTTGCTGTGCCGCGTTGCGGATTCTAAGCTGCAAACAAGGTCACGGTCCATCGGCAGGCGCTTTTTCCCTTTGGCGTTTTTTTCGCGCAGGAAACGCGCCCTGTGCCATGACCACGCCACCCACCGGGCCCAAGCCATCGGTTTGATCGCGCCAGGAGCAGGACAAAAGACATGAATTATCGCCCCCATGGAAGACATCTGATCGCCGGCGACTGGGTCGGAAGCCCCGACACCTTCGAGAATGCCCCGGCCACCGGGCCGCGCTACCGGTTCTGCGTCGGCACGCCGGCTCTTGTCGCCGATGCCGCCGAAGCGGCGGAGGCCGCCTTCTGGACCTATGGCTACACGACGCGCGCGGCACGGGCCGAATTCCTCAACGTCATCGCCGACGAGATCGATGTCCGGGCCGACGCCATCACCGAAATCGGCAGCGCCGAGACCGGGCTGCCGGAAGCGCGCCTGATTTCGGAGCGCGGCCGCACCACCGGACAGCTGCGGCTGTTCGCCAGCCACATCCTCAAGGGCGAGTATCTCGACAAACGGCACGACGAGGCCCTGCCGACAAGGCAGCCCCTGCCCCGCCCCGACATCAAGATGATTGAGCGTCCGATCGGACCGGTCGCCGTTTTCGGCGCCTCCAATTTCCCGCTCGCCTTCTCGACGGCGGGCGGCGATACCGCCGCGGCGCTGGCGGCCGGCTGTCCGGTCGTCGTCAAGGGCCATTCGGCCCATCCCGGCACCGGCGAGATCGTTGCCGACGCCATCCTCGCCGCCATCATCAGGACCCGCATGCCGCCCGGCACCTTCTCGCTGATCCAGGGCGGCGACCGCGCCGTCGGCGAGGCGCTGGTCAAGCATCCGCGCATAAGGGCGGTCGGGTTCACCGGCTCGCAGGTCGGCGGCCGCGCCCTGTTCAACCATTGCGCCGCCCGGCCCGAACCGATTCCGTTCTTCGGCGAACTGGGCTCGGTCAATCCGATGTTCGTGCTGCCCGAGGCGGCGGCGGCGCGCGGCAAGGTGATCGCCAGCGGCTGGACCGGCTCGCTGACCCTCGGGGCCGGCCAGTTCTGCACCAATCCCGGCATTTCCGTCATCGTCGCCGGCGCCGACGCCGAGGCGTTCATGGCCGCCGCTTCCGAAACGCTCGGCGCGATAGGGGCACAGACCATGCTGACCGACAGCATCGCCAGCGCCTATCGCGCCGGTCGCGACCGGGTGGCCGGCGCCGCCGGCGTCCGCGAGCTTCTGACCTCGACCTGCGACCTCAGGAACGCCACGCCCTATCTCTACGCCGCCTCCGGCGCCGACTGGCTGTCCAACCAGGCCCTTGGCCAGGAGGTTTTCGGCCCGCTCGGTCTGGTGATCCTGGCCGAGGACGAGGACGAGATGCTGGCCGTCGCCCACAGTCTGGAAGGGCAGCTGACCGCGACACTGCATATGGATGCGACCGACACGGCGCTCGCCGCAAGGCTCATGCCGGTGCTCGAGCGCAAGGCCGGGCGCTTGCTGGTCAACAACTATCCGACCGGTGTGGAGGTCGTCGATTCCATGGTGCATGGCGGCCCCTATCCCGCCTCGACCAATTTCGGCGCCACCTCGGTCGGCACGTTGTCGATCCGTCGCTTTTTGCGGCCGGTCTGCTACCAGAACATGCCCGACGAACTGCTGCCGGCGGATCTGCGCTAGAGCGATTCTACCGCAGTATCGGCCTTGACGGACAAGTCCGGTCCGTCATTGCGAGCGAACGCAGTAAGCGCGGCAATCC
>CAZKTH010000260.1:0-4916 GCA_964555575.1 uncultured Devosiaceae bacterium | reverse complement strand
GGTTGAGTTTCCGCATCAATCTTCTGGAGGGCAGGGCCGCCCAATTCGGGCAATTGCCCGTGTTCGGCTTTGTGCTGTTGCTTGCCAACGCCTGGGCCGGCGCGGTCGTGGTCATACTGGCGCTGGCGGTCCTGGGCGCGCGACGCTCACTGCTGCTCGCGACCGTTGCGGTTGCCATCGTGATCGAGCATTCGCTTATCGCCCACAAGGAATACCGCTTCATCTTCCCCGCCCTGCCTTTCATCTTCACTCTGGTTGCCATCGGCAGCGTCGAACTTCTCGGGCGCGTCATGGCCGTGCACGGCGCCACGGCCCGCCGCTGGGCACTCGTCGGTGTCATGGCGGCCTGGCTCGCCACCTCGGTGAGCCTGGGCGGCTCAACCGGCTTCCGCGACGCCATCCTCAACGATCGGGCCGAGATCTTCGCTTTCAGCCGTGCCGGTGCCATCGCCACCATGTGCGGGCTGGGTCTTGCCGAAGTCCCCTGGCACAAGACGCCGGGAGAGGCCGGCCTGGGACGTGCCGTGCCGATCTATCTGCTGTCCCGGCCTGCTGATGCGATCGAGTTGGCGCCGGCCTACAACGTCGTGATCTTCCCCAAGACCCTGTGGGGCATGCCGCCGCAAGGATACGGGAGCCCGGATTGCTATATGGATCTGTGCGTCGCGGCACGGCAGGGAGACTGCAAGCCGATGCCCGAGCGGAACATGAACGCCTCTCTGATCGAGGCCGGCCAGTGAGCACGCCGCTGTCGGGACACGGCGTCGAGCCGGGCGGCGACGAACGGGGCGGACCGCTGCTGTCGCGCCGCGAAGGCGTGTTCTGGCTGGGGCTGCTGCTGCTTGCGGCGATATGGCCGTTGCTGGTCTTCGCCCATCCCTACGGACAGGACACCCCCAATCATCTGGCTCGCGCCTTTGTCCTGCTGCATCCGGACGACCCGCTCCTGAACCGGCATCTCATTGTCGACTGGATGCCGGCCCCGAACCTCGCCTGGGACCTGTTCGCCGTTGTTGTCGGTCAGTGGCTGCCAATCGCGATGGTCCTGCGCGTCTTCATGGTTCTGAGCGTCTTGCTGACGGTCTCGGGGCTGCTCGTTTTGAGCCGGGAAACGGTCGGCCGCTGGACCTTCGTGCCCCTGCTCGGTCTCCCGTTCCTGTTCAACTCCGGATACACCAAGGGCTTTCTCAGCTTCGAGTTCAGCATTGGCATCGCCCTGTTCGCGGCCGCCTGGTGGCACCATGCCGCGCCGGAGCGCTGGCTGCTCCGGCTGATTGTCGCCACCCTTCTGGCCACCTTGCTGTTCTTTTCCCACTTCGAGAGCTTCGCCATTTACGGCGTCTATGTGCTTGGCCTCGAAATCGCGCGGCTCCTGGCCCGGCGGAAGGCCGATCCCGGCACACCCTTCTGGCCCTGGTTCCGGCGTCTTGTCCGCGACGGGCTGCAGGTCGTGCCGGCGCTCCTCATCGTGGTGCTCCTGCCTCTTTTCGGCACCGATCGGATCGCCCTCAGCCTCAAGGTCGGCGAATGGCACTGGCCGTGGCGGCGGTTCGCTGAGCTCTGGCGGCTGATCGATGTCGGCTATTTCTTTCCCTCGATCTTCTTTCTGCTCGCAGTCGTTGGTCTGTTCGCCATCCTTTCCCGTCGCCGCCTGCTGCGGCCGGTGCGGCCGCCGCTGGTGGCGCTGACGATCTTCGCCGTCATCTATTTCATCATTCCCAACAGCATTTCCGCCACCCATTTTGTCGTCTGGCGTATCGCGCTCGGCGCCCTTTTGTTCCTGCTCGCATCGCTCGCCCCGACCGAACGGATGACGAGACGGGCCGCGCGGTTCGGACTTCTGGCGACGCTGGTGATCCTTGTCGGGCTATCGGGCTGGCAGGCGCGGTCATTCGCCATTTTCGCCGCGGAGCGCGCCGACTATCTCGCCCTGATCGCCCGGGTGCCGGAAGGCAGCACGATGGCGGTCATGCACACAACCACCAACACCGATGCGATCGAGTTCGACCGCATCGGTGTTTTCCACATGAGCACGGAAGCCGTGATCGCACGCCGCATCACGGTGCAGAATCTGTTCACCACTCCGGGCCAGCAACCCATTCGCTATCGCAACCCTCTGCTGGCCGGAAATCCGTTCCTTTCGAGCACCAAGATCAGAGTCGGCAAGGAAGGTCTGGCATGGGCGGACTATCTCGGTCAGTTCCAGTGGGTCGTCCTGCACGGCAGCGCGGACAGTCCGGTCGAAGACTCGGAGGTCCCCGGATTCCGCCCCGTCGCCGGCAAGGGCTATTTCGAGCTCTATTGCCGCCTTCCCGCACCAGACCGCCAGGGAACCTGCTCCTGACCCGGCCGGAAGCGCGACGGTCCGCCCGAACGGGCCAGCAAAAGCGCGATGGCGATGAGCGCGACGGGAAACGGCCATGCCGACAGAACGGCCGGAAGAAGACCATAGGACCCTATGGACGACAGGGTCGCCGAGGCGAAGTAGATGCCGATTCCGACCGCACCGATCCGGAGGAAGACCAGCGGGTGCATGCCGGGGCGGAACCAGCGCATGGACAGCACCGCCGCCAGCAAGGTCAGCCCGAGGACAAAGAAGGGCGCGGCGATGCGCTCATGCGCGACCGACTGGTAGGCGCTCGCCATAGGCACCCCCTGCCCGGCTTCTGCCAGCCTGACCAGGCTGGCCTGCCCGATCAGACCCGGCGGGGTGCCGACATTGGCGACCCAGAGCGGATCGAGGGACAGCGGCAGGCCGAGGCTCTCGAAGATTTCGGTGTCCATGGGCTGGCGCGAAGCGCCTGCCGCCCGCGGCAGCGTCCAGCGGCTGGCCTTCCGGAGCATCCACTCCCCCGGCGTGCCGGTGGGTTGTGCCGACTGTGCCGTCAGCAGCGCACGCGGCGCGCCATTCTCGTCGACGGCGAAGACGAGCAAATCGTGCAGGGTCACCGGATGGGTGAAATCGACCCGGAAACGGACAAGCGCTCCGTTTGTCGCGGCCCATTGCGGGCCGGAGATCCTGGGCGCGTCGAACTGGGGACCATAGCCGCGCAGCTTGGCCGTTCCCAGCGCCGCCACTGCCGCCGGCCGCAGATAGGCGAGCGCCGCGAACTGGACGGGACCGAGCACCAGGGCGACGAGCGCCGCGGCCGCCAGAGAGCGGAAGGGGGAGCGGCCGGCATTGAGCATCATGATGCGCTGGCGCGATGAGGCGAGGCCGTGTTCCGCCCAGACGACGCCCATCAGGGCGCCGACCGGCAGCACGAGCGGAAGATCGTAACCGCCGCGGAGGAGGACGAAATAGACAAGGCGGAGCGAGCCGTCGACGCCGGAAGCGGCCGCCCTGTCCGAATAGACGGCACCGAGATTGCTCGCCGCCTCCAGGGCCAGGATCGCAAGGAGCATGACCAGCGTGAAAAGGAAGGTCCGTTGCAGGTAGAGGCGAAAGACATAGCGGCTCTCGATGCCGAGACGGAGCCGGAACCTTCGACGGAAACGGCCGATGCCGAGCAAGGCGTCCGCGGCTCCGGTCACAGCCTCACTCCTCTGGGATGGGTCCGGCCGACGTCGTACCGGATCACGGCGACTGCCATTGCCAGCCCCGCGGCTCCCGTCGCGAGCACCATGGCGCTGCTGGCGGTGGCCAGGCCGAGCGGCGCAAGGCGACTGGCGATTTCCTGCCCGAAGATGCTTGGCAGCAGGATGGATAGCGCCGAAAGCGGCAGGACGAGCAATTGCGTTCGCGCGCCGGTCAGAAGCATGGCGACCGCCGCCATGAGCGGTGCCGCCAGACACAGCAGCGCGCGCAGGAGGCGCTCGTTGAGCACCCCGGTCCGCCGAACGTCCTTGCCGGACCTGGTGAGCAGCTCCAGGCTCGTCTGGTTTTTGAAGTCGTCCTCCGGTTTGCCGAACACGGGGCCGTCGACGCGAGGCAGGGCGAAGACGATGTTGTTGAATTCGAAGATGCTGTGCGGCGCGACAACAGGGGCGTCGTCGCCATTATAGACGCCGAATCTGATCGCCGATCCGTCGTTCAGCACCAGATGGCTGTCCTGGCCTTCCCCGCCGGTCACCCACTGTGTCCGGGCGGCCGTGACCAGATCGTGCAGGCCGTCACCGAGGTCCTTGAGATAAAAGACGTGTTCGGCAAGTCTGCCGATCCGGCCGCTCGCGACGAAGGCGACGCTCTCGCCGAGCCTGACGACGGTGCCGGCCGGCAGGTCGCCCTGGCTCAGGCCGTGATAGGCAACCACCTGCATCTCGCGATTGCCGAGATAGCGGGCGTTGGGCTCGACGACACCGGACACCAGAAGCGAGACCAGCGCACCGGCGAGTCCCGCGACGAGAACCGGCGACAGCACCGGTGCCGCCCCGAATCCGATCCCGGCCATCACCTCGAACACCCGGGCCTCGCGCTGGCGCAGCAGGGCGAAATAGGTGCCGACCAGCATGGCCATGGGCAGAACGATATACATCGCCTCGGGCAGGGCATAGAGCGTCAGAAGGGCCAGGCTGCCCGCGCTGCCCCGATGCGAAAGCACGTGCGGCAGCAGGTGGGAGACGAAAAGCTGAAGCACGAAGATGGCGTCGATGCCGATCGTGATCAGGGCGGCATTCCAGCCCGCCTGGACCAGTATGGCGGCGCCGAGCCGGCGGCTGACCGGCCGCCACAGGCGCGGAGACGGCCCACGCCCCGCGTGATCGGTCGCTGCGAGACCGGATACGGGCGAGGCATGCGCGCGGTCTTCGCCCATTGCCTCCAGCATCCGGATCCTCCCCCCGCATTTCCCCATGCGATCTTAGGCCGGCGCGCCGCACGCGTCATCATGTCGTTGCCGAGCTTGCAGTCGGACGCGACTTGGCACAAGGTCGCACCCTCTGGAGTATAGCGCGAAAAAGTGGATACCGGTTTTTCG
>CAZKTH010000259.1:0-4919 GCA_964555575.1 uncultured Devosiaceae bacterium | reverse complement strand
CTCGTTTCGATCCCGTTCTGGAGATCCATCGCTTCCTCCATTTGAAGCTTGAATCGCCATCCTCGCAATAAATCGTTAACAATGTTTATGACACAGTAGTACTAGAGCGGCGCGCGCAAAAGTGGGTCCCGGTTTTGCGCACGATGCTCTAGAACAGCGGCGGCAGTTGCAGGAGCGGCACGATGCCGGCCCGCATGATCGAGTGGGAGAAGACCAGCGTCTGGTGCGCGGTGCCGGTCCCGTCCTCGGGGCCGAGCAGGGCGGCGGCGAACGGCGCGGCGAGATAGTCGCGCATCAGCGGCCCGAAACCGCGCGAATTGAGCGTGAGCGAGCCATCGATCAGCCCCTTGTTGTCGGGGGCGAGCGTGCCGTCGAGGCTGGCCCAGAGATCGCCGGTGGTCATCTCGGCCTTTTCGATGCGCAATTGGCCGCCTTGCGTCGCCCAATAGGGCAAGAGATCGGGGGAACGCCAGCTCAGCACATCGGCCGGCCATTCGGTCACAAGGGCCGAGATTTCGGCATCGAGCGGCGCCTCGAGCCGTTTCGGCTCCGCCTTGTCGAACCGGGCGAACAGCCGGATGTTGCGCTTGTCCTTGCCGGTGGCACCGTCGGTGCCGACGGCGTGGAATTCGGCATGCGGAACGCGCGCCATCTCGACGACGTCGAGCACGGCATCGTTCAGGACCAGTCCGTCGGCAACGAGCGAGGCGCGGGCCAGCGCAAAGCCGTCAAGCCGGACGCTGGCCTGCATGTTTTGCCAGTCGAGCCGGTAGGCGGCGCCGGAAAAGGCGTCTTCGTAGCCTGCCGGACCTTCGGCGGAAAGCTCGACGAAGGTCGGCATGTAGATGCGGGCGGTGGCGCGCCCCTCCTGAAGGGAAACCGAGACATCGCCATCCACGAACCGCATGCCGGTGCAGGTGACATCGAAGCGGAAGGGATAGCCACCGATGGTGAGTTCGGCGCAGCTCAGCGCCGGATCGCCCTTCGCAGCGGTCTCGATTTCGCCCCTCAGCCAGAACGCGGCCAGAAACCAGCCGCCGCTCCACAGGCCGGCGACGGCAAGAACGATCGTGAGCAGGGTGACGAATCGACGAGCCATTGCTCTTCTCTTACCAGCGCCTTTGCCGCTTTGCAGCCGCAACACGCACCGGCGCCGGCAAAACCGCCATATTCAGGCTGGAAGAATCCAGAAGTGGCACGTGCCCCTTTGCAGACCCGCCCGTTTTGGGCATGTTTCAACAAAACGAGGCCTCCAGCGCATGCTCCTGCCGGTTGACGGAGACATTCCGCCGATCTCTCATGTTTTCGGCTATGGTTCGCTGATCTGGCGACCCGGTTTCGACCATGGCGGCGCCGAGCCGGCCCTGCTTTACGGCGTCCATCGCTGCCTCTGCGTCTTTTCCCATCGCTATCGCGGCACCGCGGCGCGGCCCGGCCTGGTTTTCGGCCTTGCCAATGGCGGTTCCTGCCGTGGCATGGCCTATGCGCTCCGTCCCGAAACCTGGCCGGAGGTCCGCGACTATCTGTGGGACCGCGAAATGGTCACCGGCGTCTATCGCCCGGCCCTGAGGAAACTGCGCCTCGCCACCGGCCGGACGGTCGCGGCCCTGGTCTTTCTGGCCGATACCGGACACGCGCAATATGCCGGCCTGCTCGAAACCGAGGAACAGCTGCGGTTCATCCGGCAGGCGCGCGGCGAAAAGGGACCGAATGCCGATTACGTCCTCAACACCGCCCGCCGGCTCGACGAGATGGGCATCAAGGACCGGCAGCTCGACCGCCTCCGCAACGCCCTCGGGGGCTAGAGCATCGTGCGCAAAAGCGACCCGGCAGCGTTCAGCTGGCGTCCACCAGCTTGAGCAGACCGGCGGGGCCGCCATTGACGATGTCCCAGGCAACGATCGGCCTGATGTCCTCGTCCGGGGTCGGCTCGAGCCGATAGACCGCGACCTTTTCCGCCATCGCCTGACGGAAACGCAACCGGGAGTGAGGATCGGCAACGACATCGCCGGCCGAACCGGCCCAGAGCGCGCTCATATCCCGGACCAGAACATGCACGAGGCTGTCGGAAAGCCGGAAGCCCGCAAAGGATTCGGGCAGCAGCCGGTATTGCCGACCGGACTGGCCGATCCAGAGCAGGGCATCGGACCCGGTCTCGTCCATGGCAATCTGACGGGCAGCAGACATGCAATCCAGCCTTCTGTTCTCAGCGCAAAGGGCGCGGAAACGAGGAACAAAGTTAGAACATCTTGGTGCTTGCGTCAAGAATCGGATGAGACCGCAAACCGCTGTTCTCATTTCGCAACGCAGAAACCAACCTGTCCGCGTCGCATCGGCCAATCCTTGGCGGTGCGGCCTTTCCGGCGGACCTGGCGACCGATCCCGAAGACCGACCGACCGGATAGTCTGGTCCACAACGCCGCGCGATGCTTCCACAGCACAAGATATACAAAAGAAAAGGTTAACAATGTCAAAATGTGGTATCAGGCGCCGGTGCGCTCGTTCAGCACCCGCAGACGCGCCAGCATGTCGGGGGTCAGGGGCCGGGCGATGCCGTCCTGCGCCGCCTCGAGGACCAACCGGTCGGTTTCGGCTTCGAGATCCGCGACCAGCCGCTTCTGCATCTCCGCGACCGGAAGCCCCGGCGGGATGGCGGGCAGGAATCTGGCCCGCGCCTTGCCCGGCCACAGGATCATCGTCCGCCGTCCCCAGAACAGGCCGGAATTGAGCGCCACCGGGACCACCGGCACGTTAAGCGCCTCGTAAAGCCGGGCCACGCCGATCTTGTAGGCCGGATCGCTGAGCGGCGGACGGCGTGTACCTTCGGGGAAGATGATGATGCGGCAGCCGCGCTCGATGGCGCCGCGTGCCGCCTCGATCATTTTCGGGATGGCCCTGCGGCCAAGCGCCCTGTCGATCGGAATGGTTTCGAGCGTCTGGGCCGCCAAGCCGAAGAAGGGAATGTCCATCAGCTGCTTCTTGGCGATGAAGGCGGGCCGGCCGCTAAGGGGCAGAAGCGCGAAGACGTCCCAGTCCGACTGGTGCTTGGAGGCGATGATGCAGCCGCCTTCGGGCAGGTTCTCGAGGCCGGTGACCTCGGAGCGGATGCCGGTGATCCATCGCAAAAGGAACATGTTGGCCCGGGCCCAGTATTTGGCGAGCACGAGGCCGAAGCCGAAGGGCCTGCGCATGATGACGGCGATCGTCCCGACCAGAATGGCAAGCAGCGCGGTGTGAAGATAATAGACCAGATAGAACACCTGCGACCGCAGCGCCTGGATCAGCATGAAAGCCACTCTTTCTCTTGCGCGTCGCCCACCGCCTCAGGAGATGATCTGGCTCAGGAAGCGCCTGACCGTCATCCGTGAGGTCAGCGCCGTCAGGGCGCCAACCACGGGCACGATGAACAGGATTGCGACGATGCCGTCAAGCCCGAGCGCGAAGCGCCCGAACAGCGCCCCGAACTGGGCCGAGGATTCGCTCGGCAACACGGTCGAGACGACGAGCCCGGCGGCGAAGAAGAAGGCGAGCGCCATCAGCCCGCCGATCAGGCCGCCGGTCATGCCGATGGTCAGGAAGCGGTGCTGGAATTCGTCGGCGATGAACCTGTTGGAGGCGCCGATGAAATGCAGCACGTCGACGATCTCGCGGCTCGAGGCCATCGTGCCGCGCGTGGCGAACACCACGGCAAGGATGGTGGCGAAAAGAATGAGCCCGAGCACCAGCAGGCCCGAGACGATGATGGTCCCGGCCATGACGTTGAGCTGCCGGCGCCAGGCGGCATGGGTATCAAGGCTCGCTCCCGGGACGGTCGAGATGGTCTTGTTCAAAAGGCTGAGATCGAGCTGCTTGGGCTCGGCGATCTCGACGACGATCAGCTGCGGCAGCTTGAGATTCTCAAGATCGAGCCCCTGGCCGAGCCAGGGGGCGAGAAGGCTCTTGATCTCCTCCTGGGAAAGCGCCCGCGCCCGTCCGACCCCCGGCACGCTTTCGGCCAGCGCGATGGCGGTCCGCACATTGGACTCCATCACCTCGCCGGGGATCTGTCTCAATTCGATGGTGACCTCGCGTCCCACGTCCGCCGACCAGCCGACGGCCGATTTCTGGATGAGAACGACAGAGCCGACGGTCAAGCAGCTCAGGAATGTCATGATGGTCACGAGCAGCATCAGCGTCCGGCCCGCGACCGAGGTCACCGGTACGATCGGCGCCGACTTGCCGGTGCCATTGGCCCGTTCGGGCAGATCCGTCTCAGTCATGGAACCGTACCTCGCCATCCCTTAACAGCATGCGCGGAAAGGCGAACTTGTCGAGAAGCGAGGTCTCGTGGGTCGCCACGATCACCGTCGTTCCCATCTTGTTGAGTTCGGCGAACAGATGCATCAGCCGCTCGGCGAGGTCGGGATCGACATTGCCGGTCGGCTCGTCGGCGAGCAGCAGTTCCGGCTTGGAGATCACCGCCCGGGCAATCGCCGCCCGCTGCTTTTCCCCGCCCGAAAGCAGTTCCGGCAGCGCATCCATGCGTTGCCCGAGGCCCACCCAGTCGAGCAGTTCGGTGACGTTTTCCCGATAGGCCGAATCGGGCAGGCCCTGGACCCTGAGGGGCAGGGCAACGTTCTCATAGGTCGTCAGGTGATCGAGCAGCAAGAATTCCTGGAAGACGATGCCGATCCGCCGCCGCACCGCCAACAGCCGGTCGCCCGAAAGCACCGTGGCGTCCTCGCCGAACATCACGATCCGGCCGCTATTGGGTCGTCGCGACAGGAACAGAAGGCGTAAAAGGGAGGTCTTGCCCGCTCCGGACGGCCCGGTGAGAAAGTGGAAGGATCCGGGCACGATGTGAAAGCTGAGGTTTTTCAATACGGGCGGGCCATCGCCATAGGATAGGCTGACGTCCTTGAATTCGATCACGCCTTTTT
>CAZKTH010000258.1:0-4943 GCA_964555575.1 uncultured Devosiaceae bacterium | reverse complement strand
TCGACCATTTCGCCGGCCATGTCGAAATTCATCACGTCGCCGCCGTAATTGCCGTAAAGCCTGAGGATGCCGGCGCCGCCATGGGCCTGACGCATGGCTTCGGCCATCTGCTCGGCCGAGGGCGAGGCGAAGACCTCGCCGATGGCGGCGGCGTCGAGCAGGCCCTTGCCGACATAGCCGGTAAAGACCGGCAGATGCCCCGAGCCGCCGGCGGTGACGATGCCGACCTTGCCTGGCGTGGCGCCGCCGGCTCTGGTGATGACGCGCGTGTCGCCGCGCCTGTAGATCTCCGGATGCGCCAGGCACAGGCCTTCGAGCATCTCCTCGACATAGGCAGCCGGCTTGTTCAGGATCTTCTTCATGATTTGTCTCCTCCTCCGGAATTTCGCATCGGGTACGCCGGCCCGGCTAGGCCGAAGCGCGCAGCACGAGCCGGGCGTGAACCCGTACCTGATTGTCGGGCGGCCGCCTGTCGCTCACTTCCTCCGCCTCGATCTTGGCGAACAGATGTTCGATGGCCAGCCTGCCGATGGTCGAGGTGTCCTGGGCCACGGTGGTCAGCGGCGGCACGGTGAAACGGGCAAGCGGATGGTCGTCGTGCCCGGCGACCCGCAGATCGCAATCCGCCTCGATGCCGACCTTGAGGCCGGCCTCGTAGGCGGCCGCCAGCACCCCGAAGGCGACGCGGTCGTTGATGCACACCACGCTGCGGGTGGGAAAGCCGCCCGAGGCGAGGATGCGCCGGGCTTCCTCGAACCCGTAGGTTTCGAAGTCCCAGCTGGTCGAGGGCGTTATGCCGATGACGACAGGTTCGAGACCGCGGGCCTTCATCGTCTCTTCATAGGCCTCCTGGCGGTCGTCGGGACTGCGATTGACCCGCGGTCCGCCGAAATAGCAGGGTGGTTCATCGAAACGGCTGAGATAGTCGGTGATCAGGCCGGTGCTCTGACGGTTGTCGTTGCCGACAAAGCTTTCCTCGGCGTCGAAGGGCACGTCGATGAAGACGGTCGGCAGCTTGTGGGCGAGACGCTTGAGCTTGTTGTTCTGGGGTACGTCGCCATAAACCGGCGCCACGATGACCCCGGCGGCGTTGAGCGAAATCAGCGTTTCGATCGCTTCCTTTTCCAGCTCGGGAATACCCTCGGAACTGAAAACGAAACTGAGATAGCCGGCCTCTCTGGCCCTGTTCTCGATAAGCTGTCTCAGGGCCATATAGAACGGATCGAGCGAATTGGGAAAAATCAGACCGATGATGCGGGTCCGGCGCCGGTTGAGGTTGACCGCCAGAAGGTTGGGGCGAAATCCGGTTTCGTCTATGCCGCTTTCGATGCGCTGGCGTATCTTGGCGCGCACAGAGGCCGGATTCTGGAAATATTTGGAGACCGTGGGACGCGAAAGGCCTATGGCAAGGGCAAATTCTTCCATCGTGCGGATGGGTTTCTTGCTCATCGACCGGGGTCCTTTCGCCGGTGCCTTTGTCCCCCGCAGCCGGCGATGAAAGGCTGCCACTTTGCGCGAGTTCTGTCAAATATTATTGACATGCGCAATTAAATATCCTTACGCGCATAAAAAAGCTGGCGGCGGACCTCCTCCTCGGCAAACGCGGTTGCCCTGTCCGAGTTGGTAACGGCGCGGACACGCGAACGCATCGCGGCCTCGGGAGCTCGCCAGACCTTTCGTCCCGGGGCAACACCATGACCGATTCGCGCCGGATACGGGTGCGAATAGGGCTCGCCGCCGACCCGGCGAGCCGGTAACCTGTGGCGACGCTCGATTGCCGGCGAGCGCGGGGACGGAGTGGCAGGCATGAACGAAACCGACCGCCGCACGGCGCTTGGCAGGCTTTCCCGGCTCGGCCCGGCAACGCGTGCGCGTATCGTCTGGACCCGCCTTCATCGCCTGTTGCATATGCGGTTCTGGTTCCCGCACGTTCCCCTGGCGCTTGCCGTCGGCGCGGCCGGACTCGCCCGACTCCTGCCTTCGTTCGGCGCGGTGCAGCATCTGGTTTCCTTTGTCTCGGTGCCGTCCCGGGAAATCAGGGGATTGTCGGGCGGTTTCGACGCTCTGGCGATGCACGGCGTGTCGCAGGAACTTGTCGGCGGGCTGCTGGTGGTGCTGGCGCTGGGCCTGCTCTGGCATTCGCGTCTCGCCTGGGTGCTGACGCTGCTGATGACGGCGGCTTCGCTGGGGCTGGAGTTCGCGCCGCAGTCGACCCCGAACGCGACCATCATCATCTACAGCGTCGCCCTGCTCGTCCTGCTGTTTCTGGCGCGCGACAGCTTCCAGCGCGCCAGCCTGGCCACGAGCACCCTCATCGCCCTGATCGGCGTGCTCCTGACCATGGGCTATGGCGTGTTCGGCAGCTATGCGCTCGGCCAGCAGTTCGTCCCCCCGATCGGCGATTTCGGCGCGGCGCTCTATTTCACCGTGGTCACCATGTCCACGGTCGGCTATGGCGACATCACACCGCACACGCCGGACGCGCGCTATTTCACGGTTTCGCTGATCGTGCTCGGGCTGGCGGTGTTCGCCACCTCGCTGACCGCGATTGCCGGACTCCTCATCAACAAGCGCATGACGAATTTGCTGCAACCCAGGAAGAAACGCATGAAGCGCAAGGATCACGTCATCGTGGTGGGGGACAATCCCCTGGCGCGCAACGCCATCAAGGCGCTGACCAGCCGCGGCCTTCAGGTCACCGCCATCTGGAGCAGGCGTCCGCCCGAGGGCGTCGATGTTCCCGAGGATCTGGTGATCGGGGATGCCGTCGACGGCGCCGTCCTCGAAAGTGCCGGGGTGACGGAGGCGCGGGCCGTCCTCGCCCTTGGCGCGGACGATTCGGAAAACGCCTTCGTCGCCCTTGCGGCCAAGGACGCCAACGCCAAGGTGCGCACCGTGCTGGCCGTCAGCGACGCCCACAACATGGGGCGCGTGCGCCACGTCCGCCCGGATGCGGTCATCGCGCTGCCCGTCATCGGCGGCGAACTGCTGGCGATGGCACTGAGCGGGGAGGAGATCAAGCCCGACCAGTTGCTGGAGCAGCTGCTGCGGTTTGGCGGAGCATCCGCGCCGATCTTGTAACGGACGCCGGGCGTCGCTATCTCTAGGCCCGGCAACTGTGGGCGTGCCGACCGCCGCGGCTTGTCTCCTCCGGGGCGCACTGCCGCGGGGGAGCAGGAACGCGGTATATGCACAACGCTTACAGGAAGTCCGTCATGAATTCGGATCAGTCCGCAACGACGCCCGCCGCCGCTCCCCACCATCACAATCCCCTGCGGGTCTGGCGCCAGGCATTTGCCGCGCCCCGACGCTATGTCCGGCCCTGGTATGGCGCCTATCTGCTGCTCGGCGTCGTGACCTCGGGCATGGTGCCGGTATTGCTGCCGCTGATGATGGTGGCGATCTCGCACCAGTTGTCGAGCGTCGCCTATGTCATGGGCGTTTACGACCTCGGTCTGCTGACCTCGCCGCTTTGGGGCATCCTGGCGGAGCGGCTGAAGCTTTATCGTTTCCTGTTCTTCTTCGCCTTCGCTATCGCGGCGCTGGCCATCGCCGTGTTCCCGCTGATGAACGGAATGCTGGGCTGGATGGCGGCGGCGTTCGTCCTCGGTGCCGGCTCGTCCGGGGCCGGAACGGTCGCCTCGCTGTTCGTCGTCGATTTCGAACCGCGTGGCGAATGGGAGCCGCGCATCGGTCTGCTGCAAAGCTTCAACGGGGCAGGGCAGGTGCTCGGCCTGCTCCTGGCCGGCATATTCTCGCACGGACAGTTCGACGCGGGGCTGTGGCTGGCCGCGATTCTGATCGTGCCCGCCCTGGCGTTCGGCGGCATCGGCCTGCCGGTCAAGCGGGTGCCACGCGCACCGGGCGAGCATCCGCACCGTCTGATCGACGTGCGCGCCCTGGCGGCCTTCCCGCACATCGACCTGCCGTCGGGCATCGGCTTCCATTTCCACCACTTCAACCTGCACGGCCTTGCCCATCTGTTCGAGGCCTTCGACACCTCGTTCGGCCGCTTCCTGCTCTCCTGGTTCCTGCTGGCCTTGGGCGTCGCCGGCTTTTTCACCTATTTCCCGTTGATGCTGGAGCATGGCTACGGTCTCAACACGCATGCATCCTCGCTGCTCTACGCCGTCAGCGCTGCCGTCGACATCATCTTGTTCGTGCTGGCCAGCCACTGGGCCGCCCATTTCGGCTCGGGCCGGGTCTACCAGGTCGGACTGTGGATGAGGCTGGTCGGCTTCGCCCTGCTGGTGCTGCCCTATCTGTTGCCGGTGGAGCCGCGCTGGGCCTTCGGCGCGATCGGTTTCATTCTCATCGTCCTCGCCTGGCCGCTTCTCAGCGTGGCCGGCACCGGACTTGCCGCGCGCCTGGCACCGTTCAGCGAAGGCGCGGCGATGGGTCTGTTCAACGCTGCTCTGGCACTGGCGACCGTGATCGGCGCCTTCGCCAGCGGTCCGCTGATTGCAGCGCTTGGTTTTGGTACGATCGGCTGGACGGGCATAGCGGGCATCATTGTGGCCATCGCGATCGGCACAAGGCTCGACCCGCCGTCTTCGAGCGCGGACAAGCCGCCGGCATAGCGCACAGCATCGCCCGGTCATGCGCGGCCTGCAATTGCCGGAGGCAACCGGCGCCCTCGCCAACGCGACGAGCACACCCGACAGCGACATGCTCAGCTCGGCCTATTCCCTGCTCGATTAAGCGCTCGATGCCACCGTGACGCTGACCACCTGCCAGACCCAGTTGCAGGCGTTCTACGCCGCGCTGGCCAGGATCATGTCGATAAACCTGCAGGACTGGAGCATTTTCCGTTCTGATGGAATCAGAACGGAAGCTCTGGAGCGGCGCGCGTTCAAGTTGAATCGCTTCGCCGCTCCATGTTTTTGTTGTCGCATCCTTCGGACCTCAGATCGTGCCACCGGCACGATTTGCCCCTTCGGGTC
>CAZKTH010000257.1:0-4950 GCA_964555575.1 uncultured Devosiaceae bacterium | reverse complement strand
GAGCCGGCCGCTCATAACGGTCTGGTTGCAGGTTCGAGTCCTGCCGGGCCCACCACCTTCCTCTCACACTGCCGGCAAAACGGAAAGCAGAGCGGCTTTTTGAAGTGCCGCCGCAATGGACATAGGTCCAGCGCCAAGCTGGCGCGACCGGAACCGTTCGCCCATATCCGTGAGTCTTGCGCCAGTGTCTCTGCGACACGCTGAAAATTTCTGGCTTCCGAGGCGGCAACAATAGCATCCGAGATGGACCGGAATGTCGTCATCAACTCATGCGTGACGAACACTCAGCGGTACCGCGATGCGGGCTGCGAACCCGGCACCGCGGCAGCAGGGTGCGACCCGGCGCGGTCGGTGTGCGTGGCCATACCGCCCAGGGTGAAACGTCCGAAACAGCTTTCCACCAACTCTTTCCAAGCCCCTCCGGCAGGGCCGTCTTCGCTTCGGTGCTGTGGCGCCTATCTTCCCGCCCGGTTTCCAGGTCAGCACCAATTAAGAAACGATAACGTATCCTATTGACTTTGCCGCACTCACTCACTAGATACGGCTCTGTTTCTTATTGCACGGCGGTGCAATGCCGCCGGCACCGCGAACCGCAAGGGTGTGATCATGAGTGCCCAACCCGACAAACGTCCCATGCCCCAGACGAAACCTGTGAACGACGACCGCCCGGCCAACGCGCCCGAGACCGGCACCATGGCTCCCGACGCCCCCGAGGAAAAGAAGAAGCGCCGTTCGCTGCTCCAGCTCGGTCTGATGGTGGGGCTTCCGCTGCTGCTTGCTATCGGCGGTGCCTATTTCTATGTCAGCGGCGGCCGCTATGTCGGCACCGACGACGCCTATGTCGAACAGGATGTCGTATCGGTCATGCCCGAGGTCAGTGGCCGCATCACCGCTGTCGGCGCCAGGGAAAACGAGGCGGTTCAACAGGGCGCGCTCCTGTTCACGATAGACGATACCGCCTATCGCAATGCCGTCGCCGAGGCGGAAGCGGCCGTCGCCATGGCCCGTCTTGACGTCGAAAAGCTGAAAGCGGCCTATCTGAAAGCAGAAGCACAAGAGCAGACCGCCGCGAGCGCTCTTGCCATCGCCGAGGCGCAGGAGCAGCGGCAGGCCGACCTCGTGGCGCGCGGCGTTGCGTCCGAGGCCTCGCTCAACGCGCCCCACCTGACGGTGCAGAACGACAAGGGCGCCCTGGCCTCGGCGCAACAGGACATCGCCAGTGCCATCGCGGCCCTGGCGGGCAATCCCGACATCGCCATTGACGCGCACCCCGAGGTCAAGCTGGCCCTCATCAAGCTCGCCGCCGCCGAACGCGATCTCGATCGCACGCGCATCGTCGCGCCTGCAACCGGCATCGTCACCCAGGCCAATCTGCTGCAGAAGGACGAGTATGTGTCGGCCGGCACCACGGTCCTGAGCGTGGTGCGGGAGAAATCGACACGCATCGAGGCCGATTTCAAGGAAACCGACCTCACGCACATGCGCGTGGGACAACCGGTCACGGTCACGGTCGATGCCTATCCCGGCCTCAGCTTCGCCGGCACCGTCGCCAGCTTCGGCGCCGGCACCGGATCGGCCTTCGCGCTGATCCCGGCCCAGAACGCCACCGGCAACTGGGTGAAGGTGGTCCAGCGTCTCCCGGTCACCATCAGTCTGAAGCCCGACACGTCGCTTTCCCTGCTGCGCATCGGCATGAGCACGACCGTGACCGTCGATACCGGCCACAGCCGCGGCCTGCCGGACGTCGTCACCAGCGCCCTTGGGGCACTCGGCATTTTTGTCCCCGGCGCGGACCGGGCCGTTGCAGCGGCAAATCCGGGCAGCGAACAATGAGCACCGCAAGCCGTCCTTCAGCGCCGCCCACAGCGGCCGTCGTCGAAGTCCGCCACAAGGGACTGCTCACGGCGGCGATCATGCTTGCGACCGTCATGCAGGTCCTCGATTCCTCGATTCTCAACGTCGCGCTTCCCGAGATCCGGGGGTCGCTCAGAGCGAGCCAGGATCAGATCATGTGGGTCCTGACCTCCTATGTCATTGCGGCCGCGATCATGACGCCGGTGACGGGGTGGCTCGCGGACCGCTTCGGGATCAAGCAGCTTCTGCTCGTCGTCATTACCGGCTTCGTAGGTGCCTCGATGGCCTGCGGCCTGGCCACCAGTCTGGATGAAATGGTGCTGTTCCGGCTGTTGCAGGGGATGTTCGGCGCCAGCCTGGTGCCGCTCTCGCAAACGCTCCTGCTCGACATCAACTCCAAGGCGCAGCAGGGGCGGGCGTTGGCGATCTGGGGAATGGGTGTCTATCTCGGCCCGATCGTGGGGCCCACTCTCGGCGGCTGGATCACCCAGAATCTCGATTGGCGCTTCGACTTCTTCATCAACCTGCCGGTCGGAGCCCTGGCCCTTGCCGGTGTCTTCCTGTTCCTGCCGCGCCTGCCGAAGCGGCCTCGTCGGTTCGATATCTTCGGGTTCGCCATGCTGGCCGTGGCCGTCGGTTCGCTGCAACTGCTGCTCGATCGCGGGCAGGGCCTCGGCTGGTTCGATTCGACCGAGGTGTGGATCGAGGCCGGGCTTGCCGCAAGCGGCCTGTGGGTCTTCGCCTTCCACATCATGCGGGCCGAACATCCGTTCCTCGATCCGGCCGTGCTCAAGGACGTCAATCTGACGACGGCACTCATTTTCATTTTCGCCGTGGGTGCCACCGTGATCACCGTCTCCGCCTTGCTGCCGACCATGCTGCAGGAGGTGCTGGGCTATCCCGTTGGCCTGGCCGGGCTGGCACTCGCACCGCGCGGCATCGGAACAATGGTATCAATGCTGATCGTCGGCCGGATCACGAACAAGGTCGATACACGCCTGCTCATTCTGTTCGGCCTCGCCATGACCGTCTTTTCGCTTCACCTCATGACCGGCTACTCGATCGAGATGGGTGAAGCGCCAGTCGTGATCGCCGGCATTGCGCAAGGGTTCGGCATGGGGTTCGTTTCCATGCCATTGACGATGCTTGCCTATGCCACGCTCAATCCGCGCCATCGTGCCGACGCGGCGGGCCTGTTCAATCTGGTGCGCAACGTCGGGGCCAGCATGGGAATCTCCATCGCTTCGACCGTTCTGTCCTGGAACATTGCCGCCAGCCGAACCGATATCACCAGCAGAATAACGGATTCCGTTCCGCAAGTGGCCTCCCTGTTCAGGTCCAGCGGACTCGGTCACAAGCTGCTGCTGTCGATTCTTGATGCCGAGATCAACCTGCAGGCGGCGATGGTTGCCTATGTCGACGACTTCAAGCTGATGATGCTCGTCGTGGCAGCCCTGATGCTGCTCCTGCTGCTCATGCGCAAACCAGACGCAAAGCGTTCGAAATAGCCTCGGAAGCGGGTGGGCGGGCCGGAACAGGGCGGCGGCGTGTTGTACGTGCCGGGAGTTGCGTGGCCCGTCGCGCCGCGTTGAAACTAGATATGTTTTTGTATCTAGTATGACGACGCGATCCATCACGGAGCGCAGTCGAATTTCTTAATGGGGGCCGACATGATCGAAGCAGAAACCGTCGCCAAGCCGGCCAGGCGCCGGCGCGGCAAGGCACTGGAAGACGCGCTTCTGGACGCGGCCTGGACCGAGCTCGTCACGACCGGATATGCCGGTTTCACCATAGAAGGCGTCGTGGCGCGCGCCGGCACCAGCCGCCCGGTCATCTACCGGCGCTGGTCCGACCGGCGCGAACTCGCCCTTGCCGCCATGCGTCACCGCTATGTCAAACGTCGCTTTGCCGTCCCCGACACCGGCAGTCTCAGAGGAGACATGATCGCACTCCTCAAGGAGGTGACGAAATGGCGTAAGGACGAGGTGGCCCTGTTCAGCATGCATATGGGCGAATTCTTCGCCGAGACTGGTTCGAGTTTCGAGGATCTGCGCAACGAACTCCTCGCGGCCGGGCCGAGAGCACTCGACGCGGTCGTCGACCGCGCCGTCGCGCGCGGCGAGATCGATCCCGAAAAGCTGACGCCCCGCGTGCGCAACGCGCCGGGGGATCTGTTGCGCCAACAGCTTCTGACGACGCTGAAGCCGGTGCCGGAAAAGGACATCGTGTCGATCGTCGACGAGGTCTTCCTGCCGCTGGTGCGGCCGGACAAGGCATCTTGATACCTCTTCGTTTGGCCCGGCCGGAACGCGCCTGCCGGCGCACTGCCCGTTTCAGGCCCATCCGACGTGCCCCGGCGTCACGAACCGGCCAGCGCCGCGCGCAAGCTCTGCTCTATGTCCAGTCCGGAGAGCTTCAACACCTCGAAGACGATCCACTTCAGTACGATGAGAGTTACGATGAACGAGATCAGGACGACGAGCTTCACCGCCCATTCCGGGTAGGCCGCCGTGACCACGACCCTGCTCCTTATTCTTCCTTCTATCCGCGTATACAGCTTCTTTCTGAACAACCGGAAGCCGATGACCAGAAAGGCCAGAATGGCGATCGTCTCGAGATCGACCTTGGCGATGTACAAGAACACCGCCTCGACTGCGAGCACCAGGATCAGGATGTAGTCCCGCAACCTCATGTTTCGTCGTCGCGCGATGAACACTTGTTCAGCGCGGCTGTCCGAACCGACGAGCCGTGCCGAACCCCATACGCCACCATCTATCGCTGTTCCACAAACCGCCACCAGGCAACTGTCCCGAAAAACCCGGCAATTCCCGTCAGTGTGACGATCGCAATGCTCACCGGGCTGACAACCGCCCCTGAAAAAAGCAGTCCCGGTATCGACCAGGGCACATAGGCGGAAAGAATGTTGTTTTCAACGACGTTCAATATGACGATGACAAGGAAAATCAGGCCGATCGGCGCCAGATATCCCTTGGTGACATTCGCCAGAAAGGAACTGACCGTGCTCGAAAACATGGCAAGCAGCGACGCCGCCACGAAAACGAGAAAGTGCGTCGACAGGGTCCCGACCGTGCCCCC
>CAZKTH010000256.1:0-4982 GCA_964555575.1 uncultured Devosiaceae bacterium | reverse complement strand
CGAAATCTTTGCCACATGCTTGCACCTGATGCCGGCACATGCCAATGCGGGTGACGGGTTCGTGCGGATTGACGAGCGCGGCGTGCGAAAGCGAGGGCCGACCCGAAGGGATCGGCCGATCCGGTGGATCGGCCAGGAAATCGGACGGATGCCGGCCTTTGCCGCGAAGCGCCACGATGACAAGGAGATGGAGGACGCGTTTTGATTCCATCAGGTCGCATCGTGCTCTAGAGTTGCCGGACTTCGGGCCCAGGCAGGTCAAACGTGCTTAACCGTCTCTACATCGTCCTCGGCAGTCTGCTGATTCTCCTGATCGCCCTGGGCTTCGTCGCGCCCTATTTGATCGACTGGTCGGACCGGCGTCCGCAGATCGAGGCGTTGGCCAGCGAGGCGCTCGGCACCCCGGTCACCATAGCCGGCAGGATCGACATCCATTTCCTGCCGGCACCGCGCGTGACCATCGACGGCATCAGCGTCGGTCCCAAGGACAAGCCGGTCGCAACGATTCGCCATGCCGAAGCCGATTTCTCGCTGACCGATTTCCTCAGGGACCGCTTTTCGGTGACCCGTCTGGCCATCTCGGGGGCCGAGATCAGTCTCGGCGTCGACAAGGACGGCAAGGTCTTCATGCCGGTCAACCTGCCCGAATCGGTCAATGCCACCAATGTCTCGGTGGCCAACGCCGATTTCTCGGACAGCGCCGTTACCCTGAGCGATGCCCGCAGCGGCAGGTCCTGGCGCATGGACAAGCTCGAGGGCAAGCTTGCCCTGAGTGCGCTGCGCGGGCCGTTCGGCCTCAGCGCCACCGGCGATTTCGAGGGCAGTTCCTATCAGCTGCGCATCAACACCTCGCAGATGAACGCCGACAACGGCGTCCAGCTGGCGCTGTTTCTGCGAGCCGTCGACGGGCATTTCACCCTGAATGCCGACGGCCTGATGAAGACCGGCGCCAGGCCCGACTTCGCCGGCCGACTTACCTATCGCCAGCCGCCGCCGGCCGATGGGGAATCGGTCAGGGGCAGTCTCGTGCTCGAGGCCGATGTCGATGCCAATACCGACAGGGCGCGGCTGACCAATTACGTGCTGGTGCCCGACGAGAACCGGGCCGGTACGAGGCTGACCGGCGCGGCGGTGCTCAATCTCGGTGCCCGGCCCAATTTCAGCGCCGTGGTTTCCGGCGGTGTCGTCGGTCTGGCGCCACGCGACGCGCGCAAGACCTCCCAGAACGATCCTTACGAATTCGTCCGGCTGATTTCCGAACTGCCGCCGGCACCGCTGCCACCGCTGCCCGGTCGCATCGGGGTCGACATCTCCGAGCTCGATCTCAGGGCCTTCTCCCTGAGAAACGTGCGGATCGATGCCAGCGCCGAAGACGGGCAATGGCGGATCGAGACCTTCAGCGGCCGGCTGAGCGGCGACACCGAACTCAATCTTTCCGGCACCTACAGCGACAAGGACGGCAAGGCCCGGGCAGCAGGGCGGATGCGTCTGGAGACCAAAAGGCTCGACGCCCTTGTCCAGCTCTGGCGGGCGCCCGACGAAAAGACGCCGCTTTTCGGTCTCGCGGCCAGCCTCGCTACCGGTTTCACCCTTGAAGACGGGGTGGTCACCCTGACAAACGGCAGGGGCGCGCTCGACGGCGCCGATTTCACCTTTTCCGGCACGGTGCCCTCGCCGGGCGGCACGCTCGAGGTTACTGCCGCGCTCGGCAAATTCAGCAAGGTGCAGAGCCGCGAGCTTTTCGCCAGCCTGCCCGATTTCGGCAATGATCCGCGCTTCGTTTCGAGCTTTTCCGGCGGCAGTTTCGACCTGGGTGCCGAAAGCCTCGATCTTTTCGGCCTCGCCGGCAGCAAGCTGGCGGCGCGCGGCAGCTGGGACGCCAACGAACTCAAATTCGACCAGCTGACCGCCGATGGATGGGGCGGGGCGAGTTTCACCCTGTCGGGAAGCTGGCTGGCCGGGCGCCAGCCGGTCGTCGCCGGCAGCGGCAGGCTGATCCTTGATGCCGGGGCCGGGAACGGCGCCTTGCCGCTGCTTTATTCGCGGCTTGCGGTCGCCCCCGCGATCCGCGACCTCATCGGGCGCAACCTGCCCGCCAATCTCGACGTCACCCTTGCGGCACCCGATGACAGCGGCACGCAGAAGCTCGAAGTCTCCGGGCGGGCCGGCGCCGCCGATCTCAGATTTGCCGTCAATTTCGCCCGGGGCCTGTTCAATTACGAGCGCGGTCCGCTCGGGATCAGGGCGACGCTCAATTCCGACTCGCCGGCCGGGATTCTCGCGGCCCTCGGGCTCGATGTGCCGCTCGACGAAACCGGCGGCGCCACCGCGACGCTGATCGCCCAGGGCAGTCCGGTCAACTCCATGGAAACCCAGCTGACCTTCGACAGTCCCACCGACAGGCTGCAATTCACCGGCAATGTCATCCCGACCGATTTTGCCGCGATAAAGGGGCGGGGCAAGCTCGAATTCGATCTGTCGGTGCCGTCCGCCTGGGGCGGCGTGCTCGGCGTTCAGGGCATCTACCTGCCGACGCTGAGGGGCGTGTCCGAAATTGCCTTCTCCGGGGACAAATCGGTGACGCTGTCGGCGATCAATGCCGATGCCGACGGGACCAGCGTGCGTGGCGAGCTGGTGCGCTCGCTCGAAGCCGGCACGCCGCTTTATTCCGGTGCGCTGAAACTCGGCGGCGTCGATATTGCCGGTTTCCCGGCCCTGTTCCTCGGCGGCGCCTCGCTGATGAATCTGGAGGGCGGCATCTGGCCGGACGGGCCCTTCGCCGAGGCCGACGGGGCGCGGCCGACCCGCGGCCGCATCTCGATCAGCGCCAACGCGATCACCGGCAATGGCAGGGCCTTTGCCGGCAATACCGATTTCGACGTTATGTGGGACGATCGCAATGTGCGCCTGCGCGGCCTCAAGGCGACAATGGGCGGCGGCACGCTATCGCTCGATCTTTCCGTGTGCTGCACCGGCACTCCGGGGCCCCGGCATCTCTCCGCCCGGCTGGGCCTTGATGGCATCAATATCGACACGCTCCTGCCCAGTGCGCCGGCCAAGCAGCTCAGCGCCAGGCTGACCGGTTCGCTGCAGCTCGACGGCACCGGCGAAACCATCGCCGCCATCGTCGCGTCGCTGACCGGGCAGGGGAGCTTTTCGGCCAAGGACATCTCGATCGCCGGCTTCGATCCCGGCGCCTTCGAGGCCGTCGCCAAATCGAATACGCTGCTCGAACTCGACACCGCCCAGCTGACGACGCTGGTTGCCAAGGCGCTGGCCTCCGGGCCGTTCGAGGCCGGCCAGATGGACGGCGTGCTGTCGGTGGCCGGCGGAACGCTGAGGGCCAACAATCTCGCCGCCTCCTCCGGCACCGGCGAGCTTTACGGCAGCGCCGCCCTCGATCTGGCGACGCTCGGCCTTTCCGGCACCTGGACGCTGGCGCCGAGCGGTCCTGTCGGCGACGGCAATCTCATCAACAACACCACCGCCCGCATCGGCGCCGTGCTCGGCGGCACCATACTGGAGCCCGAGCATCAACTCGATCTCGCCCAGATGGTCGATACCATCCAGGTCCGGGCCTATGAGCTCGAAGTCGAACGGCTCGAGAAGCTGAAGGCCGAGGACGAGGCCCGGGCCCGCGCCGCCGCCGAGGAACGGGCGCGTCTGATGGCGCTTGAAGCCAAGCAGAAGGCCGAGGAAGCTGCGGCCAAGGCCGAGGCGGAAGCGAAGGCCAAGGCCGCGGCGGAAGCGAAAGCCAAGGCGGAAGCCGAAGCCAAAGCCAAGGCCGAGGCAGAAGCCAAAGCCAAGGCCGAGGCGGAAGCGAAGGCTAAGGCGGAAGCCGAAGCGAAAGCCAAGGCCGCGGCGGAAGCCAAAGCCAAAGCAGAAGCCGAAGCGAAGGCCAAGGCGGAAGCAGAGGCGAAGGCAAAAGCCGAGGCGGAAGCCAAAGCCAAGGCGGAAGCCGAAGCGAAGGCCGCCGCCGAAGCGGCCAATGCGCCGCCCGTAGAGCCGCCCGCCACTACGACCGAGCCGACCACTCAGACCCTCGATCAATTGCTTCAGAATCTCGGCGAAAGCCAGGATCCGCTTGCGGCTCCATCGACCGGCACGCCGGCCGCAACGGTTCCAGCGCCTTGCGTACCCTCGACCGATCCGCTTGTGGTCTGTCCGCCGGCCGACAACCAGCCGCTCGATCTGTTGTTGCCACCGGCCGACAACCGGCCGATCGATCTCAACGGCAGCCCGACACCGCCCGCCAACTGATAGGGAAGCTGGTCACGCTTCCTGCCGGTGGGCGTCCTTGGCGGCCTCGCCATATTCCACGCCGACCCCGAACAGCCTGCCTTTTTCGGCGAACAGCACGCTGGTCAGCGCCAATAGCCCCATCAGCGCATAGCCGCCGGCGACCGGGGTGACCGTGCCGTTGAAGCTTTGTCCGATCAGAAGGCCGAGACTGGCGCCGCCGACGGTCTGGATGAAACCGAACACGGCCGAAGCCGTGCCGGCGACCTTGCCGAGCGGCTCCATCGACAGGGCGTTCATGTTGCCGCCGGCCCAGCCGAAATGGAACATGATGATGCCGAACAGGGTCAGAAAGAGCCAGAGCGGCGGTGTCCCGAACAGGGAAACGACGAACCAGACGATGCCGACCCCGGTGAAGGCCAGCAGCGCGTAATGCGACAGCCGTCGCATGCCGATCCTTCCGACCATGCGCGAATTGAGGAAATTCGAAATGGCCATGACGATTCCCATCGCGGCGAAGGCGAAGGGGAAATAGGCCCCGAGGTCGTAGACTTCGACATAGACCTGCTGGGCGGTGTAGATGTAGCCGTTCAGCGCCCCGAAGATGAAAATGCCGGCGGTGGCGTAGAGGATGGCCATCCTGTTGGTGAAGACCGTGCGGAAACCATCGACGATCACATCGATCTGCAGAAGCCGCTGGTCTTCCGGCTTCAGCGTTTCGGGCAGCCGGAAAAATACCCACA
>CAZKTH010000255.1:0-5062 GCA_964555575.1 uncultured Devosiaceae bacterium | reverse complement strand
TGCCCGGGGTGATCGTCACCGCCGTCGGCTATCAGGGCGGGCTAACGCCCAATCCGAGCTATGAAGAGGTCTGCACCGGCCGGACCGGCCATGCCGAAAGCGTCATGGTGGTGTTCGATCCGTCGGCGGTTTCGCTCGAAACACTGCTCAAGACCTTCTGGGAAGAGCACGACCCGACGCAAGGCATGCGCCAGGGCAACGATGTCGGCACCCAGTATCGCTCGGTCCTTTACACGTGTTCGCAAGACCAGGCCGCCCGCGTCGCCGAAAGCAAAGCCGCCTACGACAAGGCGCTGAAGGCGGCCGGACGCGGCGCCATCACCACCGAGGTCGCCCCGGCCGGACCGTTCTATTTCGCCGAACCCTATCACCAGCAATACCTCGCCAAAAACCCGAACGGCTATTGCGGCCTGCAGGGAACGGGCGTGGCCTGCCCGGTCGGTACCGGCATTGCCGCCGCCTGAGGGTGAAGTGAGCCTTTTCGACCGCAGCGAATTCGAGGCCTTCGTCGCCGCTCTACCGGCAACGGAAATCGTCCATCAATGGGGCGATGCCTCGGTGGCCAAGGTCGGCGGCAGGATCTTCGCCATCCTTTCGGCGGAAAGGAACGGGTCGCAGATCTCGTTCAAGTGCTCGGACATGGCGTTCGAGCTGCTGCCGGGGCTCGAGGGCGTGGTGCCGGCGCCCTATCTCGCCCGCGCCAGATGGGTGGCGCTCGGGCCGGATTCGGCTCTGAGCGAAAAGGATCTTGCCGCCTATCTCCAACAGGCGCACCGGCTGATCGCCGCCAAGCTGCCGCGAAGGCTGAAGGCCGCGCCGGCGCTCGCCGCCTACCTCGCGACCCGGTAGATCTTCAGCGGCCCCTTCGGAGCCGGCACGGGACTGAGCCAGTCTGGCGTTTCACCCCTGCTCAATTGCGCCTTGAGCGAATCCGGCGCGTCGAGGTCGCCGCCGGTCAGATCGACAAGGGCGTCGCAGGAGACCACGAGGTCGATGCCGCGCTCCTCAAGGATGGCACGGGCTTCTTCCGCGGGCCCGCCAAAGATGCGGTAGCTGTCGCCGATGCCCTCGCCATTGCGGTGATAGGGCGAGCCGATCACCGCATGCGGCGTCATCAGCACGAGATAGGGACCGAGATCGACGGGCGCCGCGATGCGGGCTGGCGTGAGCGCGGTGAGGGCATCAAAGCCGGAAGGCGCCAGACACCGGGCAAAGGGCGCCGATGCCCTGGCCGCCGCTGCTGGCGGCAGCACGATGCTGGCGAAAAAGAAGGTCGCCAGCCCGGCCGCGCCGATCCAGCCGGCAACAAGGCCGAGCGCGGCGGCACGCCTTGCCGGGCCATGTCCGCCGAGATAGAGGGCCCTGAGAAAAGCGAGCAGCGCTACCGCGCCGGGCACGGCAACCAGACCGGCCAGCCTTATGCCGCGCAGTTGCAGGACGAGGCCGGCGAAGGCGCCGGCCAGAAGCAGCGCATAGGTCAGCCAGCGGCTGCGGCCTTCGCCGCGTGCCAACGCCAGACGCGCCAACGCGGCGAAAAGGGCCAAAAGGACGGGAAGGCTTGCGGCGATGGCATAGTCGGTCTGGGCGAAAAGGCTGCGCCACAGCGGCTGCGCCTCGCCGATTCGGCCAAGCCAGACGGCCCGGAGCCAGGGATCGAGCCCGGCAAAAGGACCGGCGGCGCAGGATGGGAACACGGCGAGCAGCAGGGCGGCAAGGACGAGTGCCGCAATGATGCCGGACGCCAGCCTTTTGCCGCGGTCGCCGGCACCGAAGGGCAGGCGGGCGAGACCGACAAAGGCGAGCCCGACGCCGAAGGCGGCGGCGAGATAGACGTCCGACAGGGCGTCGCAGCGGGTGACGAACCAGTCCGCCGGTCCGATGGCGATGAGAAAATGGACAAGCATCGCCAGAGCGAGCCCGACACCGAAGCGCCAGAGCTTCGGGGCGAAATCCCGGCCGATGACCCAGTTGAGGCCGAAGGCGAGGATGGCGGCGGCAATGATCGGCAGCGTTTCCGCCCCGATGGCGAGCGAGGTCGCGGCGGCGATGCCGGCCCGCCAGGCGGCACCATTGGATCGCAGCGACCCCAGCGCCTCGATCGCCAGCCAGAGGATCAGAACGGCCTGGACGTTGTGGTGATCGATCCGGCCCGGCACGAATTCGGAAAAGACCGGCAGGGCGAGCGCTGCGAGGACTAGAGCGACCAGCTCGTTGCCCGGTCCGACGAGCCGCCGCGCCAGGATCACGGTGAGCCAGAGCGCCGGCAGCAGCCACAAAAGCGGCCAGACGAACAGGGCGATGCGCTCGCCATTGCCCGGCACCAGCAGGTCGAAGCCGGAGATCAGCCAGGATAGCGGCAGATCGATCAGCCGCGACCAGTGGATCTCGGCTCCGAAGGGAGTGTTGAAGCGGTGCTCGATGTGGTCGAACCAGTTCTGCCCACCCATCAGGTCACGGACGACGACGAGCCGGGTGGCGTCGTCGGTGTCGTTGAACAGGGAAAGAAAATCCTTGTTCCAGGCCCTGAAGACGAACAGCGCCGACAATACCGCCCAGGCGAGCGGGACGGCGTAGATCGGTTTGAAGGCGCGTTGGATCGAAGGCATCGGGCCGGCAAGGCTGATCGGGAACAAGCGTCAGTCTGCCGCACGGAGACTTAAGAACGGCTGAAACCGTCCTGCATGCCGTCACAATCGGATTTCATCATGGGCCGCAATGGAGGCTCGCCATGTTGCGTCTGATTTTCGTTCTCGCCACGCTTTTGCTCACACTCGGGTCCGCTTCCGCCGTGACGCTGAGTCCGGCGCAATGCCGGGCGGACGACTGGCAAAGCGTCGGAAAGTCCGATGGCTATTACGGCTTTTCCGCGGACCGGTTCGGTCAGTATGCCAGGACCTGCGCCCAATATGGCGTCACGCCGAATCCGAAGCTCTATCGGGCCGGCTATGCGACCGGGCTGAAGCTTTATTGCACGCTCGACCGGGCCGCCAGCGAGGGCAAATCGGGCAATCCCTACCGCAAGGTGTGCACCGGCGAACTCGGCGTCAGTTTCAGCCGCGTCTATGCGCAGGCCCACAAGGTCTATCTGGCGCGCAAAAGGGCGGCGGCACTCAACCACGAGATCGACGAAATGAACCGCGCGCCCGAATGGGGCTCCGCGCTTGCGTTTCCGCTCTTCGGATTCCCGGATGGGTTCGGCGAACGGCTCGGCAGCGTTTCTTTCGAGCAACGCAAACTGAGCGAGATCCTCGCTGAGGAAAGGCTTCGTCTCAAGGCGCTCGGCATCAAGGGTTAGAGCGGTTCAACTTGAACGCGCGCCGCTCTGGCTGCCGGTTTCCGGCTGCCATGCGCGCCCGTCTTCAGGCAAAAAAGGGGGCCACTTGGCCCCCTTCGTTTTTGCCATGGCGATCGCCGTCAGCCCTTGGGCTGCGGAATGATCCGCAAATAGGGCTTCAGGGCCTTGAAGCCGCCGAAGCGCTTGTTGGCTTCCTCGTCCGAGACCGAAAGCGAGACGATGACGTCCTCGCCCGGTTCCCAGTTGGCCGGCGTCGCGACCGAGTATTTGGCCGAGGCCTGCAGCGAGTCGATGACGCGCAGCACCTCGTGGAAGTTGCGGCCGGTCGAGGGCGGATACTCGATCTTCAGTTTGACCTTCTTGTCCGGGCCGATGACGAACAATGACCTGACCGTAAACTTGGCGTCCGAATTGGGGTGGATCATGCCATAGGCGTTGGCGACCTTGCCTTCCGGGTCGGCGATCATCGGGAAATTGAGGGCGATGCCCTGGGTTTCCTCGATATCGCCGATCCAGGCGCGGTGATCCTCGATCGGATCGACGGAAAGCCCGATGACCTTGACACCGCGCTTGTCGAATTCCGGCTTGATCTTGGCCGAATAGCCGAGCTCGGTGGTGCAGACCGGGGTGAAATCGGCCGGGTGCGAGAAGATCACGGCCCAGTGGCCATCGATGAAGTCGTGGAAACGGATCTTGCCTTCGGTGGTTTCGGCTTCGAAGTCCGGCGCAAGATCGCCAATGAGTAATGCCATATGGGCCTCCTGATGATGTCGGCTCCCAAGGGAGCGGGCTGATGTCGAATATATGGGGTGTGCCGCAGCGAATTGTAGCGGTGGAACAGGATTCTTTTTGTAAAATCAAACTGTACCGTGATAATCCATTTTTTAGAATGGATCTAAAACGCAAATCCCGTCGCGGGAGGCAAAGCCGTTTTGACCCTGTCCCGTCAAGCCGTCACGGCGCATGGCGCTCCCGGTGCTTGAGCATGGCCCTTATTGACCCGATTTGTCGGCGCCCGGCCTGCCCTCGGTCCAGACGGCATCGGCACTGGCCAGCGGGATGACCGAGATCGACATCTTGGCCGACCCCACATTTACCTGGCGCGTGTGGGCGAGATAGACGAGGGCGTCGTTCTTTGCGTCATAGATGCGGTTGACCACCAGCGACTTGAAGATCAGCGAACGCTTCTGCTCGAACACCTCCTCGCCCTTCTTGGTGAGAGCGATCCTGCCGATGGTGATCGGGCCGGTCTGGACGCAGTCGATCGAGGAATTGGAGGGGTCCTCGAACCAGTTGCCCTGTTGCAGCCTGTCGATCAGCGACCGGTCGAAATAGGCGACGTGACAGGTCACGCCCTCGACCTTGGGATCGGCGATGGCATCGATGACGATGTCGTTGCCGATCCAGTCGACCCCGACCCGGCCGATCTCCTCGGACGGCGCCGGCAGGGCGAAGGACGCAAAGGCAAGACTTGCGGAAAAAAGAACGAGGAGTTTTCGCATGGGGGCCCCCGGTGTGAGCAAACGCCTGGCCCTCACATGGGGTCGGCGTGCCCCGGGCGCAAGACGCGGACGCAGTCTGGTACACCGTCCTTGCCGCCGTCACTGCACTCCAAAGCCTTTGGCGCTGGTGGCAGCCGTTTCCGGATTCCGGCTTTCGCCCGAATGACGCCGGAGACTAGAGCATTTTCCGTTCTGATGGAATCAGAACAAAAGCTCCAGGTTGTTGAGTGGTCGCGTTTTCGAACCGGCGAACCGGTATCCACTT
>CAZKTH010000254.1:0-5071 GCA_964555575.1 uncultured Devosiaceae bacterium | reverse complement strand
GGCGTCAAAGCCATCCTCAAGGCCAAACGCATCGCTTTTTCAACGTCCTGCTAGATCGGCGGCTTCTCGGAATATTCGATTTCCGGCGCCTTCTCGGCCTCCGGCTCTTCCTTCTTGGGCTTGAACGGCGCCATGCCTTCGGCGGCGAGCCTGTCGGCGCGTTCGTTCATCTCGTCGCCGGCATGGCCCTTGACCCAGTGCCAGTCGATCGTGTGGCGCGACGCCGCTTCGTCGAGCGCCTGCCAGAGTTCGGCGTTCTTGACCGGCTTCTTGTCACTGGTCTTCCAGCCATTCCTTTTCCAGCCATGGATCCATTTGGTCAGGCCGTCCCTGAGATAGGTCGAATCGGTATGCAGCTCGACGGCACAGGGACGGGTGAGGGCGGAAAGCGCCTCGACGGCGGCGGTCATTTCCATGCGGTTGTTGGTGGTTTCCGGGGCACCGCCCTTCAGCTCCTTGACGTGCTTGCCGAACTGCAAGACCGCGCCCCAGCCGCCGGGACCGGGATTGCCCGAACAGGCGCCGTCGGTATGGATGACGACCTTAGCTGGCATGCCAGTCGCTCCGCCTGAAAACGTGGTGGTGATGGGCAAGGCCGTCCGGCGCGTTTGCCGTATGGGTTCTGGTCATGCCAATCCTTTCGAGCACTGCAAGCGAGGCAGCGTTGCGCACATCGGCAAAGCCGATGAAATGGTCCCAGTCCGTTTCGCGGAAAATCCAGTCGCGAAGGCCCGAAGCCGCCTCGACGGCATAGCCCTTGCCCCAGTGTTCACGCAGCAGGGCGTAGCCAATCTCCGGTTCACCCGTGGGGGGATAGATGCCGAACCCGGCCCGACCGACAAATTCGCCTGTTCGTTTGTCGGTCGCCCGCAATTTGCCCATGCGATGCTCGGCGAAGTTCCGTGCCCAGAGCGTCAGTCGTTCTTCGGCTTGTGCAAGGTCCTCCGGCTGTCCATCCGCCGACAGATAACGGCTGACCTCCGGGTCTCCATGCAGAGCCAGCAGGTCGCCAATATGTGTCGGCAGCCAATTGGTCAGCCGCAGCCTTTCGGTTTCAAGCACCGTCTCAGGCATCACGCCCGCACCGTCCGCAATTCGCGCGGCAGGTTGAAGGAGATATCCTCGCGTGCCGTCACCTGGCTGGAGACCGAAATGTCGTAGCGCCTCCCGAAGGCTTCGATGATCTCGTCGACCAGGGTTTCCGGCGCCGAGGCGCCGGCGGTCATGCCGAGCTTTGCAATGCCTGCGAACCGGGTCCAGTCGATTTCGGCGGCACGCTGCACCAGCATGGCGTGCTTGCAGCCGGCGCGTTCGGCCACTTCGACCAGACGCATCGAATTGGACGAATTCGGCGCCCCGACGACGATCATGGCATCGACCTCGGGGGCGACGCGCTTGACCGCCTCCTGGCGGTTGGTGGTGGCGTAGCAGATGTCTTCCTTGTGCTGCTTGCGCATGTTGGGGAAGCGGTTTTGCAGCACGGAGACGATCTCGGCCGTATCGTCGACGCTGAGCGTGGTCTGGCTGACAAAGGCGAGCCGGTTCGGATCCCTGGGGGTGAAGGCCTCGGCATCGGCGACGGTCTCGATGAGGCTGATCGCGCCTTCCGGCAATTGCCCCATGGTGCCGACGACTTCGGGATGGTCGCGATGGCCGATCAGCACGGTTTCCAAGCCTTCGGCGAAGTGCTTCTGCGCCTCGACATGGACCTTGGAAACCAGCGGGCAGGTGGCGTCGAGAAAGAACAGGTTGCGGGAGGTCGCTTCCGTCGGCACCGATCTGGGTACGCCATGGGCGGAAAAGACGACCGGCGCCTCGGTGTCGGGGATCTCGCTCAGCTCCTCGACGAAGACGGCGCCCTTGGCCTTGAGATTGTCGACGACATATTTGTTGTGGACGATCTCGTGGCGCACATAGACCGGCGCGCCGTATTTCTCGATCGCCACCTCGACGATCTGGACGGCGCGGTCGACGCCGGCGCAGAAGCCGCGCGGGGCGCAAAGGACGATCTCAAGCTTGGGCTTTTCACTCATGGGCACATGAGATGCGGGCTTGATGGTGGCAAGTCAAGGTGCACTGCATTGTTGTCCCGGTGCCGTGGCGGCGGCGATCCCGCATTGCCCAAAACCCGTCCTTCGAGCAATAGTGCCCGAAAGACAGGTTTTCGGGGTTCTTTCCAGTGTCCGTTGCCCGACAGATGTTCGCGATCGCCCCGGCCGAGGGCAGGGTGGCGCTCGATGCGGCCCAGAAACGGCTGCTGACCGGCAAGGCGCGCTGGATCAATGCGGTCCACGCCGCCGGCCTGCCCACCGTGCCGACCATCGTCATCTCCCGTGGCGCCTGGAACGCGCTTCTCGCCGAACGCGACAATGGCGGCAACAAGCTTCTGAAAACCTGGGTGACGGTGCTGTTCCGGCTTGTCGAGCGCGGCAAGGCGCCGCCGTCGCTGGCGGTCAGAACCTCGGCGCCGCGCCACTCCTCCGGTCTGATGCGCGCCAAGCTCGGCATTCCGGCGCCGTCGGAGGAAGCCGAGGCGATCGACATCACGCGGCCGCTGGCCCGCGCCGTCGAACAGGCCTTCCGCTCCTATGCCGCCGAGGGACCGCTTTGGGAAAATCCCGAGGGCCAGGCCGAACGCGACGCCCAGATCGTCATCGTCCAGGCCATGGCCGGCGGCGATCACGTTGCCTTCGATACCCGCGACGTCGAAACCGGCGCATTAGGGCCGCCGGCGGACGTCATCGGACGGCTGGGCGCAGCGGCACCGCTGGCGCGCCAACTCGCCGAAAGGCTCGATGCCGAAGCCGGCCAGCACATGGCGTGCCTGGTTTCCGTCCGTGACGGCAAACCCTGTCTGATGTCGGCGCGGCCCTTTGTCGCCAGCGCCGAAGGCGAGCTGGAAGCGGCGGTCGATCGGGTCGAGCGCGGCGTCTGGTCGCCGCATCAGGCGGTGTTGAGGACCGATCCGGCCCGTATCCCGCAATTGCTGCATCCGCGTCTCGATATCGAGGGCGACGAGGCGCCGATTGCCGTGGGCCTGGGCGTCTCTCCCGGCGCGGCAAGCGGCGAGATCGTCTTCACCATGCAGGACGCGGCGCGGCTGAAGGCGCGCGGGCGCAACTGCATTCTCGTCGCCATCGAGACCGGCCCGGCCGATGTCGAGGGCATGGGCGCCGCCACCGGCATCCTGACGGCGCGCGGCGGCCAGAACTCGCATGCCGCCATCATCGCCCGTGTCTCGGGCAAGCCCTGCGTCGCCTCGGTCCGCTCGCTGCAGATCGATGCTGCCGCCATGAACTGCCGTATCGGCTCGATGGATTTCGCCGCCGGCGACCGCATCACCATCGACGGCAGCGACGGCGCCGTCTATTCCGGTGCGCTGAAGCTGAGTCAGCCCAATATCGGTGGCGCCATCGCCAAGCTTCTGGACTGGTCCGACGCCAGCCGCACCATCGCCGTCCGGACCAATGTCGAAACGCTCGAATCGGCCCGCACGGCTTTGAATTTCGGCGCCGAGGGCATCGGTCTCGCCCGTTCCGAACACATGTTCTTTTCGCCCGAACGCCTTGTCGGACTAAGACGGATGATCCTTTCCGAAAACGAGGCCGACCGGGTCAACGCCCTCAAGGCGCTGGTCGAATTCCAGTCGAGCGACTATGCGGCGCTGTTTGCCGTCATGGAGGGGCGGCCAGTGACGGTCAGGCTGTTCGATCCGCCGCTGCACGAATTCCTGCCGCGTTCGGAGGAGGACGTCGTCGAAACCGCCGTCGCCCTCGGGCTCGATGTGCGGGCGCTCCGCTTGCGGCTCAACCGCCTGGCCGAGACCAACCCGATGCTCGGCCATCGCGGCTGTCGCCTCGCCGTCACCTATCCGGAAATCCTCGACATGCAGATCAGGGCGCTCGTCGCCGGCTTGAGGGAAGCGGCGAAAAGCGGCGTTGCCCGTACCGATCTCGAGATCATGGTGCCGTTCGTTTCCTCGCCGCGCGAGGTTTCCTGGATGCGCGAACAGGTCTTTGCCATTCTCGAACGTGAAAAGGTGCTCGACGACCGCGCCGTCAACATCGCCTTCGGCACCATGATCGAGCTGCCGCGCGCCGCCATGCGGGCCGGCGACATCGCCCCTTACGTCGATTTCTTTTCCTTCGGCACCAACGATCTGACCCAGACGACCTTCGGCATTTCGCGCGACGACGCCCCGGTTTTTCTCAACGCCTATTTGCGGCGCGGGCTTTACGACGGCGATCCCTTCACCACCATCGACCAGCGCGGCGTCGGCGAACTGATCCGCATCGCCATCGAGCGCGGCCGCGCCGCCAATCCCGATCTCGTCATCGGCATTTGCGGCGAGCATGCCGGCGATGCCGCCTCGATCGCCTTTTTCGTCTCGCTGGGTATCGATTACGTCTCCTGCTCGCCCTATCGCGTGCCGGTGGCGCGGCTGGCGCTGGCACAGTCGCAAAGACGCAACGGCTGAAGCGAAAACCGCCGGCGCCACGATTTGGCCCCAACTCGGCCCTTTCTTCGCCATTTCCAGCCGTTTACGTCACATCAACGTTAATCGCCCATTATGCCAAAGCCTTGCTTTGCGCCGAAACCGACGATGCAAGGCGCGTTGCGGCGAGTTGAGTTGAGTAACAAAAGCGTATGCAGTTGCGTTCAGGAGTTCCCCGCCGCGCCGTGCGTCCAAAAAAAGGGCGTCTTGTCCCCCGGGTCCTTCTCGGGCTGCTTCTCACATCCGCCGCCTATTCCCTGACCGTTCGATCCGCCCTGCCGCCCGATGCCGAGGCGGCGGTGCCGGCCGCGGTTGTCGCCGCCGCGGCGCGACCCGAACTGCTCAGCGAGGGCAGCGACGAAATCCTGACCGGCAGCGTTGCTTCGCTGTTTTCCACCGCCGTCTTCATCGGCCCGAACCGGGCCGAGAAGCGGGCGCGGGCCAAGCCGGAACTGGATCCGGTCGCGGTGGCCAGCGTCTTTGCGGCGTTCCGCGACAAGGTGCGGGCGGTACAGATGCCGCACGACCTCGTCGAGGACAAGGAGCCGGCCGGCCCGATCGATCCGATGCATACGG
>CAZKTH010000253.1:0-5128 GCA_964555575.1 uncultured Devosiaceae bacterium | reverse complement strand
ACTGCGTCATGCGCTGCATCCAGCCCATGCGGGCGACACAGTTGAAGATCCAGGCCAGTTCGGCGTGCTCTTTCACCTGGGACTGGTTGAAGATGATGGCGCGCTTGGGGTCGAGCCCGGCGGCGAGATAGGCCGCGGTCAGTTCGAGGGTGGAGCGCTCGAGGTCATCCGGGTTCTGCCAGACGGTGATCGCGTGCATGTCGACGACGCAATAGATGCAGTCATGGGTCAACTGCAGCGGCACGAAACGGCGGATGGCGCCGAGATAATTGCCCAGATGCAGATCGCCGGAAGGCTGGATGCCGGAAAAGACGCGCGGAGTGAAGGACATGACAGGGCTCTTCGAAACGGGAGCGGTTGAGGCGGGCTTATCGCGCAAGCGGGGCTTCGGGGCAAGCCTCAGCTCTGCCGGCGGCGAACCAGGCCGGTGATTATGGCGCGCATGTTCTGGACCCCGGCGAAATGGATCGCGGCGAAATAGGCCAGGGCCGCAGCCACGATAAGGCCCATCAGGGCCACAAATGCCGTCAGGAAAGGCGCACCGGACAGGAAGACATCGGTCAGCAGCTCCGAACCCACCCAGAGACCGAAAAGCATGAGGACGGAAAAAAGCAGCATGAGCGCCTGATTGCGCCATTGCCGGGCCGAGGGGCGATAATAGCCCCTGCGCCACAGCGTCGTGAACAGAAGCGCCGCATTGGTCCAGGCCGAAATCGACGTCGCAACGGCGATGCCGACATGCTGCAGGCTCGGGAACAGCACCAGCGACAATGTGATGTTGACGACGACCGAAATCACCGAAAACACGGTAGGGGTCAGAGTGTTCTCGCGGGCGAAAAATCCGGGCTGGAACACCTTGATGAGAATGAAGGCCGGCAGGCCCGTGGCGAAGCCGGCCAACGCTGCCGCTGTCGCTTCCGTATCGGCGGCGGAAAAGGCGCCGTGTTCGAACAGAACCCGGTTGATCGGCTCGGCGAGGGCGATGAGGCCGGCCACCGACGGCAGGGTCAGGAGCATGGAGATCAGCAAGGATTGCTCCATCGCCACATAGGCGTCGTGCTCCCGTCCGCTTTTGAGAAAGCGGGAAAGCTCGGGCAGCAGCACCACGCCGATGGCGATGCCGATGATCCCGAGGGGCAGCTGATAGAGGCGGTCGGCGTAGTACAGATAGGAAATCGCGCCGGAGGCGCCGGAGGCGATGATGGTGCCGACGAAGATGTTGATCTGGGTGATGCCGCCCGAGGCAATGGCCGGCAGCGCCAGAAACCAGAACCGCCGGACGTCCTTATCGAGATGCGGCATGTGGAAACGCGGCAGGAACCCGGTGCGCCGTACCGCCCAGAAAACCAGGCCGAGCTGGGCGACACCACCGACCAACGTACCAAGGGCGAGCCAGCCGGCAGCGTTGTCCGGTTCCAGATCTTCGATCACAAGGACCAGCCCGATCATCAGCAGGACCAGGACGATGTTGAGCAGGACCGGCGCGAAGGCCGCGGCGATGAAGCGGTTGAGACCGTTGAGAATGGCGCCATAGGCGGCCGTCAGCGACATCAGGGCCAGATAGGGAAAGCAGATGCGCGTCAGGGTGACGGTCAGGTCGTATTTTTCCGGATCGCTGAGGAAGCCGGGCACGAACGGAACGAGCACCTGCGGCATGAAGATCTCGGCCAGCACCGTGACCGCCAGCAAAAAGGTGGCCAGCCAGGAGATGATGCGGGCGGCGAACAGGCGCGCTTCCTCCTCGCCCTGCTTCTCGATCGCCCCGGAGAACAGCGGAATGAAGGCGGCGTTGAAGGCGCCTTCGGCGAACAGACGCCGGAACAGATTGGGAAAGCGGAAGGCGGCGAAGAAGGCGTCGGCGGCCAGCCCCGTGCCGAGGAGATTGGCCATGAGCATGTCGCGCAGAAAGCCGAGCAACCGGCTCAGAAGCGTCGCACCGCCGACAGACAGGAAATTGCGGTAAAGGTTCAATTGCGGCGTTCCGGTTTGGGGCTCACGGCTTCAGACGATGGCGCCCGCACCGCCAACCCGCAAGTCTCCGGGGCGGGATGCGAGACCGTTCCCGCCTTGCGGCAGGCAGGCGACCGGTTCGGCCGCTTTCCGGCGCGACTCACCTGCCGAATACGCACTATTCGGCATCGCCGCGATTGTCGAGCACGGCCATCAACCGGTCACGCACCTTTTTCTCGCGCGCTCTGGCCTCGATCTTGGAGCCTGTCAGATCGGTGACATAGAACACGTCGACCGCCTTTTCGCCAAAGGTCGAGATATGGGCCGAGCCGATGGTGAGATTGAGGTCGGAGAGCTCGCGGGTGAGATGATGCAGCAGGCCGGTACGATCGAGACCGGAGACCTCGATGACGGTGAACTTGTGCGACAGCTTGTTGGAGACATGGACCTCCGAAGGCACGCTGAACGGCCTGAGGCGCCGGTTGAGGCGGGAATCCTTGCCGAGATCGGCCGGAATGCGCTTCTTGCCCTGCAACAGGTCGCTGACCGTTTCGATGATGCGATGGGCCCTGACCTTCTCGTCCTCGTCCGAGGTGAAGGCACGCCGCAGACGGAAGGTGTCGAGCGCCTGGCCGTCGCGCATCGAGAAGATCTGGGCGCCGATGATCGAGGCGTCGCACATGGTGCAGGCGCCGGCGATGATCGACAGAAGCCGGGGATGGTCCGGGGTGTAGAAACTCACCTCGGTGATCGATTCGAATTCCTTGACCTCGGCCGTGCCGGCGAAGGGCTTGCCGCTCAGATCGGCGTTGCCGATCATCCTGGCGTGGGTGACCTGCAATTCGTGCTCGGCCCTCAGCCAATAGGGATTGTAGTGCCGGGCCTGATAGGTGGTGATCTCGTCCGGGGTCCAGGCCTCGAGTTCGGCGGCGAGCGCCGTTTTCGCCTCCTCGATACGGTCGGCCTGGGAAACCTGCGAATAGCCACCGGAAAGGAGCGGCTCGGTGGCGAAATAGAGCGATCTGAGAAGCGAGCCCTTCCAGCCGGTCCACACCCCCGGTCCGACGGCGCGGATGTCGCAGGCGGTCAGGATCATCAGCAGGGCCAGCCGGTTCGGGCTCTGCACCAGCTGGGCGAAGCTCTTGGCCGTTTCCGGATCCTGGATGTCGCGGGCCTGGGCGATTTCGGACATGGTCAGGTGATAGCGGATCAGCCAGGCAACCGTGTCGGTCTCGGCGGCGTTGAGCCCGAAACGCGGGCAGAGCTTCATGGCGATGCGGGTGCCGGCGACCGAATGATCCTCGTCGCGTCCCTTGGCGATGTCGTGCAAGAACAGGGCGAAATAGAGCAGATGGACGCTGGAAAGCTGCGGCAGCAATTCGTGCGTTAATGGCAGTTCCTTCTTGAGACCGCCATTTTCGATCTCGGCCATCACTCCGACAGCGCGAATCAGGTGCTCGTCGACCGTGTAGTGGTGATACATGTTGAACTGCATCAGGGCGACGATGCGGCCGAATTCGGGGACGAAACGCCCGAGTACGCCGCTTTCGTTCATCCGTCTGAGGACGCGCTCGACCGTTTTCGGCGAGGTCAGGATTTCACGGAAATAGCGGTTGGCCGTCTCGTCGTTCCGCAAATCGCGATTGATCAGCGGCAACGAGCGCGTGATGTGCTTGAGCGCGTCGGGATGGAAGATCAGCTCTTCGCGCGCGGACACCCAGAAGATCCTGATCAGATTGACCGGATCCTTGGCGAAAACGTCCTCGGAGACGACGTTGAGCCGGCCGCGATCGATGAAGAAATCGGTCTCGCCCCTGATCTTCTTGCGCCTCCCCGCGGACCAGCCGCCGAGTACGCGGTCGAGCACGCCGCCCCTGTTGCCCTGCGACACCTCGATCGAGGCGCAGAAGATCCGGGTCAGATCGCCGACATCCTTGGCGACCAGGAAATAGTGCTTCATGAAGCGCTCGACGCCAAGCATGCCGGGCCGGTCGCCATAGCCCAGGCGCTCGGCGAGATCGGGCTGGAGTTCGAAAGTCAGCTTCTCGTCGGCGCGGTGGGTGAGGAAATGCAGGTTGCATCTGACCGCCCAGAGGAAATCCTCGGAACGCTCGAAGGTCCTCAATTCCGATTTCGACAGCACTCCCTTTTCGACGAAGCCGGCGCCCGAATTGATGTGGAAGTAGTATTTGCCGATCCAGAACAGGGTGTTGAGGTCTCTCAGACCCCCCTTGCCTTCCTTGATGTTGGGCTCGACCACATAGCGCGAATTGCCCATCTGCAGATGGCGTTCGTCGCGTTCGGCGAGCTTGGCGGCGATAAACTCGGCCCCGGTCCGCGAGGTGACCTCGTGGGCGAAACGGGAGACCATCGTGTCGAACAGCTCGCGGTCGCCGGTGAGATAGCGCGCCTCGAGCGTCGCGGTCCTGACCGTCATGTCGGCCTTGGACATGCGGATGCAGTCGTCGACCGAGCGGACGGCATGGCCGACCTTCTGTCCGAGGTCCCAGAGCATGTAAAGGATGTATTCGGTGACCTGTTCGCCCCAGGGGGTCTGCTTGTAGGGCAGGATGAACAGCAGATCGATGTCGGAGCCGGGCGCCAGCGTCGCGCGGCCATAGCCGCCGACGGCGGCCAGCGACACCGCTTCGGCCTCGGACGGATTGGCGTCCGGATAGGCATATTCGGTGGCGTATTTGTGAATGGCGCGGATGATCTCGTCCTCGGCCTTGCACAGGTTTCGGGCGCATTTCGTGCCGCGTCTGGTGCGGATCAGTTCGGCTTCGGCCGTCTGGCGCGCCAGGGCGAGGGCCGCCTTGGTCTTGGCGAGCAGGACGGAGCGCGCCCTGGTCGAATTGGACGCGTCGTCGCCGAGCTCGTCGAGCACCGCCTTGATGATGTCCTTGGCAGAGGCGTACATGAACGCGGCTTCGGAAGGCGGCGCCTTAGTCACGACGGTCGGCATTGCGGGCTTTCTTGAGTTGATAGATCACGTCGATGGCGGCGCGCGGCGTCAACTCATCCGGATTGACGTTATCGAGAAGCTGGTTAACCAATTGCTCTTTCTTGCCTGAAGGAGCGGGGGGATCGGCCGGGATTTTAGCAAACAGCGGCAGATCGTCGAGTGCGGCGTTTGGCCGTCCATCCGACTGGGTTTCGAGGCGTTCGAGCACTTCGC